>CAYJFD010000096.1:0-1511 GCA_964369605.1 uncultured Muribaculaceae bacterium | reverse complement strand
CTTTTTCCGTGCCTGTGCCATGCCGATGTTGGCTAAAGATCGTGCCATGTCCGGACCCTTATCAATCGTAACGGGGATGCTCGATCCATCTACTTTCAATCGCCAATAGTTTGGGTTTGTGAATTTGCGATAGCCGTACACTGCCATGGAAGCGTCATTGCCCCACTGTTGCAGTGGACCCGTGACGATCTTTTGAAGTCCATCGGCAATGGTACGTTCCGCATCACTCAAAGACCCTACGATCTCTAAAACATCATCTTGGGTCAAAAGCGTTGCCTGTATCCCCTCGGAAACTTTAACATTCGTGCCAATCTTAATTTCCGGTTGTACAATACCACCGCCCGTCAAGTGTGCAAGTCCTTCCTCTTGTTTTGCCGTAAGGTATAGATCCATCACCTGTGCTTTTGTAAGGGTCAGTGTCTGCCCACGCTCCGTTGTGAATTCGGTATATTCCCGCTCCAAACGAAGGGCGGTATCACTATTCGCAATATCCTGTTCAAGCTTTTCAATCTCCTTTTTGCGCATTGTTTCAAGATCTTGGGCTTTACGCAATGTCCGATACATTTCCCTACCGGCTTCGCCGTAGTGGTTGAAAAACGTAAACGGCGTTTCCATATCAAGCCCCACACGCCTTTTGCCAATGGTTTTCCAAGTCTTGCGTCCGTTTGTTTGTTCCTTTACGTCGTTTGCCCAAACGCTCAATCGCTCGTACTTCCCTTTTGCCAAAGTCCTCCCGGCGTTTCGTATTGCATGTTCGAGTGCTCGCACTGTCTGCCACACCGTTTCAAGTTGATCCGTCGTCATGTCGGCAAGCTTTGTATCACCCATGGCAATCATTTCGCCAAACAGCCCCGGCACTTCCTCGTTCCCGATCAGTGTAGGGTCGTTTACCATGTACGATTCACGGGAAATGTCGGCATATTTTGTGCGCAATTCTTGAAATGCCGTCGTTCGATTGACAGGGTCACCCGCCATGTTCTTTGCACGCTTCCCCGTAGTCGGGTCTATCGTGTATTGACTTGATAGATCAATACTCTCTAACGCCTTTGCGATGATGCCACGGTACTGATCCGGTATATTGTTCTTGTCCGTTGGATTTAACAGCTTTCGTGACAACGGCTTCACGTGTCGCACAATCTTCGCACGCAGTTCCCGTGCCTTTTTGCCCTCACGCCCCTTGGCATCCTTTTCGTTGTACCGTGTTTTCAGACGTGCAACTTCCCCCACACGTCGTTCTCTTTCTCGTTCAATGACCTGTTGTATATTTTTACGGTTCTGTTCACGCAACGCCACTAGACGGTCATTGTTCTGTTCTTGCACCGCATCCAATTGATTCTTTGCGTCAATCTTCGCCTGTGTAAGCTTGCGTGCTTGCCTATCTGCAAAGGTCGCACGTGTCTGTGGTAGGTCAAAAAACATCTCCATAATCTCAGCTGATGCATCGCTTACAGCCTCCATCGTATGGTGCGAATATGGGTTGCGCTCACTGATCGTATAAATCTCATCCATCA
>CAYJFD010000095.1:0-1521 GCA_964369605.1 uncultured Muribaculaceae bacterium | reverse complement strand
GGATAACATCTTCTCTGGCGGCAAGGGCTAAGAAGGTGGCTACTTCTGCATCATGCGTGACGCAGACGGGACAGCCCGGACCGGAAAGATGGACGATGTTTTCTGGCAAAAGGTCACGTAGGCCTGAGTGGAAGATGGATACGGTATGAGTGCCGCATACTTCCATAAAGCGCATGGATTTGCCATCAAGAGTGGTAGTGAGTTTTTCCAGAAGACCTTTACAGGCTTCGGGGTCTTTAAAGGCACGAGAAAAATCCATATGTTTACTTCCTCATAAAAAGAGTCTTGGCAGGGGAGAGAGAATCTTTTGCTTATGGCTAAAGTTTTAGAGTAGTAACAAAGTCTACTGGGGAAAAACCTTTTGTTCATAACAGGTTTTCCCCCAGTAGACTTTATCACCAATCTGAAAAACGTTACATAATAAATTAAGGTAGCATGGGTGCCAGCATAAGACCTGTTTGCACGGGCAGACCCATCATAATATTGGCATTGGCTAGGGCTTGGCCCGAAGCTCCACGGCAGACATTATCAATGGCACTGACCACAATGAGACGCTGCGTGCGTGGGTCTACCACAAGACCTATGTCGCAGAACATGGTACCGCGCACATTCTTGGTTTCGGGTAGTTCGCCTTGTGGAAGTACGCGAATCCAAGGGCTTTGTTCCCATGTTTTGCTGTAAATGGCATGCACTTCTTCAAGGCTTAAGGGCTTGGCAAGGGTGGCGTACATGGTAGACAAGATGCCGCGATTAATGGGCAAAAGATGGGTATTAAAAGAAACAACCATATCTTTTTGCGCTATGAGGGCCAGTTCTTGTTCAATTTCCGGAGTATGCCTGTGCTTACCTAGATTGTAGGCTTTGAAGGTGTCGGACACTTCGCAAAAGAGCGAGCCCACAGCGGCTTTACGCCCTGCGCCGGTGGTGCCGGATTTTGCGTCAATAACAATGCCTTCTGTGTGGATAAGTTCATGCTTAAGGGCGGCATACAGGCCTAAAATGGTAGAAGAAGGGTAGCAACCGGGGTTGGCAATAAGTTTAGCCTTGGCAATTTCTGCGGCATACAGCTCTGGTAAACCGTATACGGCTTGGCGCAAAGCCTCACGCTGTACGTGGGGCACATGATACCATGCTTCATAGGTATCGGCATCGCGCAGACGGAAATCTGCGGAAAGGTCCACAACTTTAACGCCTTTTTCAAGCAATTCTGCGCCCATGGTCATGGCAGTGCTATGGGGCACGGCTAAAAAGACAATGTCGCAAAGCTCGGCGGCTTTGGTGGTGTCTGGCGCGCTGATAATGACCTCTGCGCCGGGCAGTCCGCGTAGGAAGGGGTAGTGGTTACCAAGCTCTTTACCTGCTTCGGAGCGAGAGGCGGCTAAAGTAAGACGCATGGAGGGGTGTTGGGTTAGCAAGCGGGTGAGTTCCATACCTGTATAGCCAGTAACCCCAATGAGCCCTACGCGAATGACAGAATTATTCATGATTTTTCCCTATTCTTCCTTTTACTGTATCAGCTAT
>CAYJFD010000094.1:0-1543 GCA_964369605.1 uncultured Muribaculaceae bacterium | reverse complement strand
TCAAACGAGACTATTATGCACACGTTTTTTATTAAATCAGCCGGCATTCTCGCCGCCCTTACATTAACCATGACCGCTTGTAAAGATTCTTCTTCTGCAGAAATACAGCCTCAAATAACCATTGAACAAGAACTCGAAAAAGAAATTGTAGAAACATGGGAAATGCGTTCCGATAACGAATGGTTCCCCCTCTACCAAAGGCTTAAAGCAGATGGCATTTCCGGAGAAGATGTTGATACTTATTTCCAACAACTTGAAGGAAAGTTTTCTCAAAAACCCATGGGTATGAAAGTTACCGAGCTTTATAAAATAAAAAACCGCCCCAAAAGACCAAGCACCACTACCCCTCCCCCAAAAGATACAACCCCAAACCCCACCGGTATTCCCCGCCCTTGGTATAAAGGCTTTGTAACCGAAGATATTGCAAAGCAATGCAAAACCTTTATCGAAACCAATAAAGCTGCCTTTGATTACGCCCAAAAAAAATATAATATCCCCGTGGAAGTTCTTTCCGCACTGCTCTTTGTAGAAACCAGACATGGCGATTACCTAGGAGAACATAACCCCCTCATCAATCTCGCCAGTATGAGTCATTCCACCGATATGAAACAAATTCCGGACTATATCAAAAAACTTCCTTTGGCAAAAGAACAAAAAGATTGGATTCATACAAAAATGAAAGAAAAGTCCGACTGGTCATTTTCAGAGCTAAAAGCGCTTATCCTCTATTGCAGAGAAAACAATATAGACCCTATGAAAACCCCGGCGTCTGTCTATGGGGCATTGGGTTACGGTCAGTTTATGCCAAGTAATATCCCAAAATTTGCAGTGGATGGCAATAACGATAACATCATTAACCTATTCCAGCCGGCAGACGCCATCGTCAGCACCGCCAATTATCTCTACAAGCATGGCTGGAATAAGAAAAATATGACATTAAAAGATAAAATAAAGGTCATTAAACGTTATAACTATTCCACAACCTATGCACAAACTATCTTGGCATTATCCGTTCTTACCGAAAAGCAACGCAAAGAAACAAGTTCTAAATAAGAGGAAAACATGGCAGACAAAAATATTGCTTTCAAATCCATAGGCGCGCAAAATTTTCTTTTGCCTGCCCCCGTCCTTCTTGTCGGAAGCTACATGAAGGCTAACCCACAAAGCGCCGACAGCCAAGAACAAAGCGAGCGAAAACCCAATATTATGACTGTCGCTTGGGCTACCATCTGCTCTGCTCAGCCTCCTGCACTTCTTATAGCCGTCAGAAGCGCACGCGAAACCCATAAAGCTATTTTAGAACACCAAGCCTTCACTATCAACATTCCCGACTCAAGTATTTTAGCGGAAGTTGACTACGCCGGCATCTTTTCAGGCATTAATGAAGACAAAATAAAGCAGTGTAATCTCCATGTAGAGTCCGCTGAGCATGTAGATGCACCCTATATCAAAGAATGCCCTGTCGTTTTAGAACTCAAACTGATGGAACACCACGAAGTCGGCACACACACCCTCTTTATCGGTGAAATTATGGATACAAAAA
>CAYJFD010000093.1:0-1543 GCA_964369605.1 uncultured Muribaculaceae bacterium | reverse complement strand
AGGGTATCCGTTTGGCCGCCGCCAAATTGCATGGGGTGCTTGGCAGAAAAATCGAGGGTTTGCGCGATCAGTTGGAATATATCCGCCGTCGCCTTTGCCTAGCCATTGATTTTCCCGAAGAAGAAGGGGAGTGTTTACCCACAGGCGAATTTCATGCCCTTGTGGGGGTTATGTCCGCCGACATTCAAGAACTTATCTTGGCTTACGATAGGGCAAAACCTTGGCAAGAAGGTTGTTTGGTGGTGCTTGCAGGGCAGGTGAACGCTGGCAAGTCAAGCCTTATGAACGCCATTCTCGGCAGAAAGCGTGCCATCGTGACCGCAGAAGCCGGCACAACCAGAGATTACCTTGAGGAGAGCACAAGCCTAAACGGCCTCCCCATTCGCCTGACAGACACCGCAGGATTAAGGGAAATTGCGCAAGTTTTACAAAAAGCTCAAGAGCATCAAGAACAAAATCAAGAAAATTCTTTATCCGACGGACAATTTGATGACCTAGCGGAAAGCTTTTCTTTGGACTTTGAAATGGCGGAACGTTTAAGCGCCTTTTTGCAAAACGAAGAAACAGGGGAGTCCGCCCCAAAAACAACCGAAGCCATCAGCCCCATCGAGCTTGAAGGGATTTATCGCAGTTTGGAACTGATGCAAAGGGCAGATTTGGTTTTTCTGGTATTTGACGGACAAAGACTTTTGCAAGAAGCCGAATCCACTCAGGAAAACAGTACAGAATTTGTCGCAAAAATAGCAAACTGCATGCAAGCGGAACTGGCTTTACTCAAACCTGAAACCAAAGTTATTTGCCTTTGGAATAAAGCAGACGAAGCCCCCTTGTCCCAAGAAAGCCGTCTTGCTTTGCAAGAACGTTTGTCTTGCCCTGTTTTTTGTCTTTGCGCAAAAGCCCCTCACAAAGGGCACAACGAAGAAAAATCAAGGCACGAGCTCAAAGATACTTCCCAAACTCAAAGTATCGATGAATTGGCAAGTTTTGCCCAAAACCTCTTGAGCAGACAAGATATTTCTCAAAGTGAAATAGCCCCTAACCGTCGCCAAGTAAGCCTTCTTCGTTCCGCTCTGCAAGAACTCAATCTTTTAGACGAAGAAATCGACTTTTTACCACCTGATATCACCGCCGTTCGTCTGGCAAGCTGTGCGCAATTCCTAGAAGGCATCACAGGCCTCTCTTCCGTGGACGAAACCTTTAACGCTATCTTTGAAGAGTTCTGTATCGGTAAATAGCTGAACGTAGTGAAACGAACGGCGAACGCAAAGGGAAGGAAAGGGGAATTCTAAAGGGGAAAACCTAGGACAAAGTCCTTGGTTTTCCCCTTTAGCTGTTTTTTAAAAAGTGGTTACAAAGGAAGCACCTTTTAAAAGGGTTCCAAGGTGCCCCTATTAAACGTGACCGTAGAAATCTCTGTGGCTTACAACAGAGTATGCATAGTCAAGCAAGGTGCTCCAGCTGTAAACAGGCAAATCAAGTTCACGTTGAATAGCACGGCCGAAAGGTTGCATGCCTGTACATTCAAGCATAATAGCCCCTACTT
>CAYJFD010000092.1:0-1553 GCA_964369605.1 uncultured Muribaculaceae bacterium | reverse complement strand
GGCCTGAGAATATATAGAGATAAAGAGAAGGTGCGCTCATGCTTTCCTTTTATTATTTTAAACGGTGAGTTATAAAGTATTGGCGTCTTCCACTCGAGGACTTTTGGAACACCCTGAGGTTTGTTGCACTTGCGGAACTCTTTCCACGTAGTCGTTTTGGGTGGGACTGCGACTAAAGCGTGCCTCGTCAACCCGAGCAGGGATTTCATATTTTTCATCGAGGCGAACAATACGTGGTGTGATAAGAATAAGCCTTTCCATTTTTTGCGTGGCTTTTGTTTTGGTTTTGAAAAGGTTTCCAAGGATAGGAATTTTTCTTAAACCGGGAACCCCGCTGTCACCCTCTTGGGCTTGCTCGTAGTAGTAACCGCCGATAAGAAGGCTTTGTCCTTCATTTACGATGGCCTGGGTATTGATTTTTGTTTGTTTAATGGGGGGGAGTGCGCCCACAGCGGTGGAGCTTGTGGAGCCGTCGCTTTGATCGTCTTGCACATTGACCACCAGTTTAATGCTTTGTGTACCATTATTGTTGTGTATAATGTGGGGAGTGACTTTAAGCACTGTGCCTGCTTCTACCTTAAATAAATCGGCCACATCCTTTCCGCCTACTTCCACATAATAAGTACTGGTATTTTCTAGGGTAGCTTGGATATTATCCATGGTTAAAACAGAAGGTTTACCGAGGACTCTTGCGTTGTTGTCTTCTTCCAAGGCTTCCACTTGTGCAAGGAAGAAATCTGCACCCGAGGAATAGAGAGTGGAAAGGTTGAGACCACTGGAAAGAATTTGTCCTGCGCTTTGCAATGGATTGTAATTCCCTTCTTGGCCTGAACTTCCGCCTGTAGTTACGTTTCCACCGCCGACAGAGCCTTGCAAATTAATGCCGAGACTACGGTTATAACTGCTGTCGATATCTACGATAGCCGCATGGATTTCCACAAGTTCCACAGGCTTATCCAAATCGGCAATGACTTTTTTATAGTAATTCATTCTGTAGGCGGCATCGGTAATGATAACCGCGTTGACCCTTGGGTCGGCAATAATGCTGATTGGGTTTACGTTTTCGCCCCCTTGGCTCAGCGCTTGCTGAGTGGTGGCTTGAGGAGCTTGGGGAACTTGATCTCTTGCGTTAAGACCTTGTCCCAAAAGGGGATTGACCGAACTGGGAAGTTGTGTCACTTCCGAGGCGGTGATATTGGCACCCGAAACCATGGCTTGTAAGATGGTGGCCACACCGGGGATGGTGACTTGGGTATCCATGCTGGTGACGGTGATATCATCTGCCCAAGCGTATTTCAATGGGAACACTTCCATGGTGAAGTTTGTGAGTTGTGCCCTTTCAAAGGCGGAAATAGCCGCTTGAATTTGTTGTAAATAGGCACTTGGTCCGTTGATAACGAGCATGTCCGCAGACATGATTTTCACGGGCAGCCTTGGGGAAATAATGGCACTGTTTTTAAGAAGGCGTAAAAGTTCGCTGGCAGGGATAACTTTGGTGCTGACAAAGGAGCGTTGCATTTCGCTTTGGTGGTAAAAATACAAAGTTCCCGCAA
>CAYJFD010000091.1:0-1574 GCA_964369605.1 uncultured Muribaculaceae bacterium | reverse complement strand
GAAAAATAAGGAATAATTTTTCTTGTCAGCGCTTTTCGCCTATATTATATTGTCACGGTGTGTTTCTAAACAACTTTTCTTTCCATAAAGAGGCCAACCTTGAAATCTAAATACATTTCCTTTCCCCTATTTCTTTTCGCTTTTGTCTTGTTTTTTCAAATAGCTACTTCCCACGCCAAAGATTATAATGTTGGATACCGTTCCTTTTCCATGTGGAAACAAAAAGACCATATCCGCCTTGATGTTTCACTCTGGTATCCCACAAGAAGCGGGCAATCGAATATACGGCTAAGTTCTTATGTTGTCTCAGCGGCAAGAAACGCCTCTATCCTAAAAGTTATAGACGACGAAAAGGCAGCCCCTTTACTTCTAAAGATGGAAGAAATTAAAAAGCTTGGTGAAGAAAAAAAACTCACAAAAGAAGAAGTTTCCGCCAAACTCAAAGAAATCACTTTACCCCACAAGGGATTACCACTTATTGTCCTTTCTCACGATTCGGGCACCTCTCGCTACCACTACTATACACTGGCTAAAAAACTGGCGTCTCAAGGTTACCTTGTGGCAAGCCCAACCCATCACCTTGACAGTGCTCAGGAAATGCCCCTCATTAACACCGCAATCGGACTTAGGGAGAGAGCAAAAGAAATATCAGCATGTCTTGACTTATTGCTTTCCGAAGAGAAAGTTGCTTCCTATATCGACACCGATAACATTAGCTATCTTGGAATTGGCAATGGAGGCATGGCAGGCCTTGTGCTTCTTGATATTGACATGGTCACAACACAATGGGAACATTATTGTGATGCCTACCAAGGTATTTTAGGTAATTTAGAAACCGACGCTCTTTCGCCTCTTTTTGCTCCCAATCACCAATTTCGACAAGACTTTATGCTTGAAAACAACATAGAAAACGCAACTCCAAGCTTTGATCCATACTGCGCCCCTCCCTTAAAAGCTCAAATGGATACCCTTATCGCCAGCCTTCAAGAAATTTATATACGTAAAGCTGAAACCAATAAATTTTATGCAGAAGTCATGGAAAACAAAGCCGGCCTTATTCAAGTCAATAAGGAACGCATTGAAAAAAGAACCGCTACTTTAAAAAAACAAAACAAAGGCCTTGCACAAGACCTCACCCCTCCCCCCTTTATTCAACCTTATTTTCCCGAACTTGCAAAAGAATTATCTTTTACCGATGACCGTTTTAATCGTATGATTTTTCTTTCCCCAGGTCTATCTTTCCTTTTTAACCCCGAACAACTAAAGGCATTACAAACACCTGTTCTACTCGTCGGGCTTACAGAAGATCCCATTAATATCCCCCTCTTTCAAAGCAAAGCTCTTTGGGAAATGATGAACCCCAAATCTACCAACTATCGACAACTTGAAAATATCGACCCGTGGGGAATTCAAGCTCCTTGCCCCGAAGAAGAATATTTACCCGAAATTTGCGAAACAGCCACCGAAGAAGAAAGAGAATTAGCTCTCGACACGCTCACCTCTTACGTTCTTGACTTTGTCCCGCGTGTGGAAATACCTAAAAATTAAAACAACACAATAAACACAATAACAGC
>CAYJFD010000090.1:0-1597 GCA_964369605.1 uncultured Muribaculaceae bacterium | reverse complement strand
AATCCTGCACACCCCACCATAATTGACCTGATTTATATCAGGTCTTTTTTTTGCCATTTTTTCAAAAATGATACTTGAATATAATTTATGGAAATGTTAGATTTTTTTTATAGCAGTCTGGATTTGTAGACAAAGTATTATTGAAATAAATGACAGTCGAGGTTCTTATGAAGATTTTGGTGATTAATCCGGGTGGAACATCTACAAAAATTGCTGTGTATCAAGATGCTTCTGAACTATTTACAAAATCCATCTTTCATGATGCAAAAGATTTGCAAGGTTTTATAACTGTGCAAGAAGAATATCCTTATAGGTTAGAATGTATCGAAAATGAGCTTGAATCTCAAGGGATAAAATTAAAAGAGATTTCGGTTGTTGTTGGTCGAGGCGGACTTATGCGTCCGGTGAGTGGTGGTGTGTATCGAATTTGTGACGGTATGCTTAAAGACTTGGCGAGTAATGTGAATGGGGAGCACGCATCTAATCTGGGGGCGGTGCTTGCGTATTCTTTAGCGGAAAAAATTTCTGTGCCTTCATACGTTGTTGATCCTGTGGCTACCGATGAATTTTTGGATATATCCAGAATTACGGGGCTAAAAGAAATAAAGCGTGAAAGCTTGATACATGCGCTTAACCAGAAAGCTGTGTGCCGCCATGTTGCACAAAAACTGGGGGGTCGGTATGAGGAATATAACTTTATTGTTGCTCATTTAGGCTCGGGTATAACTATTGCCGCTCACAAAAATGGACGGATGATTGACGCTTCGGGCGGATTTGCGGATGGTCCATTTTCTCCAGAAAGGGCGGGGGCTCTTCCGGTTCATCGATTGGTCAAGCTATGTTATAGCGGTAAATACACGGAAAACGAGCTTCTTAAAAAGATTTATTCCGCTTCGGGATTATACGATTATTTTTCCACAAAAAAAGTTGTGCTGATGGAAGAACAAGCCACACAGGGCGATGGAATTGCAAAGTTGGTTCTTTCGGCTTTTTACTATAGAATTACATGTGAGATGGCAAAGTTTGGTGCAAGCCTCTATGGTAAAGTTGACAGACTTATTATTACGGGTGGTTTGGCTCATTTGACAAGTATTCAAAATGAAATAAAAGAACGGCTTGCTTATTTGGCGCCTCTTGAAGTTGTTGCCGGCGAGATGGAAATGCAAGCCTTGGCACAAGGAGCACTGAGGGTTGTGAGTGGGCAAGAACAATCCAAAGATTATGTTGCAGAAGCCAATGGTTTGGCAAACAATAAAAAAATGGTGGATTCTATATGATAACTTCATTTCTTTCCTTGGAAAAAAGAGTCAAAAGAGGACAACCTGTTAGAATTTGTGTGGCAGGTGCTTACGACGAAGATCTTTTATTAGCCATTAATATGTTAACTATCCGTGGATATATTTCTTCGATTTTGGTAGGTGACAGAGAAAAAATTAAAGCCGTAGTAGATAAACTTCAACTCGAGCAATATACAATTGTAGAAGTAAAAGAGGGTGAAAATGCAGCTGAAAAAGCGGTTGCCTTAGTAAAAGAAGGTCGTGCCGACGTTCTGATGAAAGGAACTGTGGACACCACGAAATTTATGCGAGCCATTCTT
>CAYJFD010000089.1:0-1603 GCA_964369605.1 uncultured Muribaculaceae bacterium | reverse complement strand
CAACCGCTAAAACAATAGCCGACGTAATTTTAGATCCTATACGCATAAAAACTCCGTTAGTGAAGAACTAGTGTTTTGCTAAATACCATACTTTGACGGTATATAAACATTTATGTTATGATTATCAAGTTTCACTGTACTTGTTTATATCATATTTCTTCTTATCGGCAAAGTTTTAGTATGCCTTAGAGGGAATGGGATGATAAAGAGCTTTTTTAGGTGGGTTTGTAAAGATTTTGCCGAGAAATGCTCTTAAAATAGATGAGTGGGGAAACATTTCTCGGCAAAAAGTCTGTTAGTCTTATCAAATTATTTGTATTCGTTTACAATCCATTGTAACCGTGCACACTCATATCCATGTCTTGCAATTGTGTCAAAATCATCATGTGTCATTTTTTTCAGAGTTGTCGGGAATAAGCTTGCTTTTGTTTTTTTATCTGTAGACAGCCAGGTTTCCTTATTGATTTTCTCTAAGATTTGCGGTGCAGCAGTTTTCGGTATTTCATCTCCGATTGTTATGAGCATTCCTTTATTGGGATTTTGATTAAAATAATGTGCAAGAGAGCGAATTCTTAAGGATCGAGCTTGTTCTGTTGCAATATCCATAATTCTTTTCCCTCGTGAGAAAGATAAGACAAATGGTATGCTCATTCTTTGAAAATAGGCGGAAGCATCTGAAACGATAAGGCTGTTAATTTGTGCCGATTCTTTTAATTCTTGCTTTCCGTTATCAAACAAAGGTTCTGTTCCTAAATTGTCATATAAGCCGGCATCATAAATATGAATTTTCTTGTAGTCAGGTTGTATTAAACGAGCCTTTTCAGCGTCCCATGTCTCCTTTTTATACCAAGAATAGGAGGTTGTTTCTATGGGAAGGGGGCCTATACCGAAAGGAAAGGCCGCAGAAATAGACATAGCAGACGCAAGTAAAATCGATTTGGTTTCGGCATAGCCGAGTTCGTAATCCCCCATGGTAGCGTTTTTAATCCGAAACCTTCTTCCTGTTTCAGCAGTTGTTCCATTGAGTGACCAAATGGGTGTTTTAGAAACATCCGAACAAAGGCTTGTTATCCCCCAATCTTTGTAGATAGCCTCTTCTAAAACTTTTGCGCGAGTGAAAAAATACTTCCAGTTGAGAGGGTTTAATGTTCTCATATATAACTTGCTTTGCAAGCACATGGAGGTCAGTTGTTTACGTATGATTGGGTAAATATCGTTCTCATATTGCGCTGAAGACGGGAACTTCATACCTGACAAATGATAAATAAGACCTGTCAGCAATGTACCGCCTGAAACAGTCGATAGATGGGATATAGCTTCAAGTTGTTCTTTTTCTGCTAAATATAAAAGTACACCGGCATGAAAAACAGAAGCACGTACGCCCCCACCCGATAATGTTAACCCGATTTTATTCATAATATCCTCGATTGAATATGCGTTAGACTAAAGCCACATTTTTAATACCAAATTGATTAAGTACAGGTTAGACTAAAACTGTGCTCTTTTCAAGTATTCATTATAAAAAGGGTAAACCCACCACGTGAATCTAATTTGCTTATTCTTGGGAGGGGGAAAACCCCTTTTGTGTACAAAAGGGAGTTTT
>CAYJFD010000088.1:0-1630 GCA_964369605.1 uncultured Muribaculaceae bacterium | reverse complement strand
AAGCCAAGAAGAGGAAGCTCTTTGGAAGCAAATTGCCAAACAATTGCCCGAAGATGCTCATTTACCTTTGCTGTTGGCCGTAGCGTGGGGACTTGTGCCCATGCATTACAACTTCTGGCTTGACAGAGCGGATTATGATTCAAGTCCCAATTTTGCCAAAGAGCATGAAGCCTACTTACAAAAAGTTCAGAGTTTTGTGAAAGAATTGCAGAATGTTGACAGCGAAAAAAAGTCTGCTCAAAATTCCTGTTTGCGTGAATACAATTTGCAGGAATTGCGAGAAATCAGTGCTTCTGTAGCAGAAGAAACTCAAAAAACTGATACATCCGGTTCTTTTGTTTCTTCTTTTGCAAATTTACAAAGCAAGTGGCAACAAAATCAAGCGGAAAATGTAGAAGAAAACACTCTTTTGTCTGAAATTAACCAAGAAAATAATGAAGTAGTCGATGACGACGAAGAGTCTTGTTCTTGTGTCGCAAGCGAACAAAAATCCTACAAATCCCCTTTGCCGAATAATGAAGCATTTCAAACGAGCAAGGAATTCTTTGCTCCATTCTTTGCTAAAGATTTCATTAGTATAGACAGTGCCAGCACCAAGGATATTGACGACGCGTTTTACATGTCAAAGGACGACGAAGGAAATTTTGACGTATATATAGCCCTTGCTTGTCCTGCGGTGGTTTGGGAATTTAACAGTCCCTTCGATAAATGTATTTTACAGCGTACTTCGAGCCTTTACTTGCCCGACGGCACCTATCATATGATGCCAAAAAGCTTATCAACAGAAGCCTTTAGCCTTATAGAGCAAGAAATACGCCCTTGTCTTATCTGTCACTGTGTTATCAGCCCTCAAGGGGAAATTTTGCGCAGTAATTGGGATTTTCAACGCAGTATGGTGCAAGATAACTTGCATTATAACGCTTGTGAACAGGTTTTGAATGATTGTGTAAGTGAACAAAATACGACGCAAGAAGCCTGTGAAGATTTGGAGAATTGCAGTGATTTTCTAAGTACTTATGAGGCTATGCAGTCGACGGAAAACTCAGAGCAAGGGCATGTTCCGGAATACCAAGCGGAAAGACTTGATGCTATAGATCTTGAAAAGGCTACTAAGCATATGGATTGCCTTTGCCTTGCCCATGAATTTGCTAAAATTCGTTTGAATCACAGAATTGAGCAAGGGGCTGTGGTTATTGACAAGCCTGACACGGTTATGCAACTGGAAGGGGAAGGGGCAAACACCCACGTTCATCTTTTTACTCCCTACCCAAACACAAAGGCTCAGCTAACTATTTCTGAGCTGATGATTTTGGCCAATGCCTCCCTTGCCGAATTTGCCAAAGAGCACAATTTTCCTTTACTGTTCCGCTCACAAGATATTGTACTCCCTAAAGAGTTTGCAGGTGTTTGGACAAAACCGCAAGACATCGCAAAAATTGCACGCGCCCTAAGCGGAGCCGCCACCGATACCGTGCCAAAGCCTCATGCCGGACTTGCGCTCAAAGCCTATAGTCCTGTGACCTCGCCCCTAAGACGATATGTGGATTTAGTGAACGAAGCACAACTTTTGCATGTTCTTTATTGTAAAAAACCTCTTTGGACAAAGCAGGAGCTTGATAAACTTTTGTTG
>CAYJFD010000087.1:367-1638 GCA_964369605.1 uncultured Muribaculaceae bacterium | reverse complement strand
GATACACAGCAGACACAACAGATGTAATCCCAATGGAAACAGAATCTGCAATATACACAGCACAATACATGAACTATCCTGTAGATCCTGAGACAGTTATAGTAACATTCGAAGCGGATGCAAACGGAACATTAGTAGGAGATACTACAGAAGAAGTTGAAATAGGTGGATCGGTAACAGCTGTACCAACAGCTACACCAAACACAGATTACAAATTTAAAGGATGGTATGAAGGCGAAGAATTAATAGGTGATGATGAAGCGGTTAAAGCACTTGAAATAGAAACAGCAACAACATTCACAGCGAAATTCTACCTTGACAGAAACGATAACGATGTAGACGACGAAGAAGAAACATTGACAATCATATTTGCAGAAGGTTCAAACGGAACGATAGAAGGAGCAACAAACGGAGAAGTAGTATATACAGTAATCCCTGGAGACACTTATCCGATAGCACCTACAGTAAATGAAGATTCAAACTATGATCATGACGGATGGGATCCTGCATATAACCTTACTGGAGTAGTAGGAGAAATAGAAGAACTTTCAACACTCATATTCACAGCACAATATGCAAGAGAAGAAGAAGGTATAGAAGTAGTAGTTAGAAACTATACAGTAAGATTTGTGGATCATGATGGAGAATTGTTGAAATCAGAAAGTGTAAGAAGAGGAAACGATGCGACACCTCCTGCAACCCCAACAAGAGAAGGCTACACATTTGCTGGTTGGGACGGAGACTATACAGGCGTAACATCAAGCAGAACAATAACAGCAACATACACACAAAACACAGTTATAGAAGAAGAAGATATACCACTTAACCCAACACCTGATACTTTCACAGTAACATTTGTAGATTTTGACGGTAGAGTGATATCGGCAGTAGACGTAATCGAAGGACAAAACGCAACAGCACCTGCAAACCCTGCAAGAGTTGGATACGTGTTTAGCGGATGGGATACAGACTTTACAAATGTACAAGGCGATTTGACAGTAACTGCACAATACACAATAATACCAGTACAAACAACAGAAATCGAAGAAAATGTAATACCACAAGGACCAGCACCGGTAATTCCAGTTGTTGAAGAAGTAGTAGTAGAAGAAGCGCCTGAAACATTTACAGTAAGATTCTTAGACCATGACGGAACAGTATTGTCAGAAGAAGAAGTAGTAAGTGGAGAAGGAGCAGAAGCACCTGTAGATCCTGAAAGAGAAGGATATGCATTTGATGGATGGTCAGAAGACTTCACTGAAATAACAGAA
>CAYJFD010000087.1:0-357 GCA_964369605.1 uncultured Muribaculaceae bacterium | reverse complement strand
ATGTGCCACTAGGAACAATAGAGTTAAATGAAAACACAAATTCTTGGAGCTTAATCAACTTAATCTTAGCGGGATTAACAGCATTGATGACAATAATGTTATTCACAAAGAAGAAAAAAGATGAAGAAGACGAAGAAGAAAGCAAGAAGAGAAGAAAATTTGCGGTATTATTAAGCATGGTATTGTCGGTAGCATCAGTAGTAACATTCATATTGACACAAGACATGACAGCACCGATGGCTATGATAGACGCATGGACAATATTGATGATAGCATTTGCTTTAGTTCAAACAGTAGTAACATTCAACTCAGAGAAAAAAGAAGAAAAAGATTCAAACGTAGCATAATATAGCATAG
>CAYJFD010000086.1:0-1683 GCA_964369605.1 uncultured Muribaculaceae bacterium | reverse complement strand
TTAAAGTCGAGCTATGTGCCTTTGTCTTGGATAACAAATTTTTCATCATGGGTCATCTCGTTCATCTTTATATGAGGGGTGTTTTGGGTGGTTTTATTCTCATTTTTTTGGGCTATGCTATCTCCACACGAGATCACGCTCAAAGCCAACAGAGTAACAAATAGACGTTTCATAACTTTAGGGTTTTTGTTTCACATAAAACGCTACAAAGTTACAAAATATTACCTTTACCTATACATATATAACGAAATATTATACCAAACTACTCTTTCATCAGAATGTTTAACTGCTCCATATCATCGAAATGATGGCGCACGCCTTTGATTTCTTGGTAGCTTTCGTGTCCTTTACCTGCCACTAGCACTATGTCTCCACCCTGGGCAAAAGCCAATGCTGCACGAATAGCTTCGGCTCTATCCTCGATAACCAAGGCTCTAGAGCGCAGGTGAGCTTCAACGCCCGAAAGCATATCATCTAGGATGGCTCGTGGGTCTTCCGAGCGAGGATTATCGCTGGTTAGAATCACACGCTCGCTCCCCTGAACCGCAATGCGAGCCATCACAGGGCGTTTGGTGCTATCTCTATCGCCACCACAACCCACAACAGTTAGTAGCTTTCCGCCCCCTTTAAGTTTGTTTATGGTCTCAATCACATTGCTCAGAGCATCGGGAGTATGGGCATAATCCACTATCCCTAGCACGCCAGATGTTGATCGTATGGTTTGAAAACGCCCAGCCACGGGTTTTAGCATACTTAAAACTCGCAGTGCCTCGTGGGATGCAACGCCCAGCTCACACACTATCCCATAGATAGCACTAAGATTATAGGCATTAAAGCGCCCTATGAACTGCGTCCACAATTGCGCGCCATTAATCTCAAGTAGCATACCATCTAGGTGTTGCTCTATCACTCTGCATTTATAATCCGCAGGGGTCATAAGGGCATAACTACACTTGCGAGCCTTGCAATTTTGTAGCATCACCATTCCGTTCTTATCGTCAGTATTCACCAGTGCAAAAGCCCCTTTGGGCAGCGTATCAAAAAAGCCTTTCTTGGCTTTGAGATACTCGGCAAAAGTCTTGTGATAGTCCAAATGGTCGTGTGTGAGGTTAGTAAACACTCCCCCCACAAAGTGAAGTCCCTCTACGCGTTTTTGTGCCACTCCATGCGAGCTAACTTCCATAAAACAGTACTCACACCCCTCATTAACCATTTCTCGCAGCAGGCGATTAATGGTCAAGGGGTCGGGGGTGGTATGCGAGGCCCGCACTTCACGCTCACCCACTCGATTCACAACAGTGGAGAGCAATCCAGCTTTACTTCCTTGGAGCATAAAAAAATCATAGAGCAGTGTGGCGGTAGTAGTCTTGCCATTGGTGCCCGTCACCCCCACAAGGGATACCTCACGCGAGGGGTGCCCATAAAACTGGGCTGCCAACTGAGCCAAAGCGCTCATGGTATCCTCGACCTGCACATAGCACACCCCATCCGTTAGTTGCTCGGGTAGCACCTCGCACACCACAGTGGTTGCCCCTAGTTCAACAGCACGCGGAATATACTTATGCCCATCAACCCGCGTTCCCACAGTAGCCACAAAGAGCGTATCGGGGCTCACGTCCCTAGAATCAAAACTAATTCTGGTGTAATCTCTCACCTCGCCCACAACGGCAAGTGGCGATAGTA
>CAYJFD010000085.1:806-1688 GCA_964369605.1 uncultured Muribaculaceae bacterium | reverse complement strand
TCAAAACCGTTTCCACCATCAAGAGTATCACCTGCATTAAAGCGAATCAAGTCGTTCCCTTTACCCGCAAACACGGAATCATTAACCGTGTTATCACTAATAATAGTGTCATTGCCTTTATGCGTATAAATAGTTGTTGCTGAGGAAAATTGTGAAAAATCAACGTTATCTTTACTGTTACCAAACTCAAAAGTTTCAAAATTTTTGAAGGTTGCGTCGGCAGTTTCCACAGTAAAGTCAGTAGTATTTCCGCTAAACACATAGGAATTTTCAGTATTAACATTTTCGAGTCTTAGAGAATCGTTTCCGGCACCACCATCAATAATATTTTGACCTGTTACGGTTGCGGTAATTTTACCGTCAATCAAGAGGCTATCATTACCGTTTCCTAAATCAATGCTGTTTGTACCGCCCACAGCGCGCATGGCGGTTTCAGCTTGAATGGTTACGCTGTCTTTGCCGTTTCCTGCTTCAATACTATTAATCGCTTCGGCATTTTGATAGAGAGCATCTTGGTTACTTGCATCTTGATTTATGGCACGCATTCCATATTTCTCAGCTGTAATATCAAGGCTATCATTACCTTTGCCAAGCTCAATGCTATTTACAGAGGTTGCTTTTTTGGCACTCACAACGGCAGACATACCGTCTACAGCATCAATGTAGACCTTATCATTCCCTTTACCCATGGCAATGGTATTGGAAGAGTCTGCTTTAACTCCGGTAGTATTCGCTACAAGACCTCTACCGCCATCAACATTAATATCTACTATGTCATTGCCTTTGCCAAGTTCAATGTTGTTTTGCACATTGGCTTTTTTGTCATCGGTATTGGCATGCATAGCTGTCAAGGTTTGTGAGTTAACAATGAAATTTTGACTT
>CAYJFD010000085.1:0-796 GCA_964369605.1 uncultured Muribaculaceae bacterium | reverse complement strand
AATATTCATGACTACGGAGTTTTCACCGTCTCCACCTGTAATGGTATTGGAAGCTTTGCTGTCCGCATCAACATCTGTACCACCGCCGGCTCTCATGCCAAAGGCATTACCGGTTGCAGACGACACATTAAACACATAGTTATCATGGGTAGAGAGTGTAGTTTGTTGATCCCCTATAGAACGCATACCGAAGGCAGCCATAGTTGTTTCATTAACATTATAAGTTTCTGTTGTGGGAGAAGGAGGATTCGTACCACCACCTAAAGATGGAAGATCGGTATTGTCACCATTACCGTCATTGCCAGTACTGCCGTCACTACCAGTATTGCCATCGTTGCCAGTATTACCACTGGAACCCGAATCGGAGCCAGTTCCGGTTGGAGGAATGGTGCTTACAGGAGGAATATTTGTATCACTGGGGGCAGACGCTAAAAACACAGAATTTGTGTCTTGAGCCCCGATAAAAGAAAATGTTCTGGCGAGGCCGGATGTAAAACTTTCGCCTTCCATACCTTCACCTGTACCACTCATAAGTTCTTGGCCATTTCCTGCATTAAAAAAAGAACCTTCAGTATTTTGTGGGCTAGCGGTTGGGCCGGCGGCAGGCATAAGATCGGAAGATTCCATTGCGGCAAAAAATACTTCTCCCGGAATTTCTTGATCGTCTACAAGGAAGGTTGGCATGTTTTTGGAACTATAAACATTATAAAAACCGTTTAGAACAGCAGATCTACCACTTGTAAACTCAAAAACAAGATTATCTCCCACACGGCTGAGAGCTACATCCGTTGTGGGA
>CAYJFD010000084.1:0-1695 GCA_964369605.1 uncultured Muribaculaceae bacterium | reverse complement strand
GTAAGTTATGTAGGAGAAGATGGCGTCACAGATCAAAGTACATTTGTAACAGTAAGTGAAGATGGTATAGTATCAGTTAAAGAAAGTGTCGGTCACTCAGCTATCGGAAGAAAGCCAATCGTGAAAGTAAGTGCTTATGTAAACAAGCAGCTAGTAGCAAGAGGTTTCATCAAGTTAGAAATGGTTGACGAGATCACTCCACCACTAGAGGAGAAAGAGCCAGTAATCTTCAAAGTAGAGCATACAGAAGAGATTTCTTATGCAGAATTATTCGACGTACCACTAGTAGGTGATGAGTATATCTTCTCAGATGATATGGCTTACGAAATCGACATTGATTGGACAGAAATCAACACTTGGTATGATGAATTAGAAATGAGTCACGAAGAATTCGAGCAAACATACAATGCAGCGCCAAGAGTACAATACTCATATTTACCAGAACAAGATCCTACATCAATGTATATTTATGATAGAAATATGACACCAGCATCTGTAGAGATCCGTCTTAATACACCAAGCGTAGATACACGTGGTATTACAGTTTTCCCTAATCCACTATCTAAATTTGGTAAGACAGAAGTTCTATTATCTTTCGGTTCTCCAGATATTTACACATATCCAGAGGTATTAGTATCTATAACATATACAGTTAAGAGCCCAGAACTAAACAAGAATATCCTAGAAGCTTACCAAGCACCAGGAGAAACTAGTCCAATGGTATTAGTTAAAGGTTTCACAAGAGATATCGATCCTGGTAATACATCATTAGGAAAAGAGTATGTAATGAATGTAGAGTTAGGAGAGGCATTTGCAAACGGAAATGAAGTAGATGAGCACGCTTCTTACAGATCATCATTTGCAGAAGATCTAGATGGAAAACCAGTGGTTAAAGCAGGAGAGATCTCAGGATCTAATCACTTAATCGAAATCAGACAAGAAGATAACCTTAAAGTAGATGCATTATTCTCAACAGGTTATATTCAGAAGTGGGATGTAATCAGCGAAGAGTTAGTTGTAGAGAATGCTAATCTAAACAGAGTATTAGGTCTTAAGGGTTATACAGTATCAGATATCGTAGGACCACAGTTAACACTATCAGATAAGTTAGCAACAGCAACACGTGATTACGATGCAAGATTCATTACACAGTTCGTTAACGGTGATGTAGATATCTTCAAATATGTAATTCGTTATGTTAATCCATTATCTATCGTAGAGCGTAAGGATGCAAGATTCGAGTTCGAAGATTTAATCAATGGCGATCCAGATATGATAGATGCAACACTTAACTATGATATCTTATTCTTAGGAGACGTTATCTTCAGTCAGAATGAAGTAGTTGAACTTACTTATGATAATTATTTTGGAGCAGGAACAGCAGCAAGTTTAGTGCCTGATACTAAAGATTACCCAGTTTACTCATTATTCAAGGAAGGAACATCAACAGCATTTGAGATCCAGAAGTTAGGTGATTCATTTACAGGAGCTACTATCCCTGCATCAGAGTTCAATGCATTCTACTACTGGAAGAATATCGGAACTAAGTTAACTAATACAGTACACACAGGTTACTACAGTAATATTTCATTCGAGTGTGACTTTGCAGTCGTTTCAATCGAAGGAACTGAAGGAACAGAGTTCACAATTACTCCACAGAAGTAAAAACAAAAGTAGAAATACTTAAATACAATA
>CAYJFD010000083.1:0-1719 GCA_964369605.1 uncultured Muribaculaceae bacterium | reverse complement strand
TTGAGGGTATTTCTTTTTCCCCTATGATTGTTGACAGACAGGGGGAAGTTATGCGATTGGCGTTAACGGAGGATGACAAGTATCGTCAGCATGTACGGTTGGAGCAAGTTCCGAAGCATATGCAGCAAGCGGTTTTGTTGTATGAAGATCAGTATTTTTATCATCATCCGGGTGTCAATCCTTTTGCTCTCTTTCGAGCTGTATTCAATACGGTGTTTCAAAAAAGGCGTATGGGCGCTTCCACTATTGCCATGCAAGTGGCACGTTTGCGTTATAAGATTGTGACCAATACTGTTGAAGGAAAATTGAAGCAAATGCTTTTTGCTTTGCAATTAATTTGGCATTATGGGCATGACGATGTTTTAGAAGCTTATTTTAGTTTAGCTCCTTATGGCGGTAATATTGAAGGAATCAGTGCCGCTTCTCGTATATATTTTGGGCAACCTGTAGAAAACTTAACTCCTTATCAAAGCTTAGCTCTTTGCCTTATTCCACAAAATCCCCAAAAACGAGGATTCCAAAACACAGGATACGACCGCCTTGTGGAGCATCCTGATTTAGCTGTCGCAAGAAAAATTTTACATGCACATTGGAATGCGGTTTACCCTGACGAATCGGTCCCTGTAAATCCACCTATGTTACAAGTCTATAGTAATAAAGATTTACCCATGACAGCCCCACATTTCACCACAGAACTTTTGCAAAAAATAAAGAATACTCCTTCCGATGCCAAAACATTGCAAAGCACAATAGACAGCACTCAGCAAACTTTACTTGAAAACTCGATACGACATTATATAGAGCATAATCGCATTTATGGTTTGAAAAATGCATCCGCTATGCTTTTGCATTGGCCGAGCATGGAAGTACGTGCCCTTGTGGGATCGGCGGATTTTTATGACGATTTTATCGACGGACAGGTGGACGGTACCAAAGCAAGGCGTTCTCCCGGCTCTACCCTTAAGCCTTTTATTTATGCATTGGCTTTGGATCAAGGTATCATTCATCCTCAAACGATGCTTATGGATACACCACAACACTTTGCGGAATATAATCCTGAAAATTTTGATAAACAATTTCAAGGCCCATTGCCTGCCCATGAGGCATTGCGTTTCAGCCGTAATGTGCCCGCCATCAATGTAGCTTCTCGTCTTTCACCTAATTTATATGATTTTCTGAAACGTGCCAACGTTGGTTTGAAGCACGGTGCAAACCACTATGGGCTCAGTCTCGTGCTTGGCGGTGCCGAACTTACCATGAGAGAACTTGTTTTACTGTACGCCATGCTTGCCAACGGAGGAATTTGGCAAGACTTACGTTTTACAAAATCCGATCACGAACATAATGAAGCTTTTTCACTGTTGTCACCGGAGGCTGCGCTGGCAACGCTCTACATGCTTGAATATAAGGAACAAACCAGCCCAAACAAAACTACTTTACCGTGGCGCTATAAAACAGGTACTTCCAACGGTTTTCGAGACGCATGGTCAGTTGGAGTGGTTGGCCCGTATGTTTTGGCGGTTTGGATAGGTAATTTTGATAATAGCTCAAACCCTTTGTTTATCGGAAACAGAGTTGCTGTTCCACTTTATAAAAATATTGTCAGAACCCTGACATGGCAAGAAGCAGTAAAAGATCCTTTGGCTACAAAATATCAAGATACAAAACTTATACAAATTGACGTATGCAGAGATACGGGAGATGTGCAAACGGAGCTAT
>CAYJFD010000082.1:0-1778 GCA_964369605.1 uncultured Muribaculaceae bacterium | reverse complement strand
CATGAATCGTATTTTTTGCCAAGGCTTGCATAACATTGGAACAAAAATCTTTCTCGACTTCCAAATGGTATAGAGCCAAGTGTTTGTCTTTTGGGTTTTTTTTGTTTCCGACTTGTTTAAAACTTGAGCTGTCAGAGCCTTGCAAGGCGTCGCTTTCTTGTTGTTTCTCGCATTGTCGCTGTTGCAGTTCTGATGCACTATAAGGGGAAGACCAGTGCACCATTACCACTTTTTCCATAAGTTTTTTATTGGTAATGATGGCCTTTTGTTCAAAAGCCAAGGCATGTGCCACATCGAGACAAAGTGTGACATCTTGAAAAGTAGGTTGCAACAAAATATCTTGGTAGTCACTAAAGCATGCATTATCGATATTTTCAAAGGCAAGGAGAGAAAGAGGGAGAGTTTTTTTCCAACTCTCTAAAAATACAATAAGTTTTTCTTTAGCAAAGGGACAATCCATCGGAGGTAAATGCAAAACCGCAAGCCATGGTCGGAGTTCTTGGCAATGTTGCAAAATTGCTTGGCAGACTATAGCATAAGCTGTGAAATCTTGAGGGTTATCACTTAAATACCAAGGGTTTAGCCATTTTGTATTTTCATCAAAAGAAGCTGTAAAATTGGTGTAATATGCCGTTTTTTCAAAAAAATCATGAGGTACAAAACTTGGTAAATGTATGTGCCAACGAAGGCTTTGTTTTTGTTCTTGGCTGATTTCCGACAAATCGGGTAAAGACGGTTCAAAGCATAACAGCTCGACTTCTTTTACTTTACTCTGTAAAAAAGCTATGTTTTCGGCCAGTGTTCCGTATAAAACCCAAGAGGGGACGGCAATATTGTAAGGATATGTACACCCACTCATAAGCAATCAATCTTTGAAAAAATAATCAACAACATCGGAAAAACGCTGAGCGGTGAAACACGTTGTCGTACTTTTTACAAAACATTCATCGATAATGCTTGCACTGAATTCTTTTGTTGTCTCTCCAAACTCAAGTCCTAATTTTTGTGCCACGTCTTGCCCTTTTCCTGTGGACACGAGAGCACTCACGGCAAAGTTGGCGTTGAGACCAAAAGCCACATCTTCTTTTTTATCGCCGATCATGGCACAAAGCTGTGGGTCAAGATTGTGTGTTTTTTGGACTTGTTCCCACATGCCAAGGGAAGGTTTTCTGCACTCACAAGCTTCTTCGGGACTGTGGGGACAATAGGCGGTATCGCAAATTACCACCCCAAACTCTTTAAGTTGATGAGCCAATTCTTCTTGGCAAGCCACCAAATCTTGAACTTGAAAATAACCGCGCCCGATGCCCGATTGGTTGGTCACCACAAAAATTCTTATTCCTTGGGCGACTATTTTTTGGAGCGCTTCGCCAACCGTCGGCAAAAGACAAACCCCCTTGGGATCGCTGAGGTAATGTTTATCTTCGATAAGCGTTCCGTCCCTATCCACAAAGAGGGCTTGTATTTTTTTCATAATGAGTTTTGTTACCTTTGTTTGTGTATTTTTCTTTTTTGGGGGTAAATGATTTCCCCCCTCTCATTTATTTTCTTTCTACTTGCTCTTGCAAGTAAAAAGAGAATTTGCGGGGTTTCCAAAGGGAATTATTCCCCCTTCTTTTAATTTGTCGGGGAGCTTAAGGGGGGTAACCCCTCAAATTAAACTCATGTGACCAAACAACAACTTTACTGTTCTTCGTCAGCTTCTTTTATGTCGGTACAGATACTGGGGTTGAAGTAACCGAATTCCAAATGAGGACAGGCTTTTTTGAGTCTTTTCT
>CAYJFD010000081.1:0-1800 GCA_964369605.1 uncultured Muribaculaceae bacterium | reverse complement strand
ATATTTATATCAGACAAAAATTTATTGATAATGAAAAGGCCTTGGCCGCCATCGACACACGCGAACAAGTCGCCATAGCCGTAAAAGCTTATTTTGACGACTTGTGCGCCCATGCGAAACTTAATATTGACGCCTACCTTTGCGTGGAAAGTCAAACTAATCATGTTTACGAACAAGAATTTTTAGAATCATATCAAAGATTTAAAAACCACAACGCTATGAACATACCGTAAATTATAAATTCCTCCATTGGAAATATAAAATTTTTTCCTTCTCAACCTATTTTAAAAATGGCTCAGCTAAATCCTATGATATATTTAATGCGTCACCCACATATTGAAAGCCAAGGTAAAATGATTGGAAGCCTCAATCTTCCGCTTTCCGCTCTTGGGCGTGCGCAAGCTACTTTTTGGCATAACACGCTACAAAGCATAGACTTTAATGCTGTGTATAGCAGTCAATTGGAGCGTACTGTAGAATGTGCCCACGTCATCAAGCCACATACCCCCATCGTAAAAAAAAACGCTCTGAATGAAATCCACTTGGGAGACTGGGAAGGGCAAGAAAAAACGCAAATAAAACGCAAACACCCAGAACTGTGGGCTTTACGGGGGAAAAACCTTGATTGTGTAGCACCGCCCAATGGGGAAAGTTTCAAAAATCTTTCAGACAGAGTTTTCCCTTTATTTTTATCCCTTCTTAAAAAGCATAACAAAGAAAACATACTGATTATAGCCCATCAAGCCGTAAACAGAGTTATTTTGGCAAACCTGCAAGGCATCAATCTCAAAGATATTCAAGACATTCCACAGAATTACGCTTGCCTTAATCTCATCAAAACAACGCAAGAGCAAAGTACCCTTATAAGCATCGATTATCACCTCTGCCCCATTATAAAAACATGACAACACCCCGCCAAGAACAGCAAAAATTTTACGAAGACATACAAAAAAAATACCGTAATCTTCTTATATTAAAAGATTTTGGCTATTGTGAACCACAATTAATCACAAACGATGCAAAATCTAAAGCAAGCGATTTTTCAAAACCTATTTCGAAAAATCTTGAGCAGCTTCAACCTCGCACGGCCACAAACTATTTCTTAGGGTGTGGAAACATGGCAGAAATCGCAACCTTCAAACAAGGTGAAACGATTTTAGATTTGGGGTGCGGTTGCGGTAACGATTGCATATTGGCAGCCCAAGCCGTCGGTAAGAATGGGCATGTTATCGGGCTTGATATGCTTGCTGAAATGCTTGAGAGAGCAAGGAAAAACAGCAGTCAAAGCAAGTTGAAAAATATCAAATTTGTACGAGGTTATATGGAAAACATTCCCCTTGAAAGCAAAAGTGTTGATATGGTTATTTCCAACTGCGTCATTAACTTGGCTCCCGACAAAGAAAAAGTATACACCGAAATTTTCCGTGTTCTCAAGTCAAATGGTAGAATAGCTATTTCTGATATTCTCTGCCACACACCCGCAACACAAAACAATATTCAAGCCTATTGCGCATGCCTTTATGGCGCCATCACACCGCAACACCTCGAGGGTATTTTACAAAAAATCGGCTTCAAAAATATTTCTATAAAAACTATTCCGATCCAAGGTAATCCAAATTACTACCAAGCTTCTATTCGGGCTGAAATTTTTTAGTGAATTTATAGCATGTTGCTTTATAACTTTTTGCTTTATGTTTGAGTTTGTTGGGGGAAAATTTTTTGTAAAAAATTGTTCCCCCAAACCTCCTTCAAAAAACTTTAATATGCTCAAATATAGCTATTTAAGAAAAAATACTATGG
>CAYJFD010000080.1:930-1839 GCA_964369605.1 uncultured Muribaculaceae bacterium | reverse complement strand
GGGCGTATTTATTTCGGGTATATTTTGGTCCTGAGCTGAAAAAATAGCGTAAGAAGTATAAATTTCTGATAATTCTTCTTCTTTTATGGTTGAAACTGTCGGAGCATTGTCACTTAAAATAATTTGATACTCTGTGTCTTGTTTAGACAAAAGTAAAGCCGCTCTGTTTGGTTCTGAAGGAGAAGGGGCGTTCAATATCAGAACACAGGGGAGACTTTGTTGCAGAATTTTTCCTAAAGGACTTATCAGGGTTCTTGTTTCAAAACCCATGTGTGCAAGCTCGGTGAAAATAGCGTCAGTAGAATGGGCACTATTTTGTAAAATTTGCGGCTCAATGGAAATTGACTTGTGCTCTGCCAGTAGGCAAAGCATTCGGATGAGTGGAAGCACCGTTTCGCTTTTAGGCATAGATATTTCCTTAGAATTCCAAGTAAGAAATTATATTTAATCGGAAGGGTAATTGTAACATTTAGAAATAATAATTTGTGTTAATAATAAGCTAGGATAATTATTATAAATATGTTAACTCAATGGTATACGATTGACCGTTTGTATCTTGATACGTATAGATGTTACCGACATTAGACCACATACTCTTTACCGTGTCACTGATGTAAGTAGGAGTTATTTGTAGACCATCAGTAACCTGAACTATATAGTTAGAACTAATAGACTCCAAAGTCATAAAGATAGAGTCTTGAGAGGAGTTTATAGTGATTGTTTCAAAATTGTCGTAACGAATTAAATTGGTCATATTTTCACCTTCAGGTGTAAAAGTGTATATACAACTGTCGTCGGTATCATCACCGGCTTTAAACAAAATATTTCCGCCATTAGAAAACATTAACGTATCATTATCTGAGCTGTTGTCATTTGTGCCCCCGTCAACAATACTAAAACCTTCAAACA
>CAYJFD010000080.1:258-903 GCA_964369605.1 uncultured Muribaculaceae bacterium | reverse complement strand
TGTTGGTAGCGTAAAAGGTGTCGTTTTCGGAATTGTTAAGCTCAAGTTTACTGTCTTCTGAATAGTCTCCGACAAAGAATTTAAAGTTTAGAACAGAGGGATCGTTGAAGGAGTAATCTTTAAGTCCTGTTACTCTATTGTACATGTCAGAAGAGGCGGTTACAAGAACGATATCATCATCTTCTTGCCATACCACTCTATATTCTGCACCGTTGTATACAAACATAAAGCCATCGTCGTACATATTGACAGTACCTGTAATACTCACGTTACTGTCACTTCCCACACCATTTCCGTTTAAATCTTCAATAAAAAAAAGAAAAGATTCAGCGGAGTTATTAAATTGCCCAAGCCTCATTTGGGTTCCATCATTTAGCTGAAAAGTAATTACACCATTTGCAGTTGGAGTCACTTTTATTTCTGTGTAGGAAGGAGTTGGAGTAGATGGTTCAAGGGGAGTTGTAGGAATGCTTGGAGTTGGTTCTACAACTTCAGGAACAAGATGCTCTTGTTGGTTTTGAGGATTTTCAAGAGATGACCCTAAAACTTCGCCCTGTTCAGAATAATTAGAGCTTTCTTCCTCTTTATATGTTTTTGTGCTTTCTTCAAATTCTTGCGCAAGTCCTTCAGTTTCATTTTTACCAT
>CAYJFD010000080.1:0-248 GCA_964369605.1 uncultured Muribaculaceae bacterium | reverse complement strand
CTCTTGTTGAGACTGGTTTTCTTCGTTCACTTGTTCGGTATTATTTGAAGGGATAACGGCTTCTTCCGTGACGACACTAAGCTGTTTTCCTTCTTGGGTGAGTGTATCTATAGTCTCGGTGACCGCTTGAAGGTTTTGACTTTCGGTAGCAGAAATATCTTCATTGTCTTGAATTTGTTTTAATTTTATATTAAGTTGCTGTAAAACTTTTTGTGGATTATCCATATTGTTCATAATTTGAATAATTT
>CAYJFD010000079.1:0-1854 GCA_964369605.1 uncultured Muribaculaceae bacterium | reverse complement strand
TTTTTGAGAGGTATTTTTGTATCTTATTGAAAATCAGCGTAATACAGGAGGGCCTTTAATCCAGTAACCAAAGACAATATGCGATGTGTTATGGTGTGTGATGCGATGTGTTAAGTGTATTAGTGCTGGATAATTTCTAAAAAGGGTAAAGTTTGCAAAATGTGAGGAAATTGTATTAAATAGAAATAAATTTCTATTTTTGCAGACCATACTCTATAAACAGACCATACTGTGTATATGTATGGGGCTAAAGTGAAAAGGATTTATTTGGCAGTACATCCAAAAAGTTATTAATTTTAGTGAAGTTGCGGATAAAGAGATTAATGAAAAGAGAACAACCAAAATTATCAAAATCAAAGTATAGCAAAATCTTGCGCGTAAAATCAAATTATTAACTAGAATCCAGTAATTACTAGGTTAAATTCAGTTTCTGAATTAGCCAAACCAAATAAGTTTCAATGAATGGCTCACAGAAGATATTTAGTGTTGTATTAGTATTTTTTTTAACTACTATTTTTTTTTCGTGCAGTAGGACGAGAAATAAATTTACTACACCAAACTACATAATAGCAGATTCTTTGGAATTAAAATATTATCTATCTCTTTATAATGACGATCCAGAGGATTTAAATAAACTTTTACCTATATCAAATTATTATACAGCTAACTCCCAGTTCTCTGAATTATTAGATCTTACAGTGCCATGCTTTGAGAATGCAATAGAAAAGAGGGATAGTTTAGCGATGATATGCAGCGCAGGTATTATAGCTCAGGCTTATTTGTTTATTGATGAAATAACAGAGGTAGATAAATATCTGAATTACCTATCTGCATTTAATTTAAAGCCATATCCCTCAATTGAAAGTCAAGTACATAATATTAAGGGAATACTATACCTTAAAACAAGTTTGAATTATAAGCAATCGTTAAAGCATTTTAATAAAGCTTATGATATAATAGATTCAGTAAATATCGTTACTTCTAATAATTTTTCAATATTATCTAACATAGTCGTAATTTATTGTCTCAGAAATGATCCAACGGGAATATCGTACGCGCAAGAGGCTTTAAGTTTAATCAAAAGAAATCCAGAAACTCCTCCAAATATAGAGGCACTTATTTATTTATCAATGAGTAAGATGCATTTGATAGGAAATCAAATAGATTCAGCACAGTATTATTGTAATATGGCAGATACAAGTTTGAGAAGTATAGACATCCCTGATCTTTTATTTTCATTACGATTACAGCAAGGGGATATATTTGCTCAGAAAAATGAAGTATCTGCCGCAAAAAAAGCCTATGAAACGGCCTTAAATTCTACTTTAGGGGCAGAGCCTAGTTTAAAGGCAAACGTCCTATTAAATTATGGACATTTATTGTTAAAAGAAGATGAGGTTTATGAATCCATAGAGATGTACAAGGCAGGATTAGAAATATCTTATTGTTACAGAAATGTAGAATTTAGATATGAACTCTTGGAAGCTATACGAAAAGCATATATTCAGATAGGACTTGCAGATTCTGTAGATAGATACTCAAATCTAATCGTACTATTTCAGGATAGTATAAATAAGGTAGAAAAAGAAAGAGAGTTTAATCGTTTACTTTTTGATCAACAGCGACAGCAGCATATTAGTGAACTTACTAGAAAAGAAATTGAATTCAAGAAGATAAGAAATATCACATTGACATCTCTTATATTGCTAGCTGTTATATTATGGTTGAATTTTAATAAAAAGAAAAAGGCGCAACTAGAATCTGTTATCGAACTCGAGGAAAAGTTATCGAAGCATACAAGACAAGAGACTTTAAATGCGGAGCAAGATAAAGACTTGTTTGCGAGATTTGAAG
>CAYJFD010000078.1:0-1880 GCA_964369605.1 uncultured Muribaculaceae bacterium | reverse complement strand
TTAACTGCTCGCGGTCAAATCAATGCAATTGATCCTGAAGGTGAGCCATTGACCTTTACTGTTGTTGGTTCAGCTGACGGTGTCTATGGATCTATTGTTGTAGACCCTGCCACAGGCGAATTCACCTATACTTTCGACAACGCAAACCATAATAATTTAACTGAAGACGACGCGTTTTTGGAAAACTTTATTGTTGAAGTAAGAGACCCATTTGGCAATACCATTACTGTAACCGTTACTGTTGAAGTAAACGGTACAAACGACAGACCAACTCTTGACGTTAGCGAAAGTGCTTTGGTTGCTACCGAAGATGCAAATGGAAGTGGCGCTTTAGTAATGGGTGGAACGTCTACCGTTGGTGATCCTGACAATGCCGATACAGAAACTTTCTTTGTTGGTGAACAAGGACAAAACGTTGGCAATACACTTGATGCGGCTGATGGCCTTACTGCGGCAGGAAATGGTCTTTCCATTGATATGTCTCTTGATGGCGCAGTAGATTCCACTATCAAAGCAACCGTAAGCGTTGATGCAAATGGTAACTACACCGTTACTGTTGATAATGACAGCGTACAACACCTTGGCCAAGGCGAAACCGCTACAGGTTCATTCACTATTTATGTTCAAGACTCTAAAGGCGCTTGGTCAAGTGAAGATATTAATGTGACAATTTCCGGTACGAACGACATTCCGCAAATTGAAGCATCTCAAAGTGTTGTAGATTTCGTTGTGGATGATTCTTTTCTGCCTGACGGAACGCAAGGTTCCAATCCTGCCAATGACAACGGTATCAATGCTAGTACGGGCTCTATCATTTTCACATCCGCAGAAACTATGGTGGAAGGCACAATTACTATTGCCGGCAAAGTTTTCTATGTAGGCGGCACTGAAACCAATCCTCAGCTCTTTACAGATGCTGGAATGACAACTCTTGTCGGTGCTACTGATAGTGTTGGTGGAACTTATGGTAATATTAGCGGCTTAGACTTAAGTTTTGGCGATTTTGACGGTGATGGCGACTCTGAGTATAAATTAGAGTACACCTATACTCAAACATCTCCTTACACACATGCTCCTGACAACAACAACCACGATGCAAGCACTGCTGATAACGTAGATGGCAATGCTCCTGAACAATTCGATGTTGTTATTCAAGACGGTAAAACTACACCTACTCCCGGTGAAAACCTTTCTGGAAATACTATTACCATTGAAGTCGACTTTGAAGATGACGGACCGGTGTTGTCACAAGTTGGAGACCTTGAAAATATTATTTCAGATGTAGTAGCGAATGTATTTGATGATGCAGAACTTGAAGACGAAACTGATGCAGATGGCCCACGTACAGCAACAGCCGATTTTGGTGCAGTTCTCGAAGGCAATGGCTCTTTATGGAGCTATGACTTTGGTGGTGATAATCTTTCTTCTGCCAATGCCTCATATAGTTATAAAATCAGCTTTGATGCTGACGTAGAACATGGTCTTAAAAGCAATGGCGTAGACATTGTATTGTCTCAAGATCCTGTAACCGGAGTTATAACCGGTTCAGCAAACGGTACACCTGTATTTACTCTATCTGTAAATGCAGACGGTGAAGTAACCCTCACCCAACACCAACCTATCGACCATGACGATAACAATGTTCATGATACAGTATCTCCATTCCCTGATGGCTTGTTCTCACTTGGTGCAACCATCACAGTAACCGACAGTGATAAAGATACAGTAACAGACAGTGTAAGCGTAGATATCTCTAAGAACTTTACAGTAACCGATGATGGTCCAAGCGTAACGCAACCTACTGACGAAATAGCTCAAAGCCTTGTTTCAGATGTAGTAGCGAATGTATTTGATGATGCAGAACTTGAAGACGAAACTGA
>CAYJFD010000077.1:1325-1889 GCA_964369605.1 uncultured Muribaculaceae bacterium | reverse complement strand
AGCTTTTCTCAGTAATAAAGTTGTCCAAACAGTAATGATTTTACTTTTATTCTGTAGGGGCTTTTTTAAACTTGTCACCATTTTGTAAACGTTCTTTTTTGTGTTGTCTTCTTTGTTCGGCTTCGATTAGTTTATCGACCGTTACACGCTCTTTTTTTAGGTAGGCGTCCGGCGTTTGTTTTTTTGCGTATTGGACTAATGCATTAATATTGTTTTTATGCTTGTGCTCATGCTCTTTGTCTGTGTTTTGAAGCGTGATATGATGGCCATCTTTCGTTGTATTGAGATAATCATCTGTTTTGTTAGATAGTTTTGGTGTATCACAATTTTGTTCTTCAGCCTTTTCAAGAGCATATCGTTCTTGTCTTTGATATTCTAAAAACATAATTGCCCCAAAGCCGATAAAAGAGTAGGTAATGGGAGTGTAGGCGTGAGAAAGAAAACTTCCCCCCACACAAAAAGCGAGAATACTTATGCGCAGTGAGCGGTATAAGGCCTGATTGTGTGCAGATAAAAAGGGGGCATTTTCTGCTTTTTTTGAGAGATGAAAGAGAGATATGAAAA
>CAYJFD010000077.1:0-1257 GCA_964369605.1 uncultured Muribaculaceae bacterium | reverse complement strand
TCTGTTAGTGTACCCATGGCAGTGATAAATTGTCCGATTCCAACCCCAAACAAAGGTCGGCGAAACATAAGTTCAATAGCGTTTGTCCAAATAGCCATACGACTGTCACCTGTTTCGGCCAGGTTATAGTCTGTTCCGTCAATTATGGCTTGAATACGTTGCCAAAACTCGTCGCTTGCCATTTGGCTAAAGATGACAGCCCCCATACAACACAGACAAATATATAAAAAACGACGCTTCTTGGCCAGTACAATGCTATATAAAGCAACGGAGACTAAGGCGAGAAGGCCACCTCTTGACCCTGAGAGTGCTATAGCGCCTACAGCACTCCCAGCTGTAAGCAGATACACGATCTTAACAATAAAATTTTTCGAACCAATACCATGGATGATAATAGGTAAAAACAACACAAAAAGAAAAGCTATATCATTTGGATCATAAGTCAAGCTGACGCTAATGCGTCCTGTGGCTTTTTGCAGGATAACTTGTGTAGACATAATGAGCACGATAACCCCGAAGCACAGCTGAACGTTGTTCATATGTTTTTTGCCAAGTGCCACTATAAGTGACGCGATCAAAATAGTTCGAAAAAATCCCGTATATGCGTCAAAGGCTTTGGATATATAGACACTGAAGGGAATGCTGAATAATCCTAATAGAAGGATGCCATATAAATATTTTTTTAGAGGTGTTTTTGTAATAAAAAGACTCAGATCTTTGGCGTTAATCGCCAGAACCGCGGCAAGGCTAAAGGCAATACTAAGCTTACCCAGTTGTAAAGGCAAGAGCACCGGAAAAATTTCTTGAAACCGACCCAGAGTAACGAAAAGGAGTGCCCAAAGGGCTATAAGACCAATAGCTTGCATGCTTATTTCCAGATACCCGGAAGGGCGTCTTTTTTACGATTTACAATTTTATTCAACACTAAATTAATGCACCATGTAAAAAAAGGGACAGGGTCTTTAAGATTAAAGTCGTCGTTGGCTTCATAACGAATTGAAGAAAAGACGTTTTTTCGGAGCGAACGCAAAGGATTTTTAGATTCTGTGCATTCTGCAAGAATGCGTAAAATATCCCCGCCAAGCCATCTTGACCGCGTGTGTTCTTTCGCTTCTTGTATCGGAAAATTCGTGATTTTTTGGGCAAGCTGTGCATAGTAATAAGGATAATCCACACCTGCCGCAATATTATGCTTTAAAGATCCCCAAAAACGAGGATTGGCGTCAATAATATAACTTTTATCCTTTTCCTTATCAT
>CAYJFD010000076.1:0-1987 GCA_964369605.1 uncultured Muribaculaceae bacterium | reverse complement strand
TTATGAACCATTTATGATAATGTCTTTATATACCACACATGAAAATGTCCCAAGTATGGTATAATCCTCTAGCGTACTAATTACGGCGAAGGAGGACATCACTATCAGAGAGGTAATACTATCAATGGATGAACAAAAGAAATATGAAACAATAAAAGGATTAGCAGATCATCCTAATCCTAATAAGGAAAGAGCTGCTCTTACACTAGGCTGTACGGTACGCCATATCAACCGTATGCTTGCTGGTTATAAACGCTCTGGCAAGGAATACTTTGTGCATGGCAATAAAGGACGCAAGCCTGCTCGTACAATTAGCGATGATACAAAGCAAATGGTAATCAACTGCTATCGTGATAAATACTACGATGCCAACTTTACCCATTACACCGAGTTACTTGAAAGGTACGAAGGAGTTTCCATCTCCCCATCCTCCGTTACCAAGATTCTTGAATCGGTATATATTCTATCGCCTAAAGTCACACGTGCAAAAAAGAAGCGTATTAAAAAGCAATTGAAAGAACTGAAAAAAGCTGCTAAAACTCAGAAAGAAGCGGATGCCATTCAAGTAAACCTTGTTGCGGTTGAAGATGCTCACTCCAGACGACCTAGAGCTGCCTACTTTGGTGAACTACTCCAGATGGACGCAACACCTTATGAATGGATCCCTGGTGTTATCTGGCATCTTCATCTCGCTATCGATGATGCAAGTGGACGCATCGTTGGTGCATACTTTGATACCCAAGAAACTTTAAATGCTTACTATCATGTGTTTTACCAGATACTAACCTCTTATGGTATTCCCTACAAATTTTTTACTGACCGACGTACTGTATTCACTTATAAAAAGAAAAATTCCCCATCTCTCGATGAGGATACCTATACCCAGTTTGCTTATGCCTGTCATCAACTTGGAGTTGAATTAGAATCTAGCAGTATTCCTCAGGCAAAAGGACGCGTAGAACGTCTCAATCAGACTCTACAGTCGCGCCTACCAGTTGAAATGCGCTTAGCAGGGATTACGACTATAGAATCTGCTAACGAATTCCTCAACCTCCAAGTAAAAGAATTCAATGAGAAGTTTTCACTCCCTCTTAATACTATCAAATCTGTATTCGAAGAGCAACCATTAAATGAAAAAATAAATCTTACACTAGCAACTTTGTGCGAAAGAACGGTTGATACTGGTCATTGTCTCAGACACGACAACAACTATTATAAGATGCTTGATAAAAATGGTATGCAAGTGCACTATCGAAAAGGTACTAAAACAATGTTTATACACGCCTTTGATGGCAACAAGTATTGTTGTGTCAATGATACTGATATCTATGCATTAGCTTGCATACCAGAACACCAAGCTAAATCAAAAGATTTAGACCTAGATTATCAAGAACCAAAACCTAAAAAACAATACATCCCACCAATGAACCATCCGTGGAGAAAATCTATTTTCCATAAATTTGTAAGAAAACAAGAACATCATTGGTGCGATGAAGAAAAAGAAACCGCATAGAAACGAGAGCGGAATCGTTGTCAAGTGAACCGTGGAATAATGGGCTATGCCCCGTTATGCCGCGAAAGTCTCTTGACACAAGATTCACGGATTACCCTTTTGTTCAAGAACGGAACACGGTCCGTTCCCTACCATCCCGGTAAGGGAAAATGGGTCAAGGGACTAGTCCCTTGCGGGTGTATAGGGCAGAGCCCTATGTCTACAGAAGGTTTATTTGTGATGCTCAAAAATAAGTTTACTAGCAAGATAAGCCAGTCAAAAACGCAACTTTCAAAAACACGAAAGCCCCAACAGATGCCGGGGCTAATATTTCACTTATTTGGGGACATTTTCAAAAACGCTTGACACTATTATTAATATTGAACTTCACAACGATAGGCATCAAGTTTCAGCCGAATTCCCTTATATTCTTCTTTTTCTAACATTGGATCTTTCTCTAATAATCGGTCTACCTCATCTGCAATTTGCTTTAAA
>CAYJFD010000075.1:0-2027 GCA_964369605.1 uncultured Muribaculaceae bacterium | reverse complement strand
AGTACACGGTGATGTGCCATAGAAGTGTCTATGGGGGCGGTTGGTGTGTACAGTTCGATTAGTGACTTTCCGTATAGTTGTTTTGGCACGATTGATAGAATGTTTATCGGAGACTAGTAAATTATAATTATTTGGTGGCGAATCCTAGTGAGTATATTTTTTGTTCAGAAATATAAATTTTGCAAGTTTAATTAGTGTTCGTACATTTGCTCACTTATTAGAGTTGTTAAAAATTTTAAGAAACAAATACAAGAAATGAAAACAGACTTAAAGAAAATTCTATCAGTCTCAGGTGAGACTGGCTTATTTAGATATGTATCTCAAGGAAAAACAGGTATTATAGCAGAACAGTTAGTAGATTCAAAGAGAAAGGCATTTGGAATGAGTGCAAAGGTTACTTCTCTTTCTGATATATCTATCTATGCAGATGATACAGAGGTGAAACTTCAAGATGTATTCTTGATGATGAAAGGTAAATTAGCTGAGGCACAAGCACCTAGCCCAAAATCTGAGAACAAAGTATTAATCTCGTTTTTTGAGGAGGTTCTACCTGGTTACGACAGAGATAGATTTTATGTTTCTCACATGAAGAAGGTAGTACAATGGTATAATATCATTCTTGATAATGCATCTTTCGATTTTGAAGAAGATCAAGTAGAGGAAGGCGAAGAAAATCAAGCAGGTGACGCTAGTTAGTTTAAGAAATAAATAAAAGAAAAAATTGAAAGTACAGGTATTAACATTAGGCTGCTCAAAGAATCGAGTAGATTCGGAGCATATTTTACGCCATTTGGAAGCTGGAGGATGGGAAGTCTCTCCGGAAGGGGAAGATTTATCTGAAGCGAATGTCGATGTTCTATTAATTAATACTTGTGGTTTCATTAAGGATGCAAAAGAAGAATCTATAGAATCTATTTTTGCAGGAGTAGACGCTAAAAAAGACGGACTTATCTCAGAACTTTATGTTATGGGATGTCTGTCTCAGCGCTATCCTGTAGAGTTAAGAGCTGAGATCCCAGAGGTAGATAGGTTCTTTGGAGCATACGACTTGGACTCTATCTTAGAAGCATTTTCTATAAAAAGAGACTCTGTATTAGAGACCCAAAGGCATTTAACTACGCCTTCTCACTATGCTTATCTAAAAGTGTCAGAGGGCTGTGACAGGTCCTGCTCATATTGTGCTATTCCTGGCATAAGAGGGCCTCATCGTTCTACTCCTATAGAGGACCTAGTTCGAGAAGCAGAATATCTAGCAGATAAAGGAGTAAAGGAGTTATTATTAGTCGCTCAAGACACGACTTTTTATGGACTAGATTTATATAAGAAAAGAGCTCTAGCTACTTTAATGTCAAAATTAGAGGAAGTGAAGGGGATAGAGTGGATAAGACTTCATTACACTTATCCAAGTGCTTTCCCAGATGATGTGCTAGAACTAATGGCATCGTCAAAGAAGATCTGTAATTATATGGACATTCCTTTACAGCACTCATCTTCAAAAGTTTTAGAGGCTATGCGTCGAGGAATAGATGGACCTCAAACTCGTGCTTTAGTTGAGCAGTTTAGAGAAAAAGTTCCAGGCATAGTACTGCGTACGACTATGATTGTAGGCCACCCAGGTGAAACTGAACAAGAGTACGATGACCTAATAGACTTTATAAGAACTTATCGATTCGAGCGTCTAGGTGCCTTTACTTATTCAGAGGAAGAAGGAACCTATGGAGCGATAAACTTCGAAGACTCTATTCCAGAGGAAGTAAAACAGGAAAGGTTTGAAGAGTTAATGGAAATCCAGAGTGAAATATCTTTATACTATAATCATTCAAGAGTAGGCACCCAAGAAAAAGTCCTAATCGATTCTTATGAGGACGGCCATTATATCGGTAGAACTTCCAGTGAAAGTCCTGGTGTCGATGGAGAGGTCCTAATCAAGGCAGAGAATGGCAGTTTAAATATCGGCGACTTCAAATCTGTGAAAATCGTTGAAGCAGACGAATACGACCTTCGAGCCACCCTCCTATAACTCTCCT
>CAYJFD010000074.1:0-2039 GCA_964369605.1 uncultured Muribaculaceae bacterium | reverse complement strand
AATAATCAACAAACACCTTACCTGCCATTCCGTAATTTTTTGTTATTATTTGGCAAAGTTTAGGAAAGTCATCAAATACTTTTTCTGTTATTTCAACGTCTATAACACGATTTACAGCACCACCCATGCTGTTTGCGTTATTAAGAGGTCTTTCACCATTAGTTATAATGCAATTTCTCCATGTGGGTACAGATTGAAGCCCGCCAGTTTTAGAACCTCTTACTCTTCCTATACCTTCACATAGTTTATATATCATATTGTCAAAATCTTTAACACCTTGTGATGCTTGAATTTGTAACTCGTTTAAACACATTGGTAAGTTGTTTAAAAAAGATGCTTGCATTTCTAAACCCACAGCAGTTGTATTAAAGGTTGTTATATATTCGCCTGCATTTGGATTAGCCCAAACACTTGTAGCTACCATTAAAGCTACAGTTTTACCTAATTCGGTTTCTCCCCATAAATGCAAAATAAAAGGTTGAAGTTCTAAAGGATTTAACAAAACACTTGCAAAACTTGTAGCTAATATGATTTTATTTACTATATTTTTTTGTCTAAATTCTTTTACAATTTCAATCCAAGCAGTTAAATCTCCCTTTGGTTTTACAGCATTAAATATTTTTTTATAACTTGCTTCTCCGTCAAACTCTATATCGTCTAAATATGGTGAAAATATTTCGTCAGAAATCCAACCAAAACGTCCAATAGATAATCTTTCAGTTAACTCGTTATAATTTATTTGTTCAATATTTAACAAGAAAGAACTTAATTGTTTTGCGTTTTCGTTATTTACTAAAATTCCATAAGCGGACAATTCGATAATTTTATTACTACTTGCAATTACGGATTTTTCAACAACAATAGTTTTCCAATTGTATCCTTTTTTATAAGCTATTTTTAATCTTTCTTCTTGTGTATCTATATTTACAAGTCTTTCAATAGGTATTATCGGGTGTTTACATATTTCAACCTCAAAACCAAATTTATCAAAAGTAATTATTCTATCATCACTCAAAAGATAATTTTCAGACTTATATTCCATTTCTTGACCATCAAAAACTAAATAGTTTTCTATTTTTTTATCTTCTGAATTTGCTTTTAAAAATTCTTTCCATATACCTGAAAAATCAGTAGCTTTAATTTTTTGTGCAAGTTTTTTCATTTGTTGAAAAACTTGACTATATATAAATCTATCTTCGATATAAATTTCATATAAAAATTCGTAAGGTGCAGTTGTGTTTAAAAAATCTTGTTGAGAGTAATTAGGTATCATTAATTCATTCATTATTCATCCTCCATAGTTCATCTTCACAAGAATTAAACATATACCAATAATATTCTATATTTTTTATAGCTTCAACAAAATCACTGCATAAAACATCAAAAACATTTTTAGGCTTTTGACTGTTAATAATTAAATCAGATTTGATAAATTTATTAAGCCATATTTCTCTGTTATTTTCAATTCTTTTTATTTCGGCTTGTTTACATTTTAAAGCTAATTGATTAATTTTTAAATCTTGAATTTTTCTTTTTTGATAATACGTTTTTTTCTGTTTTTTATCTAAAAATAAATTTAAATTAAAGTCTGAATTTAAATGTTTTGCAGCTTCAATAAAACTTTCATTATAAAAGTTTTGATAAAAAGAAATTACATCTCCACCTCTACCGCAACCAAAACAATAATATGAATTTCCGTTAAATAATTTAAGTGAAGCGGTTTTCTCGTTATGAAAAGGGCAAACAATGAAACCTTTTCGGTTTGGCGATAAACCGACTAAAGAAAAAACATCGTTTATATTAACAGCGTTTTTAATTTGAATTGCTACTTCGTTCAAAATCCTCACCTCTTTTTAATCGTTCGATTTCTTCGTCAGAGATACGCACAGTTCCACCAATTTTAGTAGGTTTAACATCTCCTTTTTTTATCCAACGTTTTACAGTCATTTCAGAAACTTTGAAAATCTCCGCAAACTCTTTTATTGTGTACATAAATGCACCCCCTTTGTAACTATTATAAACTAATTGTTACTATTTGT
>CAYJFD010000073.1:0-2093 GCA_964369605.1 uncultured Muribaculaceae bacterium | reverse complement strand
GCAGGTCAATCGGCCATGCTCAATTATAGCCGCTTAGATGAAACCGATGCCGATGACATAGGCTATCAATACCTTGTGGCGGCGGGCTATCCTCCTTCCGGTATGGCAGGCGGATTTAAGAAAATTCGCGAAAAGAGCATCACTGTGGGGGGAGGCAATGTGCCCACCTATCTTTCTACGCACCCAGAAATTGGCTCGCGCATAACCAATGTGATGGCAAAGGTGCAATCAGGCCCGCAAGCTCTTGCCACTCGTAAGGTTGATAATACGCGCTTTAAAAGAGTGCAGACCTTGCTTTGGGCCCGCTATGGCAATACACAAGCTGCCAAAGCTCGCTTTACTGGTAAAAAGGATGGGCTTTCCCTTATGGCTTTAGGAATGGTAGAAGCAAGAGAAAACAGTGTGCAAAAGGCGAGCACCACCTTTGAAAAAGCCGTACAGGCAGCTCCTCAAGATCCGTTAGTCTTACGCGAAGCCGGTACTTTTCATTTTAGAAAGGGCGATGTGCAAAAAGCGCATACCCTTTTACAAAAGGCCTTACAAATAGACCCGCGTGATTATATGGCCCGCTTCTTTTATGCTCGCTTGCTAGACACCTCAGGCCAGCATCAACAAGCGGCGCAGTATTACAAAGATGTATTACGCGTTTTGCCCTATGATAGCGAAGTTCACACAGCCTATGGCCGTTCTCTTGGCACTGCCGGAAAAGAATTTTTAGCCTATGTACACCTTGCTTATGGGGCCATGTATCAAAACGATGAAAGAAAAACCAAACAATACAGCGAAAAAGCACAGTCCCGTGCCCGTTCAGCACAGGATAAAGACACTTTAGCGCGTTTTACCAAAATATATGATGAACGCAAAGAAATTTGGGAAGAAGGATTCTAATATGCAACAAGCACATGCAACTACCATCATAGCCGTACGTCATAATGGTCAAGTGGCCATTGGCGGCGACGGACAAGTGACCCTTGGGCAAAGTATTGTTATGAAACACGGCGCTTGTAAAATTCGCCGCCTTTACAAGGGGAAAATTCTGGCAGGCTTTGCCGGTGCTACCGCCGATGCCTTTACTCTTTTTGAACTTTTTGAAGCGAAATTAGAGGAATCTCGCGGTAATCTTATTCGCGCCGCTGTGGAAATGACCAAGGAATGGCGCAAGGATAAGTATTTACGCCGCCTAGAAGCCATGCTTTTATTGGCCGATGCTGATCATATTCTCCTTCTTTCCGGTAATGGCGATGTCATTGAGCCGGACGATGGCGTGGCGGCCATTGGTAGCGGCGGTGCTTATGCCCTTTCGGCAGCTCGCGCTCTTATGCGCCACACCAAGGAAGACCTCAGCGCAGAAGATGTGGTGCGTCACTCCATGGCCATTGCCGCGGAAATTTGCGTCTTTACCAATACGCATCTTACGGTGGAAAAGCTCTAATGGCCTTAGAAGAAGAGCGTCGCGCAGGCTGTAAAATAAATCTTTGCCTGTATATTACCGGTGTGCGTGAAGATGGTTACCATTTGCTGGATTCCATTTTCTGGCCTTTGGCCACACCGCACGATGTTTTATGCTTTAGCACCCAAGCCGGACAAGGCTTTAGCGTGAGCTGTGATACAAAGGGTATAGATGTACAAAATAATACCCTCACCAAAGCCTATGCCGCCTTTGTACGCGAAGGGGGAAGATTGCCTGAGGAACGCGGGCTCGTGCACGTGCTCTTACAAAAAGGCATTCCTCACGGGGCTGGCCTTGGGGGCGGAAGTAGCGATGCAGCCACGGTCTTGCTGTGGTGCAATGAAAAGGCCAAGCGCCCCTTAGATGCGCAAGTTTTGCACAAAGCTGCCTTAAGCGTAGGGGCCGATGTACCCTTCTTTTTGTATAATGCTCCGGCGCGCGTGCAAGGTATAGGGGAAATTTTAGACATTTTGCCCAAGCCCTGGCCTGAAGGCTATGTGGTATTGCTTTGTCCAAATGTTTACATTTCAACCCCTTGGGCCTACAAAAAAATTGATGAAGAAAAAAGTGCATCTTTTTCAAAAAAGTTGTTGACAAAAACCGTCTTCGACTATAGAACTCTCTTCACTGGTGCGGGACACGA
>CAYJFD010000072.1:0-2104 GCA_964369605.1 uncultured Muribaculaceae bacterium | reverse complement strand
TACTTCATATGCTTTTCCATTTACATTTATATTATATCTTTTCATTTTTTCCTCCGATATCTTATCTCATTAATTCTATTTTTCCTGTTTTCGACCAGGCTGTATCACTATCAGATATTCTTTTTATGTTTTTTACTACTAATCCATTTGCTTTTGCTCCTGTCATTGCTGCTATTGCCGCTGTTATTACCGCTATCAACTCCGTATCGTCTTCTTGTGTTGGCGCTACAGGTGCTGGCGCTGCTGCTACAGGCGCTTGTGCTGTTTGTACAGGCGTTTTCTTCTTTTCACTGTTCCCAAGCATCACTCTTATCAAATCTATAAGATATGATATTGCCAATAAGCTAAAAAACACTACCGCCATGCTGAATATAGTTACTAGCGCCGCTTCTGCCATCATGACATTCTCGAAGTTTTCTATCATATCGCTTCCTGTCGCTGTCAGTGCAAATGTTTTGTTTATTATATTTGTCATCATCTCTTCACCTCTTCTTACAACGGTATGTTTCCGTGCTTTTTAGAAGGCTTTTGCTCTCTTTTTCCCGCTAACATGTTAAATGCTGATATTATTCTTTGTCTTGTTGTCGCCGGTTCTATTACATCGTCTATGTATCCTCTTGCCGCTGCTATGTACGGATTTGCTACTGTGTTTCTGTATTCAGCTACCATTTCTTTTCTCTTAGATGCTTTGTCTTCTGCTGACTCTATTTCTTTTCTAAAGATTATGTTCGCTGCTCCGTCAGGTCCCATTACTGCTATTTCCGCTGTTGGCCACGCAAGTACTATGTCTCCTCCTAAGTCTTTTGAACACATTGCCAAGTATGATCCACCATATGCTTTTCTTGTTATTACTGTTACCTTCGGTACTGTAGCTTCTGAATATGCATATAGCATCTTCGCTCCATGTCTTATGATTCCTCCGTACTCTTGGTTTGTTCCCGGCAAAAATCCCGGTACATCTACTAGCGTAAGTATCGGAACATTGAATGCATCACATGTTCTTATAAATCTTGATGACTTGTCCGACGCGTTTATGTCCAAACATCCTGCCAATTTGTTCGGCTGGTTTGCTATCACTCCTACGCTTTTTCCGTTTATTCTCATGAATCCCGTTATTATATTTTCTGCATAGTATGGCTGATATTCTAAGAATTCTCCTCCATCTGCTAGTGTCGCTATCACTTGCTTCATATCATATGCTTTGTTTGGATTGTCTGGTATTATTTCATTTAGTATTTCATCTACTCTATTTATATCGTCTGTTGCATCAAATTCAGGCGCATTTTCTAAATTGTTTTGTGGTAAAAAACTTAGCAAGTGCTTTATCTTTGCCACGCACGCATCTTCATCAGGATCTACAAAGTGTGCCACTCCACTCGTCCTGTTGTGCGTCATCGCTCCGCCTAATTGCTCCGCTGATACTTTCTCTCCCGTTACCGTCTCTATTACTTGTGGTCCTGTAATAAACATCTTACTCGTATTTTCTACCATGAATATGAAGTCTGTTAGTGCTGGCGAATATACCGCTCCCCCTGCGCATGGCCCAAGTATTACAGAAATCTGCGGAATTACTCCTGATGATATCGTGTTGTTGTAAAATATTTGTCCATATCCTGTAAGCGCGTCTACTCCCTCTTGTATTCTTGCTCCGCCTGAGTCATTTATTCCTATTATCGGTGCTCCTACTTTAAGCGCTGCTTTTTGTGCTTTTACTATTTTTGCCGCATGCATTTCTCCCAGCGATCCACCTATCACCGTGAAATCTTGTGCAAATACATACACCAATCTTCCTTCTATTGTACCATATCCTGTTATTACACCTTCTCCTGGAGCTGTTTTCTTCTCCATCCCGAAGTTTACGCATCTGTGCTCTACAAATGCATCCATTTCTACAAAACTGTTTGCGTCCAATAGCTTTAGTATTCTTTCTCTTGCTGTTAGCTTTCCACTTTCGTGTTGCTTTGCTATTGCTTTTTCTCCACCGCCCAGTTCCACTTCTTTTTTCTTTTCTATCAACTATTTGAGTTTCTCGTTAGACAACTGTTTTTCCTCCTGTTACGAAAATTATTAATCTATAATAAAATACATGATTTTTTTAATAAAG
>CAYJFD010000071.1:643-2115 GCA_964369605.1 uncultured Muribaculaceae bacterium | reverse complement strand
GGTAGTGTGTTTGAAAATAGTTTTGTCCTGCGCAGGCGCTGAGTAAAGATATTCCCAAGCAAAGGAGTAATAATTTTTTCATAGTTTCACCATTTAATCTTTATTTTCAGGAAAAAATGAAAGGGTATCATTTTTTTCTGTTGTCTGATTGCTTTCTTTCTGTTTTTCTTGGTTATCGGAACTATCCCAAAGAAGTTCCAGTTTTGAATTGTTTGTTTTTTTGTTTTTTACACTGCTTTGGGGTGTTAAATCCAATTCCAGTTCTATTGTCTTATTGTCTGTTTTGATGTTTTGTTGGGGTAAAAGCATGTCTTCTGTAAGTTGCATAACTTCAGAATTCGTACTCTCAAAAAGATCAGCTTCGTCTTGGTCGATGCTTTGGGCAAGAGGAATAGTGGGTTCCGCTTGTTCCTTATCTTTAATCGTTGTTATTTCATGCTCCGGCAAAGCCTTGGCAAGTATTGACTCGTCATCTTTCATGTCCGCTTTCATATCCGTTTGGATTTCAGGGTCAAAAGATAAAAAATCATCCGAAAAATCATGTTTTATAAGATTATTTTCATTTTTTGGGACGAACAAAGATTTGGGAAGATCATCTTCTTTAAAATAAACTTGCTGTGTTATAAACTTAGAGGAAAACGGTAGTAAATCTTGAAGAGGATTTTCTGTAATTTCGCTTTTCCTTTCTTTCTCTTCGTGACTTAATGCAGAGAGATGTCGGCTTATATTTTCCAAAAAAGTATCATTTTCTTTGTCGCCAGATTCTTCACTGTCGTCAGATTCCTCACTCTTTTTGTCGTAAGAATCTTCTACAGTGAGTGCGTTGTCTTCTGATTCTTTGCCTACAAGCTCTTCACTCATAGGTTCTTGATTGTAGATTTTTGTAATGAGAATTGCTTCTGTTTCAGCGCTATCTTCATCTGTGATTTTTGTTTCGTCATTGATAGAATGAGTATCCTCTACGGATTCTGTATTAGTAACTGGAATCTCAGACTCGTCATGACCGCGTTCTTCCACGGAAAGTTCTGAGTCGTCTGACTTCTCCGTGGAAAACTCTGTGTCGTCTGACTCGTCTTGGGAAAGCACTCTGTCGTCTGACTCGTCTTGGGAAAGCACTGAGTCGTCAGACTCCTTTTGGGCAAGTTCTGTTTCATCAGATTCTTCATTTTCTTTGTTGTCGGAGTCTTCTTCCGTAAGTATGCTGTCTTCTGATTCTTTGCCTATGGGCTCTTCTTTCATGGATTCTTGATTGTCGACTTCCGAAATGAGAATTGCTTCTGTTTCAGCGTTATCTTCATCAGTGATATTTGCTACGTCATTGATAGAACGAGTATCTTCTATAGATTCTATTTTCGTTTGGACTTCTTCGTTTACCGTTTGCGCAGTTACTTGCGTTTTTCTTGTACTTTCATCGGCCACTTCTTGCGTCATTGCATCGGCGTTTATAACTTCGCCAACTACTTCAGTTCCTT
>CAYJFD010000071.1:0-584 GCA_964369605.1 uncultured Muribaculaceae bacterium | reverse complement strand
ATTTCGCTTTCTTCAATTGTATCAATTGCGTCAGTGATGTTTGTTGTCGTACTCGTTTCTACTTCTTCCGATTCTGCTATAAGCATTTCGGCGTCTACTTCTACGTCTATATTCTTATCTTCAACATCTTTTGCAAAAGATTGTGGAAGAAGAGCAACGGTACTTTCGGTGGAAGCTGTGGTTGGAAATACATTTTCTATAGTCATCGTGGGGACGTCGGAAGGCTCACCCACAAACTCACTATCAATATTTGTATCAAAACTGTCGGAATATAATTCCTCTAAATTTTGTTCTTCTATTTCTTCTTCAATAACTGTTTTTTGAAGGTGTGCCTGTGCTTTGAGTGCGTTGGTGATAATGGGGGTCGGCTCACCCACAAGATCGTCGACATAGGCATCTTCGGTGTGTAAAGAGGTTTTTGGCTTTGGCTTCATAAATCCAAAAAATGTGGACAAAAGTCCTTTCTTGGCATTTTGTTGCGCTTGGGTATAAAAATGAGCCTGCGGTAAAGTGTCGTCAACAGTTCCCGCATGTTCAAGTTTGCTTGCTTCTTCTTTGGCTTTTTCACGAGCTAAAACTTGTTC
>CAYJFD010000070.1:1143-2249 GCA_964369605.1 uncultured Muribaculaceae bacterium | reverse complement strand
CCATTCATCTATATACGCTTTCTAGCTACTTCTTTACTTAATAACCTAGCGTTAATATTATTAATAGATTCAGATACCATCTTGTAACATCCATAACAATAATCATATATGACTGAATCTAAGGTAAAATCTTGCGAAATTGCTTGCTTCGACCCCTTATTATAATTAGGATATTTTTGATTTAATACCTCTCCTAGGTCATACTCGTCTAACCCCTTAATGACACTATGAATGCTATTGCTATTCTTATGGATGAATATTTGATCCCATATGTGTATCCCAATCATGAAACTTTCGTTGTCAATATGTATTTTTCCAGATTCAGTTTTTTCCTTTTTTGTAAAGCGTTCAACCTCTGAAAAAAAGGATACTAGTGAGCCATCTGTTATATATTTATCCATATCATTTTTTATCACATCATAAGCTTGCATTGACTCTATTACTTCGTCTAATGGTAACGATTTATGCTTATTTACATATTCAAGTATTTCATCTCCTGACAATGGCGAAATTAAGTCTATCAAATAATATCCATATTTATCTTTTAAATCTTTTGCCTCGGCAAATTCGAAACATCTTTTCTTTACAGCGCAATTTTTACTATAGCAATACATTAAATATTGAGATGATATAATCAATCCCCGTATATCTTGATCGCCCTCAAAAATGCATTTTTTACAATAAAATTTATACCTTGGAAATGTCTTTGTGATATCTGTCAATATAGAATCAATATAGTCACTAAACTTATTATTATCTCTATAGTCTAGATAAAACTTTCTCTTTGCACATTCCTTATGCCAGAACTTATAAAATGAATTATTTTCTAAAGACTTTATAATGTTAACCTTTCTTTCAACATGTTGCTTAATTTCTAATTTTAAGTCTTTTATTTTTTTTATAAAATCTTTAATTGACCTATCACCATTTAATCCAACAGCTCTGACCATATCACGACAATACTCAGATTCCATTCTATCGCTAGCAAATAAAAAATAAGCTAATATTTCAATTAAATTATCAGAAATTGCTACCTTTGATGATTTATCTAAACTATCATCTTTCTCTGCCGCATTTTCATATTGCGCTAGCGCAAATCGTATATC
>CAYJFD010000070.1:0-1133 GCA_964369605.1 uncultured Muribaculaceae bacterium | reverse complement strand
ATATTTTGGCGGATTACTCATTGAAGCTGGAATAAGGTCAGATGCATAGACAAAATCCTCTCTAAATCTATTAAAAAACAATGGGAACCTGTTAGCATATTTTACGCAATTAGAACCAAGTACAATTTGTAAAAAAAACAACCAGCACTCAATATCCACACTATTTTCATGTTTTTCTTTTAAAATTTCTTCCCAAAACTCAATATTAACAGATTCATTCAATTTATTTTTTCTATCGAGAAAATTCAATACGCTAAGAATTTTTTGTTTTAACTTGTCTGGTACAACTTGAGCGGCTTCTATATACAGCTTCATTTTTGCCGACATCGAAGATTCCGTGTACTCGCTAAACTCTTTTAAAGCAGTTCTATCTAGTGTTAAAAAATATTTCATATATATATCAATACAATATGGAAAAACAAGTTATTTTTCTGATTCCCCCAAAAGCTTAAATGAATCATTTTGGGTATTTCATACGTGACACCAAACTTTGGTCTAAAATCTATTTTAGGAGAATGTATGAATTCTTACACAAACCTACAGCCTAGTCAATGGCTAACAGAGAAAAAGGTTGCGAACATTACTGGATTGTCTTTATCCACCCTTCAAAAGCATCGTTTTCATGGGCGTGGCATAGCCTACTCAAAAATCGGACGTGCCGTGCGATATTGCGAAGCAGATGTCATCGCTTATATGGAGTCAAAAAAAATTCAGACAAGCACCGTAGAGATAAATCATGTCTAGCAGTGTCTACTATGCGCAATTACCTAGACCACGACCATTAAACCTAAAGGGCAAATACCTGCACCGACTATTTTAACACGCTGTTAAAATTTTATATTGGTAAATATTGCTTGCGTACAATTTTGGTTCGCTCTGCACAGGCACAATTTTAAAAAGCATCTATAATAAACATAAGAATGAATAACTTCAGATGCTTTAACACATTGATTAAAATAAAGCTCCCCTGTGTCACATATGTGACACAGGGGAGGGAAACCTTAAACACGGAGGAAGCTATGTCTTCACAAAACGATACTGTTACTCATATGAGCACCAGTACAATTGAAAATACTACTCAGGGTCCAAATATCACTGAAAATACTACTGCACCTCAAGTAAATAGTGGAGAA
>CAYJFD010000069.1:0-2307 GCA_964369605.1 uncultured Muribaculaceae bacterium | reverse complement strand
TCTCTCAGATGACCACATTTATGCAACAAACGGGTGTTCGGCGAAATGTTGGTTATTTTTTACGCTTTTTGCTTATTTTATTAGTACTGATAGTCGTATATAGTCTTCTTTTTCATTATATAATGGAGTTTGAAGGGAAAAAGCATTCGTGGCTGACGGGTTTTTATTGGACACTGACCGTTATGACAACGCTTGGTTTTGGTGACATTACCTTTACTTCCGATTTAGGTCGCGGTTTTTCTTTGGTAGTATTGCTTTCCGGAGTTATTTTGCTTTTGGTCATGCTACCATATGCGTTTATACAATACGTGTATTCCCCTTGGCTTGAAGCGCAGAAAAAGACCAATGCGCCGCGAGAAATTTCTCCCTATGTAAAGGATCATATAATTGTGGTCGGTCTAAATCCCATTTCTTTGAACCTTACACAGCTACTTGGTCGTTATGGTTTTTATTGCGTGTTACTTTGCCCCGATATTCAAAGCTCTCTTGACTTGGAGGATCAAGGCTATCATGTTCTTTTGGGGGATTACGACGACGGTAATACCTATAAAAATCTTGGTGTGGACAGGGCTTCTTTATTGGTAGCTTTGGATAGTGATATAAAAAATACCAACATTATCTTTTCAGCCCGAGAAGTGAATGACAAAGTGCCTATTATTTCTCGAGCAGAAAACGAAGATTCCGAAGACATTCTACGGTTGGCCGGCGGTACAAAAGTTTTTCGCTTTCGTAAGCTTCTTGGGGAATCTCTTGCAGGAAGAGTTGCAGGGCGTAGAGGGAGTTTTAGCCATTTAACGAGCTTTTCTTCTTTGCTTATTGCTGAGCACACCATTGATAATACTAATTTAGTAGGAAAAAGTCTGGCAGAAAGTGATTTACGGGCAAAAGTTGGGGTAAATATAGTCGGAATTTGGCAAAAAGGACGTTTTATTATGCCTTCTCCTTTTGAGCCGCTTCCTTCTTCTGCAACCTTGGTAATGGCCGGCACCAGAGCACAGTTTGATTTGTTTGATGAAGTTTGTTGTACCCACGTAGAAATACCTTCTCAGCATAAAGTCGTTGTACTTGGGGCAGGTAAGGTTGGGGTTGCCGCCGCAGAAGAATTACAGAAGCATGATATTAATGTTGTCGTTGTCGACAAAGTCAGAGTAAAAGATATACCGGATAATATTGAGATGGTGATTGGCGACGCCGCAGATATCGACATATTAAAGGAAGCGGGTATAGATGATGCGTCCTCGGTGATTATTACCACGCATGATGACGATACAAATATTTACTTGACTATTTACTGTAGACGTCTGCGCCCTGACTTACAGATTCTTACAAGGGCTTCGCTTGACAGAAACGTTGGGATTTTGCACAGGGCTGGCGCAAATATTGTACTTTCCCTTGTCTCTATGATGGGAAATTCTGTGGTGAACATGCTTGCCCCCGGTAAAATTTTTATGCTTCGCGACGGGCTTTGTCTGTTTCGTGCAACGGTGGACAAGTCTTTGGTAGGGAAAAATCTGATCCAAAGTAAAATCAGGGAAAAAACCGGTTGCAGTGTTGTTGGTTTACGTTTGCGTAACGGCAGTATTGAAGTGAACCCGGACCCTTACCATAGCTTCGCTAAAGGCGAAGAAATTTATCTTATTGGGGATACCGTTTCGCAAGATAACTTTATTCAGCAGTTTGGGATTGAGAATTTTTAGTACAAAACTCTTGCCTTGGCTTCTTTCCTAAACGTCATGGATTTCACTTCGTCTCGAGGTGACAATCCGTGACGTTTTTTATCATACATCAAAAGTAATTATTTACGGCAGGCAAATTACCTGTTTTTGCTTTTTTACTTTAGTCGATGCTGAAAAAGTCAATTTTTGACTTTTTCAAAAAGGCACGTTGCCTTCAAATGTCGCTTGCGAACGCCTGAGTGAATTCAGGCTCATTTTACGGCACGCAAAGTTTGCAAAGAAGTAGCATGCCCCATGTTTATTTCTTGCAAATTTCTAAGCCTGTTTTGTTATAAAGTTTTTATTTATAGTAGCTTACAATGATTTTCAGTGTCTACTACTTTAACTCGTTACACTCAAATGCTTTGTGGCTTTACGTCTTTATGTTTATGCATACAGATATATAAAAAAAAATGATATAAAAAATCTGGAATTATACTTTGTGAAGTCTTGCACTTGGTTGACAAAGTAAAACTTTTAGTATTATTCTGCAGATAATGAGAGCCCTTTTTTGTAACAGCACAGACAAAAAGAGTTGCTTTCAGAAATTTTTTGTTTAGGGAGTTCTTATGGTAAAAAACTTTTTCCAAGT
>CAYJFD010000068.1:0-2431 GCA_964369605.1 uncultured Muribaculaceae bacterium | reverse complement strand
TGATCTCCTCGTCTCGTTCAAAGAGTAGAATAATCGTATGTCGGTACTTGTCACCAAGAGCGGCGAAAATTCGCGCAATCGGCTCCCATTCCATCGGTAGGTTGTCTATATAATGAGTATTCATATATATAAACTAACCCCATTAGGAATTAATTTCAATAGCTTTTTATATATTTATTGAAAAAATAATAAAAAACATGTTATAATAGTATGTTATTAGAGAAAAACCAAACTACTATAATGATTTATGTAAGTAAATTACAGAATAAGTTTAATTATCTAGATTTTTGGCGTAAAGATAAGCCTGTGTGCGGGCATTAAAATCTCTATTCTCAATTGAAGTGATTTCTTTTTCAAGCTCCAATTCATGATAGTTTGTTTTAATAAGTGCTTTCGTTGCTTCCAGAACATGCCTTACAATAAGAGGAATATGTTGAAAATGTATTTCTTCTTTGAGAAAAAGCTCAACAGCCACTTCATTGGCTGCATTCAATTCTACGCAAATATTCTTTTCAAAGGCTTTTTTAGCTAAAGATAAGCAAGGAAAGTTTTGATGATTCACTTCTTCAAAGTGTAAGCTTTGTTTAGTGAGATCAAGGCTTGGCATACTATTAATTTTTTGTGTAAGCATATTTGGCCAAGCAAGACAAGCTCCGATAGGCAGACGCATGTTAGGAGGGGCAAGTTGGGCCAGCATAGAACTGTCTTGCCATTCAACTAAAGAATGGACAATTGATTGAGGGTGGATAAGCACATCCACTTGTTCGATGGGCAATCCGTAAAGATGGCAGGCTTCAATAACTTCCAAACCTTTATTCATAAGACTGGCAGAATCAATGGTAATCTTCGGCCCCATACTCCAGTTAGGATGATTAAGAGCTTGGCTTTTGGTTACAGTTTTTAAAAACTCAGCATTTTTCCCACGAAAAGGCCCACCGGAAGCGGTTAGAATAAGGCGTTTTATGGAAGTCGTATGCTCATTAATTTGATCGGAAACAACGTTTTGTTGATATTGATTAAGTATGCACTGAAAAATAGCGTAATGTTCAGAATCAACAGGTAAAATAAGGGAGTTATTTTTTTTTGCAAGATATCGTATTAAATCCCCAGCAAGAACCAACGATTCTTTATTGGCCAAACAAATAACTTTGCCTTTCTCAGAAGCACTGAGAGTTGCTCGCAGGCCGGCCGCTCCTACTTGTGCAGAAACCACAGTGTCTACTTTCTCATGGGAAGCTAAAAAACTATAACCGTCTTTTCCATAGAGAATGGTGGGGCTATAGTTTGGCGGCAAAAGTTTTTTTAGAGTATCAATTTCACTTTCATCTTGGATAACGAGAATATTGGGGCGAAACTCCGTCGCTTGTTTTGCCAGTAAGTCGAGATTTTTTCCTCCGGCAAGACCAAAAACTTGGTATTGGCTTGGTGCATTTGCAATAATAGCCAACGTGTTTTGTCCGATTGTTCCCGTGCTTCCTAAAATTGCTACGGATTTTACCCCTTGGGGAATTTCTCTATTTAAATCGCTGATATATTCCATAAACGCTACCTAAGATATAAGAATTGCAGTCACTCTACAGAGCTCAAAGCTTGCAATGGTGAAAATAAGACTGTCTACACGGTCAAGAACCCCACCATGCCCGGGAAGAATATAACCGGAATCTTTGATGTTTACTGTACGTTTGAGGCTTGATTCAAAAAAATCACCAAGTTGGGTAAATACGCTGAGAATGATGCCAAAAAAGACCAAGGTTGGTATATCGTTTGTGGCAAAAATTGGATAGTTTGAACCAGTATATGCTACCGTACAGACGGTGGCCAACAGTCCGGCAAAACAGCCTTCTACACTTTTTTTGGGGCTGACGGAAGGCCAAATCTTATGTTTCCCCATGGTTGTTCCTGCGAAAAAAGCAACAGTATCAGAAATAATAGGAATAATGACCACCAATAACTGTTGAATAGGCGTTAAATTCATGGCAAAGGAAAAAAGATACGGAATGTATAAAAATGAGATGAGCATAACAGCCGCAGTCTTCATTTTCTTGAATGCGTTGTCTTGACAAAAATTGAGAAGAGAGACTAGTGAGAAAAATAAGATAGCTAAAACAATAAAAATTTGACTAAAAGCATGACCCAAGAAATACGTTGTAACTAAATAGGCAGTACCGAAAAGCGGGGCGATGGCTTTTTCTCGTTTTCGTTCATAGTCCAGGAAAAGTCTACAGAATTCGTGCTGTGCCAAAAAGGCTGTTAAACAAATAAGACTTAAAAAAGCGTAAGAGCCGATATACCATGCACCGATGACCGCCACTAAAAGTATGATACCGGTGAAAATACGAGTATACAAGGAAGCGAGCTTATCTGTTTTCATAAAATTTCCTGTGCTTAAACTTTGCCAAAACGTCTTTTTCTGTTGGAAAAATGCTCAAGT
>CAYJFD010000067.1:0-2445 GCA_964369605.1 uncultured Muribaculaceae bacterium | reverse complement strand
AAAAGATTTAAATTATATAGCTGCAGCATTATTGCGTTGGGGGAGTGAAAACATTGAAGTGAGCAAATTCTTTTTAGAAGTTGATTGGAAAGGTTTCTCTATGTATCAAATTATTCAGGCATTAAAGCAAGATAAATCTACAAATATCCAACCTGAACAAAAAGAGGTTATAGAGAGCTACTATACCAATGTGGTTGCCACTACTGATTTTGAAAAAGAACCACTAAGCAAGCATACACTTAATGTTGCTCAACAAATTATTTTCTTAATTAATAACTTCGGTTTCAGCATATCAGACGATAAGTTATTAGAATTTTTAGCTTTACCATGGTTTGTGTTTGATGAATCAGTATCAAGCACAGAGTTAGCGGCTATAAACTTTATCGAAGCAAAAATTCAAGATAATGAAAAGCTATTAAAGAAAGTTACCTTTAACTTAAAGCAAAGAGAAATTAATCCATACGCAAAGCAAACGTATATATTGTATTGCTTGAAACACCGATTACCCATTGCTGTGGAGATGGCTACAAACTTTTTAAAAGAAAGAGAGCATAATATATCACATTTTCAGGGTTCTGCTATAGAATATCTGATTGCAATAAAAGGGGGACGATATGTCGATAGTTTAGTTAATGAGGATATGACTGATGCATTGCTATTGAAATTGTCAGCAACATTGTTAAAGGAGAATAAAAACCTGATAAATGTTCTTGTGCAGAAGAATAAGAACTCAGAAAACAAGTTGACTTTTTTAGCTGAGCTTATTAAATTTAATAGTAGATATGCTCTTTCTACCTATATTAAATTAGCGAAAAAAGAAAACAGTATTCCTGATAAGCATGATAATTTAATGCGCATCCCCGAAATTACTAGTGCAATAAAATGGCTACAAAACATTGACTTGCTAGACCAGGTTGCAGAACTACTTGTTCTAAGTGTGAGTGATGATTTTAAAGACAACGATGGGTACAATCTTTGCTCAAGTACTTTAGCAGCTATTAGAAATATGATGCGCATTGACATTCAAGCAGTTAAAGATAAGTTATTACAACTTGCTTCTGAAAACCCCTATAATCAAGTTCTGAAGTCGCATTGCAATCAGCTTTTGGAGAGTGTAGACAGTGAGTTGAGGGTTTTAAGCGATAAACCTAAGAGCTCAGATGAAGCAATTGAACTTATAGTGCATAATAGTAAAGAGACTCCTCAATTGTAGACTTCGAAATAGGTCATAACAATAGTAATAGGCTAACGCTATTAAAATGCGATAAATGCCTTCATAAAAATTGACTGAACATAGGTAGCCTTTGTCTTTAGCTATCCTATGTTGAAAATCTTATTCCCTCCAACCATAAGTACTGTGATTGGAGGGAATAATTATGCAGCCTTAGCGGTCGAATCAAAAGGGGTATCATTACCTTAAAGCAAAGTTTACTCAAATTCAGTCAAGCAAGTTTACTATTATCTGCTCCAATATGTTTACATTTCTAAACTATTTTTATTATTTTATGTTAGATGGTGTCTGCGCAAGTTTAAATGTCGAATTTTTGAATGAATATTTTTAGGCAAGATAAATTTTTGCAGTAATAATTTGTTTATGCAACAATAATCTTGTTATTGTGAGAAAAATTAACGCAGCATAGCGAAAAATTCATCAAAAAGGCGGCGTTTGGAGCTTCTGTAGATACCATCTAAGTAGAACACAAGAAAGTTAGCCGTTGTAAGACAACTTGATTGGTTTTCTGATTAGGAAAAATAGCGTTTAGAATTGGAGGAAGGAGGGAGGTACGTGAATTTATCCGAACTGTTATCATTGGTAGCTCCTGACGGTATTTGGGCAATACTTAGTTTTTGGTTGATCTTTTATATCATGAGTGCACAAGATAAAAGAGATAAAAAGCAAGAGGAAAGAGAGCAAAAATATCAGAGTATTATATCAGATTTGACTGACTCATTAAAGGATCTGCAAAGCATTAAAGATATACTAAAAGAGAGAATTTAGCGAGGTTATCTTTCTTGTGTCTACTTGTTTTGTGTAGATGAGATTTGGGTACGTTGGATTATAGAACTTTGATACAGCTTCAAGTGTGTAAATACATTTGATAACAAAATTGACTATACTACAAAAATAGTCAAAATAGGTAATGCTGAGGAGCCCCAACTCTAAAGAGAGCCAAGCAGAATCGGTTGGCTCTCTTTCACTTTAATATTCCTCGCAACATCCTTAATTCTCGTTGTTTATAAACTTTGCTCAATATTATTACGCCTACTGTACTACTGCACACCATTAATAATATACCCTTTCACCATCCTCTTGTAATTACATTTATTCAGCTCACAGTCGGTAAAATCCGGTTGATAGTTTGGGTATAGTGGTATGAAAAACTCGCTAATAAATAAATGAGCGAAATTCTCTCGGCTTTCTTCTGCAAGAAAAACAGGGCAGAT
>CAYJFD010000066.1:0-2474 GCA_964369605.1 uncultured Muribaculaceae bacterium | reverse complement strand
CCATAAGCTCAAAGGTTACTTTGCCCTTTCTAAAAGCTTGAATGCTCATTTCTCTAGCATAGGCATAGGAATCTTTGCCGTCGGGTTGCTTGGGAGGGACTATCTTATGGAAGTTGGCAATATATTCCTCTTTATTGTCATAGCCGGCAAGAAAGGCTGCATTATAATTACAATCTATGAGTTCAAGTTCTTGCGTCCAAATATTGATGCCAAGAGGAATGCCCTCGAGCATGGCTGCGGTGCGTGCTTCGGCCGCCAGTGCTTTTTGCTGTGAGGCTTCCATTTCGCGCATGTCTTTGACATAGCCCACAATCATGTACTCATCGCGGTATTTAACCCGTTCAACGGTTACGTGACTGGGCACAGGCTTGCCATGAATATCTATGCCTGTCCACGCACAACTAGAAGTACCTTTTTGCATGCAGTGCACTAAATGTGCCTGCATTTTTTGTAAGGAAAGCACACCTTCCGGTTGATACTCTGGGATAAGGTCAAAAAAGTTTTCTACAAAATCCTTAGCATCAGGAAGGCCAAAGTTTTGGGCCAAAGCTTTATTGCACAAAATTAGGTTAAGATTATTGTCCCAAATAAGTGTACCAAAGGGGCTTGCGTCTAGCATAATCTTTGTGTACTCGTCGGCCTCACGCAATTTTTGTAGATTTTCTTGTTCTTCGCGTAAATCTTTTAAGAAGACCAAGACCACAGTTTCTTCGTGTAAAGCGGCTTTGGTCATGGTGACATCAAAGGGAATTAACTCTCCATCGGGGGTTTTATGTACCCATTCTGTACGGTATTTTCCTCTTTTGAGAGCTTTTTCTATGCACTTTGGGCCGTATTCACTGGAACGCAAACCGTTAGGTTGAAATTCTGGGTGTAGATAGGGGAAGTTATTTATATACTCTTTTTTATTATCAAAACCAAAAAGCTTGGCCGTGGCAGTGCTACTGTCTATGAGCTCGCCTTCTTTAGACCAAATTTGGGCCGCAAGGGGCATATGATTTAAAATGAGTTGCATATGCTCATTGGCATATTGTATTTTCTTCTGATGATCTTCCATTTCTCCAATGGTGGCCGAAAGGGCTTTTTCCATTTTCTTTTGGGAGGAAACATCCACAATAATACCCACAAGACCCTTTTGGTCTGTGTCTTTAACGTAAAAACCTTTACTCCAGTAGAGGGTTGGAGCTTGGCCTTGAATGAGATCGTAAGATTTTTCGTAATGAACTTCTCTGATTTTGGCTATGGAGGCCTTGTCTTCCTCATGATATTTTAGACGCTCAGCTATGGGTAAATGTTGTAAATCCAGCACAGAAGCCCCCAGCATACCTTCCTTGGTGGCGGTGAAAAAATCTTCATAGGCTTTGTTCACAAAGGTGAATGCAGCATGCTCATCTTTAGCAAAAAGTGGAATGGGTATGGAGTCAATAAGGGCTTCCATATACGCCATTTTTTGGCGAGTGTGGGCTAATTCTGTCACAAGTGCGTCATATTCTTCTTGTGTGCAAGGGGGCGTGCACGGCGCCGGGACGGGGGGAAGCTGGCTATTCATACGCTTTCTCAATTGTCTTATTGCAAAATATGCTTTAGTATTTCAAGTGAATATTAACACAAACAAGTGTCATATATATGGCAAGGGGGTACATGTGCTTAAGCCCTGCCATTGTACATGGGGATGCTTGCTTTTTCAAGAATAAAAGTAAGCATTTTACTAGGAAATATACAGAGAGGTAGAAAAGTTTTTAGAAAGGCCTCCCATGTATTTACATGAGAGGCCGTAGAAACTATTTTAATTGAGTAATGGTTTGATTTAATACAGAAGCTTGCTCAGCTAGCATGTCTACAGCTTGCGCTGTTTGTTCCATGGCAACGGTGGTTTCATGGGAAATGCTACGTACTTCTTCAAGTTTATTGCCTACAGCTCGGCTGGTGTTGAGCTGTTCTTCCGAGGCATTGGCAATGGAGCGAATTTGTGAGGCTGTCATTTCTGCTACGCTGACAATATGCTCTAAGGTTTCACCTGCTTGATTTGCAAGGTCAGCGGCGGTATTTACAGCATTTACAGCTAAATCCACATTATGTACACTTTTCTTGGTGCCCTCTTGAATGCCGGAGATAACGGTGCTTACCTCGCTGGTAGCTTGCATGGTTTTTTCTGCCAACTTGCGCACTTCGTCAGCTACCACAGCAAAGCCACGTCCGGCTTCCCCTGCACGAGCAGCTTCAATGGCGGCATTGAGAGCCAGTAAATTGGTTTGGTCAGCAATGTCTGTAATAACGCTGATGATGGCACCTACACCTTCGGTTTGCCTACCAAGATAATCCATACTGTCTTTTACATTGCCGGTATAGTTTTTCACTTGATGGAAACTTTCATTCATTTGGTGCATAACTGTGGAGCCTTCTTTGGCTTTTTCCATGGCTTCTGCGGCGGTATTGGAGGCATTGGAAGCATTTTCTGCCACATGAATAACCAT
>CAYJFD010000065.1:0-2503 GCA_964369605.1 uncultured Muribaculaceae bacterium | reverse complement strand
GATACCGACGGGTTAAAAAGAAAAGGGTACTCCCCTTCCCTCTTTGTTTTAATTTGAAATATAGTTCATTTTATCTATAAAATTCATAGAAATCTAAGAATGATAAAACATTTTTTACCCCAATAAGTTCCAACTATTTAAGTTATTTGATGGGGATTTGGGGGAAATTTTTTACTGACAAAAAAATTTCCCCCAAAGATAATCAAAAAAAATTCAATCTTACATACCTTGCATAAACAAATTTTCTGCGTCTTGCGTTTCTTTGCTGGTTGCACCTTCCACGACATTAATGCCTGAAGAAACTGTTGTGCCTACGTAAAGAGGAAAACCACCACTCTCAGCAGAAGAATAGTATACACTATCAGGCTTTACAAAATCATTTGTTGGATACAGGTCTAGGGCTTGTTGAGCGTAATCAACATAGATCGGTAGTGCCGCACCGCCACCGGTTTCACCACGCCCCAAAGATTGGACTTGGTCAAATCCTACGTAGGTTGCAGTTACCAAATCAGGTGTAAAACCTACAAACCAAGCATCGACTTCACCATTGGTTGTACCGGTTTTTCCTGCAACGGGCTGCTCTAACACTTTGGCTTTTGTACTCGTACCAAATTGAACAACGCCTTGCAATAGTTTTGCCATTACAAAGGCATTTTCGGGACTGACAGCAGTTTCAAACTCAGGAAGTTGTTCATAAATAACATTGCCCCAAGCACCTGTTATTTTATGGATAAAGCGGGGTTTAGCCCTTTGGCCGCCGTTAGCAAATGCCGCATAGGAAGTGGCCATATCAACAGGGGTCACCTCACCCGCTCCGAGGCTAACCGCAAGGTACGGTGGTAAGTCACTCTTAAAGCCAAGATCTTTAGCCCTTTGCAGTACATATTCCATGCCCATTTCTTGTGCAATACGAACGGTACACAAGTTTTTTGAGCGCGCAAGGGCACGATTCAAACGTATAGGACCGTCAAAACTTGGATCAAAATTTTTGGGGCGCCAAACTTGTTTTGTCACTTCATCCATAAGCAAGATGGGTGCATCCAAAATATAGGATCCTGCTGTAAAGCCATAATCAAGGGCAGCAGAATAAACAACAGGCTTGAAGGAGGAACCGGGCTGGCGCAAAGCCTGAGTGGCACGGTTGAATTGGTCTCCATCATAAGAAAATTCATAACCGCCAACCATAGCAACCACATCACCGGTTTTTGCTTCCATAGAAACAAGCGCACCTTGTGCCACAGGTATTTGTTCCAAGGCTAAAGGCATAACGGTTTCAGGGCTTAGTTGTGATAAATGCGTAAATTCCTTTTCAGGATTTTTCATCTTTTTTATTTGTTCGGGGGTGGGCAGTTTTAGTGAAACCCAAACCACATCACCCACTTTCAACACTAAGGATGCATCTTTTTGGGAGTCGGCTTGCCAGCGTCCATTAACAACGGGATTAGGCTTACGAGCCCAACCCATAGTTTTCACAGGAATATAGCCCTTATATTCACCGATTCGAACACTTGCGCCTTGTTTTTCTGTGGCCACAACTAAGGCTTTTTGCCATTCACCCTTCTCAAAAGATTTTAAGTTAAAAGGATTATCCTCTAAATATTCATCCATTTTAGAGGCTACAATGTTTTCAACAGGACCAAAAAAGCCTTGACGTTTGCTGAGCTCAACAAGTCCTTTTCTAAAGGCAACATCTGCAAAATGTTGTTGTACGGGATCCATTGATGTGTAAACGGTCAACCCCATTTCATATACAACATCGGCCCCAAAAATTCCCATATCAAAGCCCATTTTAGTAGCATTTTCTTCATTGAAAATTTCAAGCAACTGACGACGCACTTCTTCTAAATACCAGCCGCCCTCTCGCCCCATAAAGGTAGGCATAGACGCATATTTAAGCTCTTCATGTATAGCGGTGTCGTACTCTTCATCGCTAATCCAACCAAGGGTGCGCATCCTACGAAGCACGTGCCCTTGACGAGTTTTGGCAACTTCGGGATAACGTAAAGGGTTATAGGCTGACGGAGATTGTGGTAAACCTGCAAGCATGGCCGCTTCGGCGATACTTAGCTGTGATGCGTGTTTATTAAAGTATGTTCTTGCGGCAGCTTCAATTCCATACGCATTATTGCCCAAAAATATTTGGTTCAAATAAATGGTAAGAATATCATCTTTAGAAAGCTGTTTTTCTAAACGATAGGCTAAAACGGCTTCTTTGATTTTACGTTTATAGCTTTTTTCCGGAGTAAGCATAAGGCGCTTTACCACTTGCTGTGTTATGGTGCTTCCGCCTTGAGAAATAGATCCTGACTGCATATTTGCGATAAAAGCACGAACAATCGCCATAATATTTACGCCTGGATGCTCATAAAACTCAGAATCCTCAACCGCCAAAAAAGCCTTTGGTACATGAGGAGCCATTTCAGTTAATCCGATAACATAGCGTTTTTCTCTATAAAACTGGCCGATTAAACTACCGTCTCTCGCCAGAACCGTTGTTACTTGT
>CAYJFD010000064.1:0-2589 GCA_964369605.1 uncultured Muribaculaceae bacterium | reverse complement strand
TTGTAGGTGGTTGCAAAGCACGCAAAAAATGCTCTTCTAGTCTTTTTTGTTCAGGGCTTTTATAAGTAGGGCTCGAATTTTCCGCCGAATTTTCCGTAGCCTGCCCTGCTGTGCCAGATACAGCAGGAGTCATAGGCAAAGGCTGTACAGAAAAGCTGGGAGCTGTGGGCGCCACAGGATAGTGCACGGTATTTTCCGTAGTACTTTTCTGCTCTAAAGGTAAAACAGGAATGAGCGGCGCCGCATCGGGCATAAAAGGTAAGGAAGGAGCCGAATTACCCAAGGGTTTAGGAAAATGCTGTTGCATTTCTTGAGGGGTGATTTCCCTGCCCGGTATGGTGGGTACGCCTTCAATGCCGGATTCTCCACTAGTGTCTTGCGTCACTGAAGTGGCGGCAAAACTAGACACGCTTAAGAATAAGCAAAAAAGAAGGCCATAGAGGGCATTAAGCATAGTGTTCCTTTACATTTTCTGGTGCTTTATGTGGGCCCTCAAGGTGAGTAATAAGCCCAGGTCGCCATTGGCATTGAATACGTATATCCTTGCCGCCTCTGCCTCTTTCATCCAAGGTGGCAAAGCTTAAAGCCTCTACTATTTCAGCGCGGTGCGCCTCCCTTTCTTGCGCCGCTATGCCCTCTGTTTCTGCTTTATGTATGAGGGCCTGCAAGGCCATGGCTTGTGCTTTTTCCATGGTAAATCCCTTGTCCAAGCGTCCTTCTAAAGACAGCGTAGAAATATGCCAACGACCTTCCAAGGTGTCCGCCACAAAATCTATATGATCTGTGGGTAAAGTGAGGGCCGCCCCCAAAGCATTGGCGCAAGGGCTTAATTTTGGCACAAAAACACGTACTCCTAGACGTTCTTGAGCCATGGGTGCAAGCCATTTTTCTAAGAGCGTCGCCGGCCCACCCACTAAGCAAAGAGTGCAAGGTTTTAAGGTATATTCCTCCAAAAGCTGGGCCAAAGTATATACAGGGCGTCCTTGCACCGTGCGCCATAAAGTTTCTAGCCCTGCCACCATACGCTCACAGGCTTGCAAGACCACATCTTGCACCAAGGCTTGTAGTTCTGGGCCCTTTTTTTGGCATAGTTTTTCTAAGCCTTGCTGCGCCGCCCTCACATCCAAGCCTTCTAAAATAACAGAATCTGTACACAGCAGTGCCAGCGCATCCACCAAGGTGGGTTCTTTACCTCCAAAGACCATGGCCACAGACTTTGTGGTATTTATAATGTTTTCATCTGTATGACCCTCACCTCCTAGGGAGAGCCTTTCGCAAGACGCATCATAAAAAAGTAACGTATCCCCACCAAGGCAAAGAGAGTGCGTGGCAAGGGAGCGCAATGGCGTGCGTAAGCTTTCTTGGCCCAACAGCAAGGACATGCCCTCATGGGCCAGTACAGGCATCCCCTTGGCATACAGGGCCATGTCTGTGGTGGTGCCGCCCACATCCATCATAAAAGCATCTTGATTACTTTCAGCTGAAGAAATATCTGTCTCAATAGCATCATCTAAATGAGACGTCAGCAAGGCCATGCCCCCCATGACACTAGCCGCAGGCCCAGAAAGCACACTGTTCAGCGGCGTATCTACAGCCATTTCAAGCCGCAAAGCTCCACCATCGGCCTTAAGCAAAAAAAGCGGCGGCATGTGCTGAGCAGGGCAACCTTGCTCCACAAAAAAATCTTGAACAGCCGCGCGTACAGCCTGCAAAAATGTTTGCTGTACAGTATATATACTAGCATTGGCATAGGCCGCCGCCATGCGCCGCGGAAAATTTAACTGCCCCGTTAAGGTATGTGAAAGAGTAATATGCTGCGGCGCCACTCCAAGAGTTTGCAATTCTTGTGCTATGGCAAGTTCATGGCAAGCATTACGCACAGAAAATTTTCCTGCCACGGCAAAATGCTGTAAACCTTTTTTTTGCCATGCTTTTACTTGTGCCCCTAGGCCCTGCATATCTAAAGGCGTCACTTCACAGCCGCGATGGTCCAAACCACCGGGCACACAAAAAGCATATGCACCCATGACAGAGTTTTTCAAAAAACGCTGCGCATCCATGCCGGGCCCTGCTGTATAGAGTAAGCCCACGGGCGCGGATTTTCCTTCAATGAGAGCATTGAGGCCTAAGGTGGTGGATACAGTTACCCTTTGTATCTGCTTAAGCATATGCGCCTCAGTTGGTAAAGAAGCATCTTTCGCACAAGTGACGTGCATTTTTTCCCACAAGGCGTGCAAAGCGGCTTTCATGGAGGCCGCCACACTGGCACTATCTTGGGCGCAAGTTTTTACTTTGGCAAAGATAAGCGTCTTTCTTTCCCCCTGCTGTCCATAGAGCACCGCATCGGTATGGGTTCCGCCCACATCTATACCTAAATATGTGTTCATACTTGCACCTCATGGATTTTGTGTACCCTAGCTTGCTCTGCCGGCAATTTCAAGTTTCTAAGTCGTGTCTGAGTAGCATCTGAATAATATCTAAATAGTATCTGAATAATATCTGGGCAAGGAACAGATTATTCCTAAAACCACTGCCGCCAAAAGCTCAAAGAAGCTTGCCATTGCCACACTTTTATTTTATACATGTTGT
>CAYJFD010000063.1:0-3109 GCA_964369605.1 uncultured Muribaculaceae bacterium | reverse complement strand
TGATAAAGTCCTTATAACTAACTTTCAATTTGCTATCTCTAGTTGCAATTCTTCGGCATTTTTATAAAAAAAACACTCATCAGAGTGTCTTTTTTGGTACATGAACCTTAGCAATATTGCTGTTTATTGAAGAAAAGTCATCTTTACGACCGTTACAACGTTTTATAAAAGCTCTTCTAAGACATCTGACTTTTCCATCTATTGAATTACTTCTATGTATTTTGCATATTTTCTTGATTAAAATATTGCATACTTTACTTTGAAAATAATATAGTGTTGCTAAAATTTTCTTTTTAACCATCTTTTCGTTAGAGATTAATACTTTTTAGCTAAGTACACCTAAACTCTAATTAGCACTTGTATGCTACTTGTTAGAACAAAAAAGTTTTTGGCAACACTATATCGAGCAAAGAATTTCCCAATGATAACAAAGGCGAACTTTAGTAGTTATCTTAGCTGTAATCATCAGAACTTTCCTTCATATTTTTATTATTACCTCAATACCTTAACGTTCACTGCCATCGCCAAGGCTGCAGCAGTATTTACTTTAATGTTATCAAGGTAAATTATATTGGGATATATATTTTTTGTTACTTCGTGGTACAATCTATTTGGCAAAAGTTGATGTGCTTCAACAGATAGATCTATAATAGATTTAGTAGCAAAAATCGCCTGGCCATCACCTTGTGTCAGTGTCCACGATAATAAAAATAGACTTTCCTTGCTTGCATTTTTTTTCATTTTGTTTATCTGGTCATCAGCCATTTTATGAGCATCGTTTGTATCGGAATAAGAGTCATAAAAGTCAAAATTTTTATAAGTAAAAAACCCTTTTCTTTCGTATTCACCTAGGTTGATAGTTTCATTTTTATCATCAATAACTATCATAACTGCTGACTTGCCGTTTATAGCATTACCAAGCATCACGGTTGTCAAGTCAGTACTGCCTCTAGCTTGCCCATCAAGATATCTTTTATTAATACCGCAAAGCTTCACCAATAAGTTTTCCCATTCTTTTTGATTGAATTTCCTGTATGAATTATTTCCAAGCGTAGTATTAAGAGAATGAGAAATGTTGAGTATTATTAACTCATTATGTTTTGCTGTGAACGCATTAATTTCAGAAATAATTGAATCGATCGATTGGCCGTTTTGTCCTTGCCACGAAGCTAAGCCGTCTATGTGTGAATAGTGCCCAGTGTAATAATTATTTTCACCAATAACGGGTCGAATATCAAAATATCTTGCTCCCCAGTTGAGTTGTTCCCCAATACTACAACTTTGAGTTAAAGTATTTTGAGCTCCTGTGAAGGCGGTTCCTCCAGGACCTATTTCACTCATACCTGAATCGTGAGACCCCACAATACAAATTTCTTTTAAGGTTTTATCTTTTAATAAGTACATATTATCTTGCATCCAAGAAGTTGCTTTACCACCACTTGAAAAATATTTTTCCGGTTCTCCTGCAAGAATAAAAAAGACCTCGCCATCATGAATCCAACTCAATGGAATTGTTTTTCCGGCAGAGACAGTTTGCGTTTCTAGAGTTTTAAAGAAAATATTTATTTCATATTGAGATCGTGAGTTAACTTTTGCTTGTATTTCAAATTCATCGTTTGTACCTTCAACGCAATAGGTAGTGTTTGCGTGATCGCCTGAATGATTTTTAAAGATATTTGCGCTCCATTCAACATATACACGAACGCAATCCTTGGGGGCGATTGTTTTAGGAAAATTCCAATCACAAAGATTCTGGTTTTGCTCAGCTGTTTTTACAAGTTTCTTTGTTGTGCCATTTACAATTGTTACGAATCCACCTTGTCCCATAATATCCTCCAATTTTTTTTGTACGTTTTTGAAGTTTTCAATAATTCAAGCTTTCAAGAGCGTACTCATTTATTTTAAAACATTTGGGTTATAATACAAATGTTTTAAAGTTCATCCTGAAATCATCTATCAAAACCGTGTGGATTAACTGGCTATACTTCTATTTCTAAACAAATTCCTTTTAAATGCCTTCGTTCACTTTAGATAGTACAACAGCTTCCAAACACATCAAAAATATTCATTTTAAAACTATAATCTATTTTTTTGGAATTTTCAAGAGGTTAAGAAAATTTAACCTTTTGCAATTGGAGTTCGTGTAACGAATGCTTTAATGAATAACATGCTTGCTTTTGCGCACTGGTTTAACCTATGCAAAAAAACTGGTTTAGAGCATTGATCGAAATAGTTTTTACTGGAAATATATCTAATTCATAACCACAGTCAAAAAACACTCATTTAGCGAGGAAGAAAAGCTCACTCTATTTATGTTTTTTACACTTCAATGTCACTAGACCTTAATGAAGTGCTTAGAGCATGGACAGAATTATTTTTTTAAAAAATCTCTAAAATGCTTCGTAGGGATATATTTTGTTTTCAGCTAGGTTAGGGAGCATTTTTTCAAGCATAATGCCTTCGTAGCTAGGTAAATGGTAGCCGTGGGTCAGTAAGATGGCTTGGTAGACAAAATGCGCCGCTCTGCTCATGGCGAGGGGTACGGAATCTTTTTTAAGGAGAGAGCCAAGAAAAACGGAAGTAAAGGTGTCTCCGGTTCCGGGATAAAAGGCTTTGATTTTTGGGGTTTTTACTTGCCAAAAGCTTTCACTTGCGCTTTCGTAGGCAACAACTCGAACAAAATCATCTTCCTTGCCTGTAAAGTCCTTGGAGGACGTTTTTTCGGCACTTTGACATGGCGCACTGGTAATAAGTACGGTTTTGGGGAAAGGGTTACCGTCAAGAGATTGCTTTGCGCCTTTTCTTTGAGCGCTTTCAGAAGGGCGAAGCTGAGCAAGGCGCACCAAATAATCTTTTAATTCTTCGTCGCTGACGTTGGTTTTATACTCTTCTCCGAGCAACAGACAGCATTCAGTCAAATTGGGGGTTACAACGTCTGCAAGAGCCACTAAATGCTTCATTCCCTCGGTGATTTCGCTCATCTGCTCCATATAATACTCGCCCTCATCACCAAGAACGGGATCCACAATAAAGATACCATCAGCTTGCAAGAGTTCATTGTGACAACGCTCCACGAGCTCTACTTGCCTTGCACTGCCCAAAAAACCGC
>CAYJFD010000062.1:0-3204 GCA_964369605.1 uncultured Muribaculaceae bacterium | reverse complement strand
GATAAGCAAAGGCTGAATGAAAACACTCTGAGCTAAAAGCGTTTTGTGATAATAGATATGTCCACTGATTGCTAAGTTGAATAAAACCATCTTTATATGCTTTTTCAGAAGTTGATTTTAAGAATACTTGTTCTTGGTCTAGTGCTAACTTTTTTAATGGTGTTCCATGCCAAGTTTGTAAGTATGTGCAGTTTTTACTAGTACTAACAAATCTTGGAATTCTTGAGTTAGTAATTAGGTAAGATGCTCTTACAAAGCTAAAGTAGTATTTAATAGTATTACGAGTAACTATTTTATAATTTCCTGGTAGTTCAATATTTTGCTTCTTTTTATTTAAGGCCCAAACAATCCGATATTCTTTATCCATTCCTTGTTTGACCATTTCAAGATAAATATACTTAGGGCTACAAGCGACACTTTCCCCTAAGAAGCTTTCAAACATTACTAGTTTTTTATTTTTTGGGAAATATTCTAAAATCTTAAAGATGAATTTTAGAACTTTATATAATAAATTTCTCATAACAACTCCTTTATAAAGTTTACTAATTTGTCAGTATGATTAACACTTAAGTCAATATCAAAGATGTCAGTAACTTTAGTATATTTTTTATTTAGACAGCTTATTAAACTTTTGACATCTTGGTGATAGTACTGTTTAAAGATAGTTTTTAAGTCATAGTTTAACCCGCAAGTTTCTTGGTATCTTTCAATATCATAACACAGTAAGTGTAGCGGTTTATTAATTGCGCAAACATCAAATACTAAGGCCGAATAATCAGTTACAATAATATCTGCTTTTATTACCCAGTCATAAGTTGAATTTATTTTATCAACAATAATTCTTTGATCATTTATTTCTGTTTTGTCTAAAGGGTGTAGTTTTACTACTAATTCATATTTATCAAAGTCAAAGCTTTCAATTAGCTTTTCAATAATTTCTATTCTTTGTCCTTTTCTGAAAGTAGGAACATATAAAACAACTTGTTTGTCAAATTTTCTATCGATTTTTGATACTCCTTTAGTTAAGTAGTCAACATGACACAAAGCTATGTCGATAAATTTATCACTTGGTTGGTTAAATCCTAGCATAAATTTCTCTTTGCTTGTTTGATTAGCGGCTAGAATATAATCATAGTTTCGATGCATTGCCATACCATTAGCAACCTCACTACTTGAGCCTGCAGGCTTATCTAAAGTTTGGTAACCAAATTGTTTAATAGCTCCTAACGCATGCCACATTTGAATTATTTTAGTCTCAGGATGATGTTTTAATAAACTTACAGGTATTATATAAGAATCAACTACTACAACCTTACAACTAGCTAGTATTTTCATTTGTTTCAATAAGACAAAGACATACTTAAGTAAATTATTCTTATCAAGCTTACTACTAGAAACCTCAGTAATAATACCCGCATTAATCAAACTATCATTTAACATCTGCATATCATACCAAAGTTTATCACCTTGCCTTGAAAGAAGTCCGACCTTCTTTCCAGGACGATAAAAAAACTTTATAAAGTTATAAACAATCTGTAATAATAATTTAATCAACTTATATTTCATTTATACCCCCTTCACTCAAGACATTAATCTAAATAATTACACTCTTTTAATAGTTTAACTAATCTACTAGTATTTTGACGATCATTAAATTCTACCATCTCACTAAAATACTCTTGGTATTTAGTTTTTTGTCGTTTTAAATAATTCTTTAAAATATCTTTCTTTAATTCTTCTTTATTATATGAAACATCACCAAACATTTCATTATCTTTTAATATCAGTTCTCCACCATACTTACTCATACAATAATCTTTCTCTTTAAAATAAAATAAAACATTAGTACCCCTAAAGAAAGCATCATAAGAAATTGAAGAATAATCAGTAATTAAAATAGCAGCCTCCTTTAATAAGTCATCATACTTAACATCAAATCTAATATACTTATTTAAAGAAGTTTGATTTTGTTGAAAATATCTAACCATAATTGGATGAGGCATTACAATAACCTTTTCAACTAATTGCTCAGGAACAGAATTAAATATCTCCATCATAAACTTATAATACCCACTCTCTTCAGGATTAACGGCCACAATACTATGTTCCCAACCTCTCCAAGTAGGCATTATTAAAATCTTATCCGCACTATCATAACGATAACTAGTGTCAAAAGTAGGCAATCCAGAAACTAAAAAATCGTTCTCTGTAAAATCACCAGTACTAACAAAATCATTAACCTCTTTTACAGAAGATAAAACTGTTTTAGAATCCATTGGCAACAGTTTACCCTTACGATAAAACCCTTTTCTGAAAGTCGCATGATTACTTAAAGACTGAACACCATGACCTAACATTAAACACTTACAATCTTGATGATTTAAATGATACTTAAATAAAGGATTATTAGCATCACGATTAATTAACTGGATAGGGAACTCAGTCCCAAAATACTTTAAAGTAGAAAAGACATAATAATACTGTTTCAAAGTATGTGGGTGAATAATATGTTTTTTATATTTATCTTCGATATCTTGATAACCAGTTGCGCTTTTACTTAAACTGTAGTAAACATTTGAGTAATTATGATCAATTAAATACTTATATAAGACCCAAGCACTCTCTTCAAACTGACTACAATCTTTCTCAAATAAAATAATACGCTTCCTATTAATCTTTAACCTACCTAAGATAAATCCTAAAAACAATAATACTTGTTGACTAAAACTATCAATAGGCAAAATAGGTCTTAAACTTATAACCAAGCCCAAATCACGATTATATGTAAGCGAAACTAAACTATTATTATTTTTAATTCTAAAACGCCATTTTCTAAAATAACTATTTTTAGACTTTTTAGGATTCATATTTAAAGTCATTAGATAACCATCAACCTTAAAAGACATTTTCCTAGAATCCAAAAATAATTTACTCAAATCCAAAACTAACTCAAAATAAACCTTCTTCAAACCCTTAAAATCTTTAACCTTAAGAATGTTTGGTTTAACTTCTATTTCATCAACCATTATCTTAAAATCTGTTTTATCATGAATTAGATAACCTTTGATTATTAAATTATTATTATTTATTTTAAAATTATTTATTACACTTTTTAGATATTTGTCCATATTTATTCTCATATTCTAATCAAATAGAATTATAACACTCTAACAATAATTATTAAAGTAATCATAATTTAAAAAA
>CAYJFD010000061.1:0-3502 GCA_964369605.1 uncultured Muribaculaceae bacterium | reverse complement strand
AGAAAATGTATTTTTGGCAAGTGTTAAAAGGGGGGTGAATGTAATTTTTTTTTAGGAATGTATATTTTTTTTATAAGCGTGTTTTTTTAGAGATACTTCGTTCGCCATCAGGGTGGTTTTTTCTGAGTTGGCTACGAGTTTATGGGTGCCATTCCTGTCGGTATGCAAGGTGTCAATGCTAAATTCTTGTCGGACATCCAAAGGCTGTAATTGGAATAAATAATAAACATATTTTTTCGAAAAAATCAAATAATGCGGCAATGTTGTTTAATATATTGAATTTATTGATTAAAAAATAATAAAAAAGAAACTTTTATTTAATAGATAAACATGCTATTAATGTTAATTGTCTTCACCTATAGATGTTTGATTTTAGTCAATGCCTTTCGATAGGTGGTTTTTTGTGCGTTGTTTTTCTTGTGTTAACTTAGTAAAAAGTGTGTTAATTAAATAAATTATATCCGTTATCGGATGTGTAAAACGGTTGGGCAGACGTCTTGATGAAAAAAATACTGAAGCAAATGATTGGCTGTGGTTCTTACAAAAAGTATGACTTTGAACGAAGAAGCAAAAAACAAAGCTATGGTTTTTGTTTGTTGTTTTGTGTTAGCCTGTTTTTTTCCCTGATGTCTGTTTGCGAAGCTCGTGCGAATCTGTTTCCTACGAGTATCGGGCTGAGTGGCAAAAGTCTGGAAACTGAGAATGGTGAACCTTGGCGTATTTTTGCCGATGAGCTTGTCAGTATCAACGACGGACTTGTGCTTGAAGGGCGAGGAAACGTTTTACTTGTGCGAGAAAATGATTACTTAAAAGCTGATTTTGCAAGATTATATACCAATACCGAATGGGTTTTGTTGCAAGGAAATGTGTTTGCAAAACTTGGAGTGGACGAGTTGCAAGCCAGTGAAGCAGAATTTGACTTAAAAAACACTTCGGGTTGGGTGCGTGACGCCAAGATTTTTATGGCAGGCCCCCATATGTATTTTTCCAGTAAAGAGCTTTATAAAACAGAAGGGGACGTGTACCACCTACAAGAAGCGGTTGTAACCGCCTGTGACGGAGATTCCCCTTTGTGGTCGGTGAGTGCCGTGGAAGCCATTGTGGAATCAGACAGTTATGCGCATCTCACGCATCCCGTATTTAATGTAAAAAGCCAAAAACTCATTTATTCTCCTTATCTGGTGGTTCCAACAAAAACAACCCGCCAAAGTGGCTTTCTTCTTCCTGAGTACGGCGTCAGCTCCGAGCATGGTGTGTATTATACGCAACCTTACTTCCATGTCATCGACCAAAGCCGAGACTTGACTGTTTACGCAACCATATTGACTGAACGCGGTTTTATGCCTTCCATTGAATATCGTTCCCACACCAAAGAAAATCAAAAAATGTGGATGGCGCTCGATGTTTTATACGATCAAAAATTGGTTTTAAATGATAAGCTTGATCCTATTAATTCACGCGACGGCTTGATTCGAGATAACAGGTTTCGTTTTTGGCTACGAGGCATGGCTGACGGTGATATTTTAGAAAGTGAGTGGAAATATAAGTATAATATTGACTTAGTGTCTGACCAAAACTTTTTGCATGAATATAAAAACCGCATGACAGGCTATGATGCTTCACGGGACTACACTTTCAATATGTTTGGTCGTGACTTTGCCGAAATTGATGAAAACCGTATATCGCAAGGTTATATCTATAGAGACTGGGAACTTTTTAGTATTGCTGCAGGTTTTCGTTATGAACAGGATCCAAGCTATAATAATGGCAATAAATCCATAAGTGATGATGACACGGTGCAACGTTTGCCCGAAGTGTATGCTTTTTGGAATAGAGGAAAACTTTTACAGAATCTTCCCGTGGAGCTGAACGCTTCTTTGCAAACAGGCTATATGTATCGCCGTGAAGGCACCAGTGGGATGCGAACAGAAATTTATCCTGAGTTGCACGTCCCCTTTGATTTGAAATACGCTACCTTAGAAGTAAACGCAGGCGCCCGCGCAACTATTTACAGCAATACTTCCGAAAGTCAAAACTCGCCTCTTAGTGGCAGTACCGCAAGAGAAAAGCAAACCGGCTCCGGACGAGTGCTTCCCGAGTTTGGTTTTAATCTTTACAGCCAAGCCTCTCGAACTTGGGATTGGGCAAAATCTTTGGAAGCTACCAAGCAAAATGTCGGAAAATCACAGTATAGTGGCATGCGCCATACCTTTCAGCCTCGATTGGAATACACTTGGATTGATGATATTAATCAAGAAAATAATCCTTTTTATATTTTGGAAGACAGAATACAAGGTAAAAATGATTTAACCTTAACGCTTGATAACCGTTTTACTTTCAGAAAAGATTCTGTGGCGCGCAAAGGGGAAGGTTTTGAGCTTAAAACTTCCTATCATGATTTATTGAGGGCGCAACTCTATTGGGGTTACGATTTTCGTGAGGAAAACCGTCGTAGACATACGGACAAGTACGAAAACCGTCCCATGCACGACGTTCACTTACGCCTCCGCTCACAGCCTCTTAAATGGCTAAGTCTTAACAGTAGTACTTATTATTCTTTATATGATAATGAAGTAAACCGCTCCGACACAGGTGTTAGTTTGCACCACTCTCGTTTTGGCTCCTTTTCTTCCTCCTATAGCTGGCGCCACCAAAACTATAACTATCGTAACTTTGTGAACTATGAGAATATTAATGATATTATCCCCTCCGGTGATATCAATGTCATAACCAATAGCGTAAGCCTTAATCTTTCTTCAAGTTTTCGATTAAGCGCTATGGAAACTCGTGACCTTTTCGACGGTGATATCTATGAAAGAAGATTGGGGCTTTCCTTTTTACATCAATGCGTGCGTATTAATGCGGAATATTTAATGGACGCCACAGAAGAGCGCGTGCAAGTCAGTGTGGAACTTATGGGACTTAATTTCTAAGGGGATTTTCAATGCTTACACGCTTGTTTTCCGGTGCATTACAAGGAATAACGGCTTATACCGTTGAGCTTGAGGTAGACTTTACCAAGTCTGCCATGCCCTCCTTTGTAATGGTCGGACTTGCGGAAGGAGCAGTAAGAGAAGCCAAAGAAAGAGTTTTTGCAGCCATTCGCACATCCTTATTTAAATTACCGTGTGCTCGAATCACCATAAATCTAGCTCCCGCCGACAGAAAGAAGGGCGGGTCTGCCTATGATTTGCCTTTAGCTATGGGGCTTTTGGTAGCCTCAGAAATCATACGCCCGACAAGACCCATCGATAGCTTGATGTTTGCGGCAGAGCTTTCTCTAAATGGGAGTTTACGTCCTGTTTCGGGGATTTTACCCCTAGCTCTTTTAGCGCGCTCTTTGGGAATGCAAGCTATGATAGTAGCGGAAGAAAACGCCGCCGAGGCTTCCATTGTGGAAGGATTGACCGTTTACGGGCTCAAACATCTGACGGATGCGGTGGCTTTTGTCTGTGAGCAAAAAGAGTTTACACCCCACGTATTTACTCCTAAAAGCCAAGCT
>CAYJFD010000060.1:0-3516 GCA_964369605.1 uncultured Muribaculaceae bacterium | reverse complement strand
ACCATTGGGGATGGTATAAGAAGAATTGGTTGAAGTTTAAACAAAGTATAGGACGAGTGTGGTTGTTGTCGATATTATTCATATTAACCTGCCTATCAGGTCTCTATATTCTATTCTTCTCAGAGTCATATACATTTAGCATAGAGATATACGCCCACGTAATAGTAGGGGTGCTTGCATTAGGGTATGTAGTTTGGCATATAGTAAAGTTCTATCCAGTTATAAAGAGTTGGATAAAAAGAAAAATGTTATAAAACAGCGAATAGTCAACAATGTTGCTGTCACTCTTAACAAAGAGCTATGCAAGAAGATTGAGCATATCAGAGATCAAATTCAAAAGAATAGTAGTGGCAGGATTACTAATTTGTTCATTCTACACTCTTTACCTAAGAATAGCGGTAGAATAGCGGTCGTATAGGAAAATAGTTTATAACTTTAGTAGATAAAAAATGATAGATTATGACAATAGACAATAAAAGTAAATTAGAGAGCGAAGCGACCTTTAAGATTTCACGTTTCAAAGAGGTTATTAAGCGCACAAAGCCGCATAAGCATAGTGGCTACTATGAGCTTATATTTATAATGGATGGTGAGGGGTTTCATACTATTGATACAGTTACACACAGAGTATCTGCCCCTGAGTTCTATATGCTTTCGGCTGGGCAGCTGCACTACTGGCAGTTTACAGCCATCCCCAAAGGGTTTGTGATACTGCTCAAAGAGGAGGAGTTTAATAAAATTGAGGAGTCAAAGGCTCTGCACTTGCTCTCAGAACTCAAATCAATCACTCAACTAACACTTAGTGGTAAAGACTCTTTTATTGCCATTCTCGAAGATATGTATTCCGTTTTCAAAGATGGTGACGATTACAGCACGGATATTATCCATAGCTATCTCACCGCTCTATTTGCAAAACTGCTATCCCTATCTAAGGTAGAGAGTCAGAAGCCGAGTGTTACACCATCAAAGATATATGAAGATTTTATAGCTTTGGTATCAACTGATGTACGAAAATGGCATAAGGTTAATGAGTATGCTTCGGTGCTCAATACCACACCACAGAACCTAAATGCACTATGCCGTAAATATAGTGGCAAAAGTGCAAGTGAGATAGTAGTCGCACAGTTAATGTTAGAGGCTAAACGCTATATTCTGCATACCGACGATACTATATTTGAAATTGCAGAAACACTTGGTTTTGAGGATGTATCAAACTTTGTAAAGTACTTCAAACGATACGAAAAGGAGACTCCTAAGCAGTTTCGCCTAAAGTATTTTCAATAGTACCATTTTTTCATTCATTACTACCTCCTACGCCTTAGCAGAAGGCTCTATCTTTGCACTATAATTTAAAGTGTAAAAATATGGATGTAGTAATTATTTCTCTGGTGGCACTCGTTGCCTCTCTCTTAACATTCTTCTCAGGCTTTGGGCTTGGGACTATTCTAATGCCTGTCTTTGCCCTCTTCTTTCCATTAGAGGCTGCAATCGCAATGACTGGCGTTGCTCACTTTGCAAATAACATTTTTAAGGTTGTACTCGTTGGGCGTAGTGCTGATAGGGCGACGCTATTGCGTTTTGGACTGCCTGCCTTTCTTGCTTCGTTTGCTGGGGCGTGGCTACTAATGCAACTATCCGACACTCCAACGATCTTTACCTACTCAATAGCAGACAAAAGTTTTGATATAACGGTGATTAAAGTTGTTATTGGTGTTGTTCTAATATTCTTCTCTCTGATGGAAATAGTACCTCGTCTGAAAAATATTCAATTTGGAAAAGATAAGTTGATAATCGGTGGCGTGTTAAGCGGTTTCTTTGGTGGACTTTCGGGCATACAAGGAGCATTGCGAAGTGCATTTCTAATTCGCAGTGGACTCAGCAAGGAGGCATATATTGCCACAGGTGTTGTGATTGCTATGTTAGTGGACTTTAGTCGCTTGTCGGTCTATTTCTCTCGAATTACAGAAATTGATATGTCTGAGAATATAGTAGTGATGCTTTCGGCTACCATTAGTGCTGTCGTTGGAGCTTACTTTGGAAAGAAACTATTGAAAAAAGTAACCTACGAAAAACTACAGCTACTTGTAGCAGTAATGCTTATTATAATATCGGTGGCTCTAATTGCAGGTTTAATTTAATTGTTGTAGTTATGATTAATAAAATATTAAAAACTCGTGGAGTGACAATTGCTATAAAAGTATTGTCGCTCATAGCATTTTCCGTACTACTTTGGAGTGGTTTCTCGGCAACATCGTCAGATAATGGTTTTCTGGTTCAACTTCGTAATACCAACTTAGGAAACTTGGTTGTATGGTCTTTGTGGTGGCCACTAATTGTTGTAGGGGCAATACTTTTTGGCAGGGTGTGGTGTATGGTGTGCCCTATGGAGCTTGTCACATCACTTTGTGCTAAGATTGGACTAAAACGCAAACCGAGTAAATTTATCGCATCTGGTTGGGTAATAGCTATATTCTATACCATTGTACTGCTTGTGGGTATTCAAGCATTTGCAATCCACCGTAATCCGACCTATATGGCAATCTATATGCTCTCGATAGCGGCAGTTTCGGTGATAGTGGGTTTGATATATGAGAAAAATACATTCTGTAAATACGTTTGCCCTATTGGTCTACTATTGGGGTTATACTCAAAATTGTCACTCTTTGGACTTAGAGTAAAGAAGCCTTCGACTTGTGCAGATTGTAAAGACAAGTCGTGCATTGACAAACGATATACATATAACGTAAACGCTAAGAGTTGCGGTGTAGGGTTATACCCTGCAAAGATAGATAGCAACTCAAACTGCATATTATGTGGTGGCTGTGTGCGCAGTTGCTCTAAATATCAGGCTAAGAGTCCATCTGCCGAGCGACCAAATCCATCATATCAGCGAGTGCCGTTTGCCTCAGAGTTACTTTCAGGCAAAGTCCTATCGTGGGCGGAGGTGGCGTTCTTGATTATGGTATCGGGCTTTGTAATCTCAGAGGTGTGGACAGAGTGGGGAGTAACAAAGAGTATTCTAAACTCAATATCAGCATTTGTAATTGAGCCTTTGAGCATTGCAAATGGACAGATAAACAAAGTTCTACACGGAGTTATAATATTTATAATCTTACCCTTACTATTTTGGTTCTTGCCATATATCGTGGCAAAAATTGCTGGTTCAGCACTAAAGCTAAAAGAGTATTTAACTCACTATTCGCTGAGTTTTATCCCTATTGTAGCGGCAGCACACTTTACCAAAGCCTTTTTGAAATCAAGCACTCGTTTTGACTACTACAAACATCTACCATCTGACATAAATGGAATGGAGACAGCTCAAAAGATTTTGGACGGCAATATCACCATTGCCACGCTACCACAGTGGGCAAATATAACCGTCTCGCTGATAACAATTATCGCTATCACAGTTGGAATATGGCTCAGTTTTAGGGTCGTTTCAAGGTTGAATAGTCGTAAATTTACCGATTCTAAAAACTGCGTGCTATATCTTATACCAATATTATATGGTGCACT
>CAYJFD010000059.1:0-3649 GCA_964369605.1 uncultured Muribaculaceae bacterium | reverse complement strand
AGAAATGAGAAAATCGAAGCCTAAAAAGAGGATTCTACTTCCTGATCCAAAGTTCAACGAAGCGATAGTAACGCAGTTCGTGAATAATCTTATGTTGCAGGGGAAGAAGAGTATCGCGTATTCTATTTTTTATGATGCCATCGACATGGTAGGCGAGAAGATGAAAGATTCTGACAAGGCTCCTCTCGACATTTGGAAACAAGCTCTAGAAAACATCACTCCACAGGTAGAAGTAAAAAGCCGTAGGATTGGTGGTGCGAACTTCCAAGTACCGACTGAGGTGCGTCCAGACAGAAAAGTTTCATTAGCGTTGAAGAATATGATACTTTTTGCACGTAAGCGCTCTGGCCACTCAATGGCAGAAAAATTGGCTGCAGAAATCGTAGCAGCGTATAATAACGAAGGTGCTTCTTACAAGAGAAAAGAAGATATGCACCGTATGGCAGAAGCTAACAAAGCATTTGCACACTTTAGATTCTAATACATTTAACATTATTACACAAAAAATTAAATGGCAAGAGATTTAAGATTTACCAGAAATATTGGTATCATGGCACATATTGATGCCGGAAAAACCACAACTTCTGAAAGGATTCTTTTCTACACAGGAAAAACTTACAAGATCGGTGAGGTGCACGAAGGTGCAGCTACTATGGACTGGATGGCTCAAGAGCAAGAGAGAGGTATCACTATTACTTCTGCTGCTACAACAGCTTTCTGGAACTATAATAACACTAAGTATCAAGTAAACGTTATCGACACTCCTGGTCACGTAGATTTTACTGTAGAGGTTGAGAGATCTCTACGTGTATTAGATGGTGCAGTTGCAACATTTTGTGCTGTAGGTCGCGTACAGCCACAGTCTGAGACTGTATGGCGTCAAGCTGACAAATACAGAGTTCCAAAAATAGCTTATGTTAATAAAATGGACCGTGTTGGTGCAGACTTCTTAGCAGTAGTTGAAGAGATGCAAGAAAAGTTAGGAGCTTGTGCAGTTCCTATCTGTTTACCAATCGGATCAGAAGATAAGTTTGAAGGTCTAGTTGACCTTATCGCAAATAACGCGATTTACTATGATGCAGATAGCAAAGAGTTAGTAAATTACGTAATTAAAGAAGTTCCAGAAGCGATGAAGGCTGAAGTGGAAGAGTGGAGAGGAAAATTAGTAGAGGCAGTAGCTGAGTATGATGATGCTATCCTTGAGAAGTTTTTCGAAGATCCAAATTCTATTTCACAGGAAGAATTAATAGAGGCTTTAAGAAAAGCGACTATTGATATGGCTGTTGTGCCTGCTTTATGTGGTTCGTCTTTCAAAAATAAGGGTGTACAGTTCTTATTAGATGCAGTGATGCGTTATCTTCCTTCTCCAATGGATATTGGAGCAGTAGAAGGTACTGATCCTGAAACAAATGAAACTATCACTCGTAAATCAGATATTAAAGAACCATTCTGTGGTCTAGTATTCAAGATCGCTACTGACCCATTCGTAGGTCGTTTAGCATTTATCAGAGCTTACTCTGGAAAACTTGATTCAGGTAGTTATGTACTTAACACTCGTTCAGGTAAGAAAGAGCGCGTATCTCGTCTTTTCCAAATGCACTCAAATAAGCAAAACGCTATTGACTTCGTTGAAGCAGGAGATATCTGTGCAGCAGTAGGATTTAAGGAATTACGTACTGGTGATACAGTATGTATTGACTCAGCTCCTATCGTTCTTGAATCTATGACTTTCCCAGATCCAGTTATCGGATTAGCGGTTGAGCCAAAGACTCAGAAAGATCTTGATAAATTAGGAGTAGCTCTAGGAAAGCTATCTGAAGAGGATCCAACATTTACTGTTAAGTCAGATCACGAAACAGGTCAGACAGTTATCAGTGGTATGGGTGAACTTCACTTAGATATCATCGTAGATAGATTAAAGAGAGAGTTTGGTGTTGAAGTTAATCAAGGTGCGCCTCAGGTTAACTACAAAGAAGCTATTCGCTCAACTGTTCAACATCGTGAGGTATTTAAGAAGCAATCAGGAGGTAGAGGTAAATTTGCTGATATCATCGTGGAAATGGGTCCAGCTGATGAAGGAGTAGTAGGTTTACAATTCGTAGATGAAATCAAAGGAGGAAATGTTCCAAGAGAATACATTCCTGCAGTTGAGAAAGGATTTAAGTCAGCAATGGCTAATGGTGTTCTTGCTGGTTACGAAGTGACGTCTATGAAGGTAACTCTTAAAGATGGTTCTTTCCACCCAGTAGATTCAGACGCACTTTCTTTCGAAATTTGTGCAAGAATGGCTTTCCGTCACGCTTTACCAAAGGCAAACCCAGTAATCATGGAACCAATTATGGCTTTAGAGGTAGTTACTCCTGAAGACTATATGGGAGATGTTATCGGTGACCTTAACAAGCGTCGTGGCCAGATCACAAGCATGGACTCAAAGATGAATGCTCGAATCGTAAAAGCAAACGTTCCACTTTCGGAGCAGTTTGGTTATGTAACCGTTCTTAGAACTCTTTCTTCTGGACGTGCTACAAGTACAATGGAATTCGCAAATTATGCTGAGCTTCCAGCAAGTCTTGCAAAAGACGTAATCGAGAAATCGGGAAGCAAGCTTAAGGACGAAGATTTTGAATAATAATAGCAAAGAATATTAAAGGTATGAGCCAAAAAATAAGAATAAAATTAAAATCTTTTGATCATGCTCTAGTTGACAAGTCAGCTGAGAAGATCGTAAAGACAGTTAAGGCGACAGGAGCAGTTGTGAATGGACCTATTCCACTTCCTACTGACAAAAAGATCTTTACAGTTAACCGTTCTACTTTCGTTAACAAGAAGTCACGTGAACAGTTCGAACTTAATTCTTACAAGCGTTTACTTGATATATATAGCTCTAGCTCAGCAACTGTTGATGCTTTAATGAAGCTAGAATTACCAAGTGGTGTAGAAGTTGAAATAAAAGTTTGATAATTCAAAAAAATCACTTACCTTTGCCGCTCAAATCACGATAACAAAGGATTTTCCTAATAAAAAATAGTGATTAGGGCCCATAGCTCAGTTGGTTAGTAGCACCTGACTCATAATCAGGGGGTCGTAGGTTCAAGCCCTACTGGGCCCACAAGACAAAGGTCAAAAAGCACTTGCATAAAGCAGGTGCTTTTTTTTGTAAATAACCACCCGCATGCAATCTACAAACTACGACCCCCGCAGCAAAGCTGCTTAACTAAGTGCCCGTCCTCGGGCACAGTCGTAGGTTCAAGCCCTACTGGCGTCCAGATATTTCTTTTGAAATATCAAGGGCGTGTTTTGACAGAGTTCTCTTAAAGAACTCGTACTTTTTTAAAAAGTATAAACAAAAGTCCAGTAACCAATGCCCCTCTGTAAAGTCCAGTATATTAACTACTTACAAAAAGACCAGGTTCGTTTTTGAGAGGTATTTTTGTATCTTATTGAAAATCAGCGTAATACAGGAGGGCCTCATTGGATAACTTTAATCCAGTAACCAAAGGCAATATGTGATGTGTTATGGTGTGTGATGCCACTAAATACCAATGCCCCTCTGTAAAGTCCAGTATATTAACTACTTACAAAAAGACCCTGCTTGTTTTTGAGAGGTATTTTTGTATCTTATTGAAAATCAGCGTAATACAGGAGGGCC
>CAYJFD010000058.1:0-3989 GCA_964369605.1 uncultured Muribaculaceae bacterium | reverse complement strand
CTTACCACAGTTTTTTCACAAAGACAAGCCTTATGGCATATCTTCCGTGTAAAAGGTGTATTTGCACTGCATGTGTAAAGGCTTAGATTTTAAGTTGTTACGCTTGTATGTATACCCCATTTTAACAGCTAGTATCTTATTGTTGTCATTATTTTTTTGTTCACACATGTCGTGCAAGAAATGCAAGGAAAAAAACTATGCCAAAGTGCGTTTTGTGAAAAACGCCTTTAAATGCCCGCTAGGCTTCATCTTGACAAATGTTAACAATTTGCCTACATATCTTTTTATAAAATCGACTTTCACATTCAATATTAAATTAGGAAAAAATAATGAAACCAGCTCAAGTTGTAATTGCTCTGCAAACTCTTATAGATATAAAGCAACCTGTTTTTATTTGGGGCGCTCCTGGTATTGGTAAAAGCCAAATCGTTGCCCAAGTTGCTCAAGAAAAAAATTATAATCTTATAGATATCAGAGCGGTACTTCTTGACCCTGTAGATTTGCGCGGCTTGCCGCATATTACCGCAGATAAACAAGCTGCATGGTGTGCACCGGCTTTTTTACCTAAAGAGGATAGTACAGATAAAGGTATTATTTTCTTAGATGAACTGAATGCCGCGCCGCCCTTGGTGCAGGCTGCATGTTATCAATTGGTTTTAGATAGAAAGATTGGTGAATATACATTACCTGAGGGCTGGACCGTGGTAGCTGCAGGTAATGGTGAAAAAGATCGCGCTGTTACGCACAGAATGCCCACAGCCTTGGCTAACCGCATGGTGCATATAGACATGCAAACCAGTACGGAAGATTGGATTTTATGGGCGCAACAAGCAGGTATATCTAAGGAAATTATAGCATTTTTACGCTTTCGACCCAAACTTTTGCATGATTTTGACCCTCAGAAGTCTGCTAAAGCTTTTGCTTCGCCGCGCTCTTGGGCTTTTGTGTCACAAATTTTACAATCTAACGTGGATGTAAGTGTAGAATACGAGCTTTTACAAGGCACTATAGGCATGGGGGCTGCCACGGAATTTACCGGATTTTTACAAGTTTGGCGCGAATTACCCACAGTGGAAGATATTATGGCTGGGCCTGATGTTTGTTCTGTGCCCACAGAGCCTGCTACATTATATGCTCTATGTGAGTCTTTGGGGTCAAAGGCGAGTATGGGCAATATTTCACAACTAACCACCTATGCCTATCGTTTACCTGTGGAATTTGGTGTTCTGTTCATGCGTACTGCCGTGTGCCAAGATGAAAACATTATACATACCCCTACCTTTACCCAGTGGGCGCAAAAAAATGCGCATGTGCTCATGTAGTGGACAGGTGAAAATATATGCAGCCTATGTCACACAAAAAACATCCTGAAGATTCCACAGAATCTTTACCACAAGCAGGTGCTTCCACAGAACCTACGGCCAAGGAAGTGATGCAAAAAGCGCGTTCTGAGCTGCTTTTAGCACATCCTTTTTTTGGCTCTTTGGCATTAAAATTACGCTTGCAAGAAGACAAAAAGTGTCAAGATGTATGGACCGACGGCAAAACCCTAGGCTATAATCCCCTTTTTATTTCGGTGCTTAGCCCTGAACAGGTGGTGGCCGTGCAGGCTCATGAAATTTTACACGTGGCCTGTGGGCATCACTTACGGCGCAAAGGACGAGACAAAAATCTTTGGAATAAAGCCTGTGATTTGGCCATCAACGGCTATCTGGAAGATGCAGGTTTTCGTTTGCCCTCCTCCTTTAAGGTGGACAGAAAATATCAAGATGTGAGTGTAGATGCCATTTATGCAGAGCTTATTTTAGCCTGGAATGATGAATTTCATGGTGGAGGTCAGCAGGCTAATTTCACGGAAGAAAGAGAAGAAGATGCGGACAATGCCAGTGGTGCTGCTCAAGGTAAGGAAGGGGATACTCTAGAAGAGCAGCAAAGCAAAGCATCTTCGCCAGAGCAAAATCCTAACAACGAACCGCCAAATACCGAAGATAAACAAGAGCAAGAAGGGCAAAGTACCAAGCCAGAAGATAAAGATGGGCAAAAAAAAGAGCAGATGCAGTCGGAGTTTTCCGGCGAAGTGTTAGATCATCCCTTACTTTCTGCTCAAAGCGCTGAAAATGAAGAGCAAGCTGAGCGTGAATCCAAGATTAATCTTTCTCAGGCCTTACAAAGTGCACAGCATTTTGGGGATATTCCGCTAAATCTATTACGTCTCTTTCAACAAACCCTACAGCCTAAATTAAATTGGCGCATATTGCTGCAGCGCTTCATAGAAAGTTGCAATCAGGGGGATTATACCTGGTCTGTGCCCAATAGGCGCTATATCTCGCAAGATTTGTATTTGCCTTCGCGCCAAGAACAACGCCTTATGACCGTGGCCTTAGCCATAGATACTTCCGGCTCCATAGACAAGGATTTGTTAGCGCACTTTACCACAGAACTGGAAAGCATTTTAGATGCCTTTGATAGTGAACTCTGTGTGCTGTACCATGATACCTTGGTGAAAAAGCATCAATTATATACACGTGACGACAGGCCTTTGCGTCTTCTGCCGGAAGGCGGCGGCGGGACAGACTATCGTCCTATACCCAAATATTTAGAAGATAATCTTATTCAGCCGGCTTGTTTGCTGTGGTTTACGGATTTGGAATGCGCTTCTTTTCCGGAAGAGCCGCCGTATCCTGTGCTATGGATTTCTAGTAAATTGCCAAAACAAGAGCCTGTTTTTGGTGAAGTCTTGAATTTATATGAAGCGTAAGGAGTTACCATGAAAATTCAATGGAAAATAGAAAAGAAAAGAGGCAATATTCGCCCCGTACTCAAATATTCTTTTGTCATAGAAAATTATGAGCGTAGCTTAGCTTTGCCGCCCATTCGTGTGTGTTCAAGCATTGCAGAGCCTGTGGATTCTTGGCAAGAGCATTGCTATCCGCAAAGTCATGAGCGTGCCAGAGAGCCGCAGTACAAGGGCTTTTATTCTTTAGAAATTAATTCACACAAAGGGAAAAATTGGGAACAATCTTTACGCTTGCCTTGGCGTGAAGATAATGCTTATCCCGAAGTGGAAGCCTCCTTCGAGCTTTTGCGCGAAGCTTTCGAACAAGAGCTTTTACGTGCAGATGCCAGCTTGCCCATGGAGGAAGAGCACCATTTGCAAATTACCAACTCTACACAGCAAAGTGTGGCTACTTCTGTGCTGGCAGAAAAGTTTTTGCAATTTGCACAAAAAAGTTCAGGAATTATGTAATGGCATGGTTTCAGATACTTTTAATGGTAAAGTAAAAATCTTTCCTAGAAAAAGTATTTTTATAAAAATTTCCTCAAGGAAGCTTCTCAATGGTTGACCTTGTGCACAAGGCAAGGCAAAGTACCTCGTATTCAGCTGTCTTTGGACGTTGTATGATTTTTTATGCGAGGTGCTTCTATGAAAGACGAAAGAGGTTTGTATTACCATCCCCAACCAGGTAATTTGAAGGTGCGTGTCTATGTGCGCCGTGGTGAAGAAAAATCCATTGAATTTCGCTTATGGGAATCAGACCATGCCCAGGTATGGGAAAAGCATGAATGGGTTCCCCATTCTGTTATAGTAGAAGCAGCAAATATGTACAAACAGCTTGGGCGAGGCGAAGAAGGCTCCAATCCTTTGGTGCTTTACGATGCTTCTGTGGCTGAGGCTTTATTGCAAGAGGCAGGGCAATGATGGCTCACGAAGATTGCCAAGAATTAGCACAAAATAGAGTTGTGTGGCGTACGCAAAATCACGCAGTGTTAGCTCGTGATTTATTGCGAGATTTTTGCGTTGTGCAAGGTGTTTTGCAAGAGCAGGAACAGCGTTTTGCTCATTCCCAAACCATTTCTTATGCTGTATTGCGTGAACTCTTAGGTGAGGCTGTAAGTAAGGGTGTTTTTTGGCGTCTTAAGGATACGGCGCACCATTTATTTCGTAAATCTGCCCACGGCAAACGCTCTTTTGAGGGCTATGGCATGAG
>CAYJFD010000057.1:0-5602 GCA_964369605.1 uncultured Muribaculaceae bacterium | reverse complement strand
ATCACATACCATCCCATAACCTCTTGGTAAAATTTTACTGCCTCATCTAAATTTGTAACCGTGATTCCAATATGCGAAAACGCCTTTGGATAGACCTGTTCTCTCTTTTCTACAGGCTTTAAAGTTTCGTTACTTTGAGCTTTTATGGTCGTTATTCCAAAAGCGATACCTGTGAGTAATAATGTTAATACTAAATACTTTTTCATCTTTTTATTAATTTATTTGCAAAGTTCGATATATGTAATCATTTTTGCAAGTACTTACAGAAATGATATGTAGTATCAAAAAAGGGTATTTTATGGATAATCAATGTAATAACAAAAAATATATTTTTGCTGGAGAAGAATATTATTGCTCATTAGCTCTTGCTATGGATATAATAGGGGGTAAATGGAAGAGTATGGCTATATACCATCTCAAGGATGGACCAATGCGCTCAAGCGAGTTACAGCGAGCACTTAAGGGTGTAACAAATCGTATGTTTACGCTTGCAGTTCGTGAGTTGGAGCAGTCAGGATTGGTACAGCGTATCGTCTATCCTGTAGTACCACCTATGGTCGAATATAAACTAACTCCACGAGGCGATAGCGTTTTGCCTATAATATTACAATTGGCGGATTGGGGGATGGAAGTTTCCGATTGTAGAGTACAGGTAGAGCAGTAACAGTAATTAAGTACTAATATTTTTTAACACTTCTTGGCTTTAGTCGTTTGAATAGGATTACCGAGGCTATTATCGCTGCTGTAAGCTCCGCAAATGGAATGGATAGCCACACACCATCTATATCAAAAAGTAGTGGCAGAGTATAGACCCCAAGCGAGATCAGCACTGCACCACGAAGAGCCGAGACTATAACCGAGCGTTTGGCATCACCAATGGCGGTGAATAGGCTGGAAATCGCAATATTTGCACCGCTAAAGAGTGTCGCAAAGGCTACAATTTTTGCTCCTGCCACGGCAATCTCCACAGCTATGCTATCTTCCCCTGTGAAGAATGGCGAGATAAGAGTTTTAGCACCAAAGTATAGAATCCCAAAGGCGGCTACTCCAATAAGAAAATTTACAATAATATTCGCTCGAACAACTACTATCATTCGCCTAAAAATACGTGCGCCATAGCAGTAGGATATCACAGGCACCAAACCATTTGATACCCCTACAAATATTAGTATCGATGTGATTAATATATAGTTTACAGTTGCAAATGCCGCAACGCCTTCGCTACCTACATACTTCATCATTGCAATATTAAATATAAGCTGAGTGACACCTGCAGAGATTTCAGATACTCCTTCAGAAGAACCATTATAAGCCATTCGGCCAAGCAGTTGCCAAGAAAATTCCCCATTGCGTAGCGTAATTCCCGATTTAGGTTTTAGCATAAAGTAAAGCGATGCAATAGCAGTCACGGCAAAAGCTGAGCCAGTTGCAAGCGCGGCTCCAAATACGCCCATTCCAAGCTGCGCAATAAGGACATAGTCAAGCACGATATTAAGTACTACGGTAGTAGAAATGAGCCCCAATCCGTGAATAGGTTTTCCCACAGCGCGTAGGTAATAATCACCCATAAAGGTAATTGCGATAGCTGGCATAAAGAACGATAGAGTGCGTAGATACTGCGAGCAGTATACTACGACTGAGTCATCTGCTCCCATCGCAGTGGATATTGGCGTAGCCAATACTACAAAAAGTAGGGTTGCAAAGATTGTCGCAAGCAATAGAAATATAAACGAGGTGCAAAGTGCGTTGTTTGCCCTCTTTAAATCGCCTGCGCCTTGGCTCATTCCCATTACGGTGAGCGCACCAACACCAACCACCACACAGACTGCTATGATTGCCGAGTAGGTAGGCATAACGATATTGACAGCTGCCAGAGCATCAGAGCCTACGAAACGACCAATAAACATCCCATCGATAATGGTCTGCACCCCTGCCAAGAGCATTCCTAAAGCCCCTGGTAAACCAAATTTTAAAATCAACTTGGATATTTTAGCCGAAGCAAAATCTCGTTGCTCAGCACTTGAAGACAAATGTTCCATAAATATATTTCAATTATTCGACTGCAAAGATACGGCCTTTTCTATTCTTAAAAGACAATTATAATGGAGTATTATTGTGTAAAATTGGCAACAACTGTTATCTTTGTACAATTATGGAGGATATAGGCTATAGAGTTGAAGCATTAAATGCTACGAAATTGCAAAGTATAGAGATGTTTCTGGGAGCATTTTCTATATTTAAGTGTGTTAAAGGGACGGCAACAATAGAGAAAGATGAGAAGGAACACCTATTTGAGAGTGGGCATCATATTGTGATTTTCGAGGCTACCCTTCTTCGATTTTGTCGCTGGAGCGATGATGTAGAAATCGTGCAGTGTGAGATTAGCTCCCCGTTGGCCTATGAATTAGAGCCATATATGAGTAATAAGGTGTGGCTTGCCTTGTACTCAAATAACCCTTCGATATGCTCAAAAGCCGAACTAAAGATGCTAGATGAAGTCTTTGCGCATCTGATAATTTTGCATAGTGTTGATAATATGGAGATGCGAGCACATCTCATAAGGAACACAATAGTAAACTATTTTTTGTTACTGTATAATATCATACTTCTGCATAGCGATCCAGAGGATATAGTTGATGATATAAGTTCCTCACACACAAGTACTATTGTTGATAATTTTTTTTATTTGTGTAGCCAATATCACACAAAAGAGCGAAAGGTGGCATTCTATGTCGATAAATTAAATATCTCGCAGCGTCATCTCTATAATCTAACACTATCGTCATTAAAACTTACTCCAAAACAAGTTTTAGACAGCTATATCATCGGTACAATTAAAAAACTGTTGCTCACAACAACATTTTCTATCCAGCAAATTGCCGAGACTTTGGAATTTGCGGACCAATCTACTTTGCGCCAATTTTTTGTTCGAGGGGTGGGTATCTCACCAAGAGAGTATAGGTACAGAAATAGGCAATAGATATTATTCTAATCTTGGAACATTTACCTATGGTGCAAATGGTAAGCCAAATGCTATTAGTAGTATAGAGCATTTACAAGTCCCCATAGAAGATATAAAGGAACATGATATCACACATGGGGTTTCTTTCAAACTTTAGCTGGTAATTATTGGTCACAGATACGTAACATGACGGGGAGTGTTGATCGTGTAGATTATCTTGGGGGAGCCACTTTTGTTACAAAAGAAAAAGGCAACAAAGGAAGTGTATCATTAGGGAATTTTATTAATATTTTAGATCCCAGCAAAATTGTGGGTGATTTTGAAACTTATGCAACCTCTACTGGACTATATATGCATGAATATGGTCACTATATTGATAGTCAAAGGTGGGGTCCTTTATATTTATTTGTAGTAGGGTCTTGTAGTATTATTAGTGCTGCGACTTCAACTCATATATCAGGTAAATACGGTACACATAGTAAATATTGGACTGAAATGCGAGCAAATGTACGAATCTAGAGGTACTGATGTGTTAAGGAATTATGAGTGGGAAGAAATACGTGAAGATGATATGTATTTAGAAAGAATAGATTTAGCACTAGAAGACTTGGAGCCGTCAAATTATGAATTTAGTTATCCTTCTGAATAGAACAAATCGAATTCAGGCATTTAATAGCTGCTAGTCAAAATTTTATAAAATATATCTATAAGCCCTAGTACTTGGTAATTACATTTATGTCAACACTCATATCTCCGCTGTAGCGTCGCTAATCCAGAGCGAGCCGTTTGAAGCGGAGATTTTGTATTCTTATTTTTTGCAGCTATATAGGAACGCCAAGGAGATAACTCAGAGTGGCAGAAGTGTGACTGGTGAATATTTGTTTAACTCTTTTCCTCAATTGGATAGATAAGCGTTTTGTGAAAAAAGTTTTGTTATCTATAATTTGTACACATCAAACTGTAATTTGTGTTAGTATTATATGTATAATGATTAGTATCTTTGCTCTATGAATTTTAATAATTTAAAAGTAGGAAAAATATGAATATATTAGAATCTTTTGAGGCTTACATCGCTTCTCAACGTGCTGTTGGCACAAACTTCTTAATACTTGGTGGAATCTTAATAGTGTTAGCTGTTATCGCTCACTTTACCTTGAGTTCATCCGTAATGACTATTTGGTTAAAGAGTGGACTCATAGTGTGTGGATTGTTAATTGCTGCTGGAGGTTGGAGCTATGGTAATTTTAATGAAAAAGTATCAAAAGAGGGTCATTCCCAATTTGAGAAAGATCCAGCAGAATTTGCTCAAACTGAGGCTGTGCGTATGGATAAAGTAGTTAAACAATTCCCGTATTATCAGATTACATTTGCTGCATTTATTATTTTGTCATTGATAGTGGTACTCTTTGTTCCATCGCCTGCGGCAAAAGGTATTGCCTTTGCTGTTATAGCATTAATGGCCGGATGTCTGTTAGTCGAGCAAGTATCACATTCATCAATAGTGGAGTATGCTCAGAGTTTGAATAAATAATGCTAACTGCAGAAAGCAAAAGAGTTGGAGCCTACAATAAGAGAGGCCATACACAATCTATATGAGAAATATTGTGAGCTGTTAGGCGAAGAGTTTGCAATAAAAATAACGGCTGATATACATAAGGCAAATGAAATATTAAGTCAAAATATATAGTTATGAGGTACTCTTATGCGTTAAAAAACACACAGATTATAAACAAAACAAATAGATAAGAAGATGAAAAATAGTTGGCAAATTTTAACGCTACTTTTGGCGGTAGCACTATGTATAATGATACTAAAAGATACATTTACAGAGATGAAACAAAGAGAGGATAATACCCTAGAGCCTCAAAATGTAGAGGAACTTATTTTGAATAATATAATGACACGTAATAGCGTGCGCAAGTATATCGGCAAACCTATCGAGGAGGAGAAAATCGAAAAGGTACTACGTGCAGGTATGGCAGCACCTTCGGCAGGAAATAAGCAGCCTTGGTCGATAATTGTAGTGAATGACAAGGCGGCACTTGCTCGTTTGGGCGAGGCACTACCTTATGCGAAAATGACAAGCGGTGCTGATATTGCCCTTGTGGTTTGTGGTGACCTCTCAAAAGGTTTTGGTGGCAAGGAGAGTGAATATTGGATTCAAGATTGCTCAGCAATGACTGAAAACATCCTCTTGGCAGCTCACGCCCTTGGTTTGGGTGCTGTTTGGACGGGAGTTTACCCTATGCAAGAACGTATGGATATCGTGAGCAAGGAGCTCGGTTTGCCCGAAAATGTAATCCCTCTAAATGTAATTCCAATGGGTTATCCTGATGGCGAAATACCTGTTAAAGATAAGTGGATTCCATCGAATGTGAGATATAACAAGTGGTAGTGATGGCGAAATTTTTACCACTAACTAGAGATTTAGGTTTACACTTTAGTTAGTAAGCCACCTTTACCTAGTCGCCCTACCTCAAACGCAGAGAAACACATTAAGGACATTCGTAGGAATACTCGTAAAATTTTCTCTTCTGAACAGAAAATGCTAATCATCAACCGATGATGTTGTAAAGAAACTGGGCATCACACAGGAGTCTAACAATATCAATGTTACTGTCACTCTTAACAAAGAACTAT
>CAYJFD010000056.1:2225-6070 GCA_964369605.1 uncultured Muribaculaceae bacterium | reverse complement strand
TGCCTTTTTTATATTTTATGTTTTTAATGTTTTTTTTTCATGGTTCTAATATAAATCTTTTTATATTTTTTTCCTTGCATCAAAAGCTAAAAAAAAAACGACAGCAACAAATTTAGTTCTACTTTATATGAAGAAGAGCTCGACCATATAATGATCGAGCTGCTAATTAATTTTAGTTTTTTAGAATTTAATTCCGACTCCGGCTCTTACAAAGCCCATCGTTCCGATACCATATTCTGCTTTTAAATAAACCTTTTTACCTATAGTGATACCTATAGGAATTATATGCATCGGGGTTCTGACCTCATATATATTATCTTTGTATAAATAACTAAGTCCCATTCCCGCAGCTGAATACAATTCTACTATTTCACTTCTTACCCACGAATACTTTACTAGAGGAATAGCGCTTATAAGAAATCCGAAACTTAGGGGTTTAGAATCGTCTACTGTAACCCTTGTCTGCGGATCTTCCCCTATTGGATTATTTCTCAGATGAAAGTTTTCTGCTGAATAACCAAAATTAACTATAAAGCTAAATTTTTCATTTATTCGATAGCTATAGTCTAAAGAAAAGCATCCTGTTTTATCTTTTACTATTCCAAAAAATGAGAAAAAATTATCAAATGGCACAGCTCCATAAGTCAAGCCTATACTATTTCTAGGCCCTAATAAGTCTTTTGTATTTCTACTTGGGTAAACACTTTCATTCTTCTCATCCTCATTTGCGAAAGCCACTGCCATACTTAGGGCAGTTAAGAGGAATATTATTATTTGCTTTTTCATAATCTAATACCTATTAATTATAATTTTACACCGATTCCAAGTCTTATTGTCCCTATAGCACCTAGGCCTAATTCTCCTTTAAAGTATACTTTTTTTCCAACTGTAACACCTATTGGTATTACGTGATATTGGCTTCTTATTCTAGGCTTTCCATCATCCACTATGTAGCCTATTCCTAGGCCTGAGGCTGAATATAAATCGACCTTTTCATTCTTTATCCATGAGAATTTTACTAATGGGATAAAATTAAGGATATATATAGAGTCCGAAATCTCTATATCGCTATTATAACTTGAAGAATATGCTGCTGAATAACCAAAATTTGCAATCAAACTAATCCGTTCTGTTACCCTATGACTATAATCTATAGAGATATTCCCTATCGCATAGACTCCACTAATAATTGTGTTTTGATGAGGTAAAGTTGCATCAAGCGGAGCTAAACCATAAGTCAGCCCGATACTATTTCTTGGACCTTCTATATTTTCTGTGTCAAGATATACACTTCCATTTCTCTCATAATCCTGAGCAAAGACCGCTCCAATACTCAAAAAGAGCAAAAGGAATATAATTATATGCTTTTTCATAAGTTATTTAAATTATTATCATTTATTATATATACCCAGGTAACTTTTGTCCTATTATTTCTAAAATCTATATTTTTCAACCATTTAGATTTATTATATACATAGGAAGTGGGTGTCCATATTTGTAAAGGCTCCTCAGCCTCATTCGATAGTACAACTTTAGTTGGCGCTATTTTAGGCTCGTTTACTATATCTAAGAAATTATCCATTCTATTTGGCAACATAGCTATTTGTATAGTGTCACCTATTTTAAAATCAACCGCATTTATTGATATTTGATCAGCTTCTCCTATTGATATTGACCCAAATGCTCTTTGCGGCCTTCCAAAGTCTACAGGATAATGACCTATTTGCTGAAAAGGTCGAACTACGTTTATTAATAAGTCATCTGATGATTCGTTCACAATACTCCATATATTATTTCTTGTGAAGTGATTATTCTGAGCAAATATGATATCTATGTAAATATCCTCTGATGGGTTTTGAAGTTTCATCTTACTCTTCAACGAATCAACATTTGTAACACCGCTCATAAATGCATTAAAAATTTCGCCCCTGTCTAAGAGTTCTTGATGTAAATCCCAAATAATTTCAATACTCTCGTCAAACCATTCATTTGGCAATGATAAATTTTCGACTCTATTAAAATGCTCTGCTACGAATATTTCCTCTAGGAAATACGCCCACATCTCTCCAACTTCACATATAGAGGAAAATGAATCCGTTCTCTCACCGTAAGGCTTGTCGTCATTTGTTCCATGAAGAATAAAGAACAGAATATATTGATTCCAAAACTCACTTCCTACTTGTGAAAAATGACTTGCGTGTGCTAATTCATGCCCTGTGACACTATACAGTGATTCGTAGTCTCTATTATTTCCTAATATTATAATGTCAGGCAAGTGCATCTGTAGCGGTAAGAGTAAGGGTGCTATTATGGACATTACTGTAAAGCTCGTTAAATAACTCATCCATCCATCATTAAAAGAATAATTTTGAGGTAAGCTAATCCTCCTCATCATTGGCGCACAACCTACATTAGATCCCCCTTTAAAGCGCATAATTCTTAACTTACTAGGAGGAAGATCTATTCCATAAATTTCGCACATTTCATAATAATCCCATGTTGCATTGTTGATCACTGCCCACTCCCATGATTTTTTATTCTCTGTAATATAATAGTCTATTCCTGTATTTGGGCCTATTCCAATATACTCAGAGGCATTAAAAACCCAGATACCATCCCAAATGCTAAAGTCCTTGCTGTTTCTAAAACTTATTGAATACTCAACATTAGTCATAAAGGAATGATTCAACTCATATCGTCCATACTTATTTGTATTTCCCTTTCCTATCTTTATGAAATTCCTTCCTATTACCTTTATACCTTTTACCCCAACATATTGACTACTAGAGGTATCTACATATATATACCCTTGTGGAGTTTCCCTGTTGATTCCTTTCGTTACAGTCCCAGTAGGTGATTTACTCAAACCCCTACGATAATAAGCCTGCTGCTCAAGATCTTCTTGACTCATTCCTTTTGCAAAATCTGCTGAGCCTGCAGAACCAGCTGACTCAAATGGGATATAGCATTCTTCTATTATCTCATAATATACATCTGGAAATTGAAAATTTGCATTTACTGTTGTATATAAAAATGAATTTGTATCTTTTGGAGGGACAGTCATCTCTCCCCCTACTGATAACATATATCCTATTGGATAGTCAAAAAGTTCTATGTCTAGGTCAAGAAGAATTCTTAAATCAGTAGAATCGATTGGTTGGAACCTTACATACAAATCCGTTGGCTGCAGAATAGTATTCGAGCCAGGATTTAAATCGTTAAATGCTGCTTGCATATTAGCTAAACTGTAGGGATTTTCAAATCTTATTACATCTGCTGATGAATTTCTAGTAATAGGTAAATCATCTTGAGAAATAATATTTTCTTTGAAACAAGAAGATAATAACAAGCATATTAATATAAATATTATATTTTTTTTCATAATTTCTTTCTTATTTATTTTAAGTTCCGAGTAGGACTTAAATCGTTTTTAATAGGAATACATTAGTGGATTCAGATTAAATACTTTCGGCCAAAAGAGGTTTTATCTTTTGACCTACACGGCTATGCCAGAAAGAAATTCTTGAATTTTCAGTGCCCTTTGTAGAGCTGAAGTGTTTAAAGTATAAGTTAGAAGGTTCATAGCTACATCAGTTTCTATAGTTTTCCTTGCATACAAAGCTAAAAAAAAAAAATGATAGCAACAAATTTAGTTCTACTTTTATCTACTTAAGAACGACATTTTGGTTATTTTCCATTAAGGATAGTGTGTTGTTCCAATGGTTTTTACACTCATCACTAAGAGTTAAGTTGAGTTTAATAGGGTTTCCTTTTTTGTCGTATTGCTTTCCGCAGGTTAAAGTGTAATTCTCAGTTTTGTATGACGCAAAACTGCCTGATAGATC
>CAYJFD010000056.1:0-2215 GCA_964369605.1 uncultured Muribaculaceae bacterium | reverse complement strand
TGGTTATCGTGAATTTCTAGCTTAACTAACCCTGTCTGATTTTGGAGATTGTAAATTTTTTCTATTTGATTACGATAAAGGCTTACGCCAGATAGTGAAGAGCTTATAGGCAAATGTACAGAGTTAAATTTATTTCCAGAAGCATATAGGTCACGTAGATTATGACAATTAGCTAAATCTAAACTAGATAAGGAAAGATTATAATGAATATTGAGGTCTGTTATTGAATTAGGGATAGCTAACTCTTTTAATACATAATTATTGTCACAACCTAGATACTTAAGGTTATTTAATTGGGAGACATCTAATTTTTGAAGGAAACTGCAGTGTGAAAAGAGGATATTGTCAATTTTATCATTTGCTTCAAAAATTATTGTCTTAAAGGGATTATCAATAAATTTCAGATTTTCAATATTTCCTAGGTTACGAGGTAGTTTCTCTATTAGATTTTCACTAAATGTGATATACTTTAATTTCGGAAAGAGATGAATACCATCAATGTTCCTTATCTCATTATCACTGGAGTTCAGAGATACAAGATCATTCCCTGCTTGAGTAAGAGTTATCTCCTTAGTCGATGAATTAACCTCTATAAGACCCTCCTCTTCTAAGAATAGCCTAAAATTATTATCAGGTATAGAGTAAGAATAATCTAGGTAATTTTCATTTGAAACTTTCTCACAAGAGAAAGCTATAAGGCAAGCAATTATGCTTAATATAATAAATTTTAGCTTCATAAGTTTATTTAAGGATTACATTTTCGTTCCATCCATACTTTGAATGATACTCTATCCATAATTTTTTAGCATCTTCATCTAGCGTTAGGCTTAAAATTATAGGATTACCTTTTGGGTCAATTTGTAGACCACATTCTAAAAAATAGCTATTTGGATCTGCTAAAGCGGAACTAGGAACATATAATTCAGTAAGGCTATTGCGATAAAGCTCAAGATCGCGAATTTTGTTTAACCCAGATAGATCTATTGATTTAAGCCTAGTCAAACCTACTCTAATATTTTTAAATCGTTCTGAGGTAGATTTTGTCGGAAGTACTAACGAGTTACTAAGGTCGCTTGATCTAATGGTTAGAGAACTTAAATTATAACAGTTTTCAAGATTTAAATAGGGAAGATTTCTACTTTCATCGCATTGTAGCACATAGATAAAATCTGAAGGGATAAGTTCGGCTAATGAATAATTCCAAACACTATAGATTTCTTCCAGACGGCTTAGCTTAGATAAATCTATTTTTTGAAGATGATAACAATGATGGATAGTTACATATTTAATCTTATCATTTGGCTCGAAGATTATTTCTGTAAATAAGTTTGATGACAGGTTTAATGCTTCAATTTCTCCGAAACTACTTGGGAGCTGTTCTATAAGATTATCCCTAAAGTCCGCTGAACTTAAATTTGGGAATATACTTACACCTTCGATACTTCTAATCTCCCTATATCTACACTCTAATTCAGAAAGATCACTACCATCCTGAGTAAGAGTTATCTCCTTAGTCGATGAATTAACCTCTATAAGACCCTCCTCTTCTAAGAATAGTCTAAAATTATTATCCGGTATAGAGTAAGAATAATCTAGATAGTTTTCATTTGAAACTTTCTCACAAGAAAATAAGCAAATAAGAATGGTTAATAGAATAGCTATGTTTTTCATAAGTGTTAAAATAATTTGCGAACAAAAATAAAAAAAAAAAAAAATGATAGCAACAAATTTAGTTCTTTGGGGGAAGGGGGGAAAGGGGGAAAGGTGAAAGGGAAAAGGGAAAAGGGAAAAGGGGAAAGGGAAAAGGGAAAAGGGTACAGGGGGGAATCATGGTCTGAGAGGGGCTGCCGAAAAAGTCTAATAGAGTTAGGGAATCTTGATTATTCCTCGCTGAGAATTGAATATTTGAGTTCATTCACGGAAGCTTACCCGAGAGTTATTTTGTCAGAATTTGAAACTGAGTAATTTTTCAGCAGCCTCGTCTGAGAGCGTGTTTTGAGGAGGGGCGTTTTTACGATATGCGAGATAACTAGATAATGAATACTAGGTATGATATAAAATGATGTGGCCCGTCGGAGTTTTTGCCCTCTGAGAGCATCTTTTGACGACGGGTGGGGCATTTTGAGCCGAAAAGTAGCGGTCCGTCGGAGTTTTCACTGCCTGAGAGCGTTTTTTGCCGACGGGCGTTTTTTACGGTGCGTGGGAATGGCAGAGT
>CAYJFD010000055.1:0-7277 GCA_964369605.1 uncultured Muribaculaceae bacterium | reverse complement strand
TTTATACATAATAAAACCCCAAAAGTTTTTGTCTAACTTTTGGGGTTCGGTTCAAAGATGCTCTCTTTTTTTGTATCCTAAGGTATGCCTCGAACCCGCGACCCCCGAAAATCAAAAAAAGAGTCGCGCTGCCTCCCTCTAACTGCAAGCAAAGCGTCGCAGTTTCGAGTCCCGTCCATACCGCCAGAAAAGAGAGTATCGAAAGATGCTCTCTTTTTTTGTATCCTAAGGTATGCCTCGAACCCGCGACCCCCGAAAATCAAAAAAAGAGTCGCGCTGCCTCCCTCTAACTGCAAGCAAAGCGTCGCAGTTTCGAGTCCCGTCCATACCGCCAGAAAAGAGAGTATCGAAAGATGCTCTCTTTTTTTGTATCCTAAGGTATGCCTCGAACCCGCGACCCCCGAAAATCAAAAAAAGAGTCGCGCTGCCTCCCTCTAACTGCAAGCAAAGCGTCGCAGTTTCGAGTCCCGTCCATACCGCCAGAAAAGAGAGTATCGAAAGATGCTCCCATTATTATTCAAACTTCACGCTTATAGGGATTTGTGGATTTCATTTTTTTGCTAGTCGCAAATAAATGCCTAATTTTGTACTCGATAACAGTAAAATACTGTGAACAGAATTGATTTAGCGCTTGCTATTATCTAGGACCCGGAAAACGACCAATATTAAGACCTCCTTGAATAATAAGTTAACTCCTCATAATTTTGAGTGAGCATTGCTTGTTGGAAATGTGAATTCTCTGGCGTCCCTAAGATCAAATAAAACTAGCTTGCGCCTTTTGCTTAAACTTAGGCCGACCAGAGGAAATGTGCATATAAGACCTCAAATATTATTATGAAAAAAATATTATTTATTATTTCAGCTTTTTTTGTGTTTGGTATAACCAGTGTAATGGCAGCAGATAGACCAAAAGTTTACACCTTTGATAAATACGGATTGCCTTACTATTCTTCTATTGAAGAATATCAAAAATTTGTTGGGAAAACAGTTATGTATGTCCCAGAGTACGCCCCATCATACAGTGACCAGTATGGTTTTTCCGGAAAATTTAATACGCCTTATGTAATTTCAAAAATTAAAGGAAAAGATAATAGAATGACTTTATATCTAAAGGAGAAGAATGGTAAAGCAAAAACTAAAATGGTAATAAATAATAGATATGAATATGAATATTATACCCTCAGCAATAAATATGACTATTATAATCATAGCCATAAATTACATTATATTACAGAAGAATATACTGTTCCATTATTATTAGTTGAAGATATCGAACAAGATAGAAATAATATAATAGGTAAAAAATATCCTCATGATTCTAACATTTCAAAGTTTGTAATTACAGATATTAAACTCCATAATTTTGAGAAGAGTGGGTATCCTACAGTTTGCTATGAAATAAAGAGAATAGGGACAGATAAAAAAATTTATGAGCCTGTTAATAAAGGAGCAAGACTTGACGTATTGGGTAATATTTATACTAACGATAAAGTAAAAGCTAGCTATGAGGTGGTTGGTTTGCTTCCTGGAGTTCAAGTGGTAAAGAATAGTATAACATTAGAAGAAAAAGAGGTTTTAGATTTTAGAAAAATTGGAGATAAATACGTTTTTGCAAGCGATTTATGTTTTGAAGACGATTTGTCAGGAAGATACAATGCGACACTTTCTAAAGTCGAAAAACCAGAAAATCCAAATATACGTTATGGTGAAACAAAAGAAATAGTTGATAAGAATATAACGAAGTATAGTTATATTGATAGTCACATAGCAATAATAATATTAGCGACTTCAACACAATTTGAATTTACTCTAAAAAATATATCAGAAAGTTCTCTTAAAGTCGTATGGAATGAGGCGGTTTTTGTTGATTCTGATGGCTCTACCTCGAAGATAATGCATGCAGGAACAAAATATTTAGGAAGAGAAGGAGATCAACCAGCCACAACAATTATCAAAGGGGCAATGATTGATGATTTAGCCAGTCCTACAAAAAATGTAAGATACAGTGATGAATTAGAAACGTGGGTAACGGATTCTATGTTCCCTTCTGAAAAGGCGCTAGTAGTTAAACCGATACGTTTAATGTTACCTATACAGATTAAAGATGTTATAAATGAATATATTTTTGAATTTGAAGTTAATTATATATTCAATTATCCAGATAGAATAGTATCGAATTAAGTATCACTTTTTGATTCCTGAAAACTATAAAGCGAGGTATGACAAGTAAAAATGTTAACTCAGTGTAAAGGCAATCGTAAAATATTTATTCAATTATAGTATAGAAATTTTCAATAGTGAATATTCAACTAAAGGCCTTATAATCCTTCTTCTGTATTTAGAGTTAATAAAGATTACTATGAGAACTTTATTAATTGGCAACAGTGCTCCATCTATTATTCAGTTTGATGTTTCGTGTTTTCTTTATAAATTTGGGCTATGGATAAGCAAAAAATAGCAGAACTCTGTTGGGACTATGTAAGAGAGATTCGTATACCTGAAAATGCATATATTAAAGGTGCTGAAAATCGCCTTGCATTTTTCGATAAGTACTGGATGCATATTAAGAAACAGGAGCTTCAGTTAAGGCCATATTTAAGGGTATTCTTGTGTGCTGAGATGACAACTAAAGCTGTGCATGACTATGGGAATTACTCGACTCAGGAGGTGGCACACTACATTTCTAAAGCGCTTGAAGATATCGAATATGTAGTTAATAATAATATCGAGCAGTACTGTGGTTATCAAGATATATTCTCGTTTAATTATTCGGATGCAGATAGCGTGATTTGTGCTATTGTAGAGCATTTATCATTCGAAACCGTGATTAGATATATCAATTTTATGATTGATAATGGAAATAGAGGGCATCGAGATACAATGAGACTGCACAGTTCTGCTGTTAAAGCACTCACCCTTAGGGAAAAGAATTATCAAGATGCGATAATATATGGTGAGGCAATATTAGAGTTGTATCAGGAATTGTATAATAGTCTAGATAATATTGAAAAAAGAGACACCCAAAAAGAAATAAACTCAATCATACTTTATTTAGATCAGGCCTATCAGGGCTGCGACATAGTTGACAAACAAAATCAAAGTGCAGCTGCTGCAATACGTGCTGATATTGCCAACCAACAGTTGGCGCATAATAATAGACTAGAAAAACAGGAAGAGCGAAGGTCAGAGCTCCTTCGCCTTGCTCAAGAGTGTCTTGAACGTGGTGATCAAGAGGGGTATCAAGGTTATTTGTGGGTGTTATCTGATCTCGGCAGGTAAAAATATACGCGATGGAGATGCTGAAAATTATACTTCTTTATGGCGAGATTGGCAGTTCGGTAACTAATCAAGAGGTAGATATGCTAAATGCAGAACTAATTACGCTGGCTTACTTCTTACGTGCAAACTTAAGTACTACACCTAGTGCAAGCATTACTCCTATAGCCACCCAGAGCCACCAGCTTCTTAAGGCTAGACCAATCAGCTCCAAGGCAGTAGTAGGACCTTCAACATCTTCTTTCTCAACCTCGAAAGGATTTTCAGGATTCAGATAAACTCCCTGCTCAATTAATTCCAGAGTCTTATTTAATATCACATCCCCATTCTCAGATAGAAGTTCTGAATGTGTGATTGGGATTTCATAATCTGGAATAAGACCTCTGCCGAAAGGCACTCTGGCATTAACTACTGTGTCGAACCATTCTTCTACGAGTGGAAGGCTTACAACTAAAGTAGAGTTGGGTAATCTTAGCTGAGCAAATTTTACAGCAGTCAAAAAGTGATATGCAGACTGGGTTTCCCTTCCGACTACAACAGCTCTATGACTTCTTACAGCCATCGCTGGAAATAGAGTTGCAGCAGAGGCAGAGCCTTCATTAGTAAGGATATATAGACGACCTCTGTAGTTTATAAGGGAATCAGGCTTTAGGGTCTTCTCCAAGAAATTTCCATAATATCCTTCCTCATCTCCATCTGTTTTGTAAACAAAATTCGCAAATAGTGTATCCATCCCGGTATAATTCATAGTGTAATCTAAATACTTATATCCTCCTATTTTGTTTACGCGAGAATAACTCTCGATTTTTACTGTATCGGTCGCGAAGTACGAAAATAATTTCTCTAAATAATTGATATCTCCGCCTGGATTGTTTCTCACATCTACTATAAAATTTTCCAGTCCTGCTGTAGATACACTATCCACGAAAGCTCCTATTTTCTCGACAATTACCTCGTTAAGCTGAAAGGTCGATATGCCTAGATAGGCAGTAGAATCATTTAATATTTTCGTTGAATACCCAGTTGAACTGCGATTTGTTAATATATATGGCATAAGCTGAATCGATTCATCTAAATATCCTTTAACCTCAGGTATATATACACTACTTCCATCTGCGAACTTTAGTGATAAATCGAAGTTAGAGATGCCAGTTTTACTATCTTTTTTAAATACTGCGCCAAAAGAATTAAAAGCCATGTCCTTATCTATAACAGAATGAACTTTTTGGTCATAGGAAGTACTTCTTTTTAGAGCCATTACCTTCGCAGAGTCAGCGCTATAGCCATTTACTTCGACGATTTCTTTTCCTGTATGCTCTTTATATTTAGCATTTACTAGATATAATTTAAGTGTATCTTTCTCCCATCCGATAGCGGCACCAGGTTGAGTTTTTGGATGGTCCATTCTCTTATCCCACGTATAATTCTGAACATAAATATGACTGTCGTGTATGTGGTAATTATATGTCCTAGAAACTAAGTTCCAAAATGCATCCGTAGACATTTTCCTCGTTTTTAGGGTATCTATTGTATGAAAAATATTAGCTTTTAACCGAGTATATTCCTCTGGGCTAACTATCTTATATAGACTAGGCAGTAGTTCTTCAGTCGCACCAAAGAGTACTTCCATATCCTTACGCGCCTGATCTTTAGTAAGAGAGTCTATCTTTACCGCAGCCTTCGCAGGGATAAAGCTTGTTTTCAAGCCAAAAGGACTCATCGGATCAGATGGTTTTCCATTTTTTGAAATACTTAGCTTTATTGAAGGCTCATTTATTTTATTATATGAATATGAAACTAAGCCCAGAGTGTCTCCCGCTGAGATTTTCTCTCCAGTTTTAAATCTCTGTCCTCCCTTTAATCCGCATATGTCCATTACAAGCCCATCTCCTAAAGCTATGCCAACATTTCCACATAAAAACTTAGGATTTATATTAGAAGGCGCTTTGCTCGTAACTAGCTCTATCTGTTCATCGAAAGAGCGATTATCTCCTATTGCCCAGCTAGAGCTCCTGGTATTAGAATAATAATAAGTAAGTCCCACATATACAACCTCACCATCAGCAGGGCAGAGAACGATATTGCCTTTAGGCGCAGAAATAAAAAGATTCGAAAAGTTATGCTCCTTCTCTATATATGACTGAGGTGTATATAATATGTCTGTCCCCGTCTTAGCCCCAGCTATTGGCCACAAATAGTTCTGGGCCTGCACATTTATACTCAACGATAATATACCTAGTACGATAAAAAAGATCTTCATAATATCTATATTTATAGGGCTTGCGCCAATATTAACAAAGTTTAAATATATTTCGCCTTTCCGTAACGATATAGGCTAAGCTCCAAAATTAAACAATAATATTGCTAGTGCCAAATACATATATTCAAATTTTACTTATGTTTAGTGAAGACTTTCTTCACTGGCTGCAGTAGTTGTCTACCTCGAATTTAGGATTGATATTTCTTTTTATTAATTTGCGATTTTTACAATTGATTCAGAATAATAAGTTTCTAAATTATTTATTCAATCATAGTATAGATATTTTCAATATGGAATATTCCACAAAAGGCATAATATTTGTTTTTTGTTTCTAATACTAATAAAAGATTATTATGCGAGTTTTATTAATTACAGCGATGCTCCATCTATTATTTGGATTTGGAACACTTTATGCTCAAAAAACAAAGGGGTACATTATGAATGAATTAACCAAAGAAGAAAGATATGTTATAGAAGAAAAAGGCACAGAAAGACCTTTTACTGGAAAATACAATAAACATTATGAAGAAGGTATATACATTTGTAAAAGATGTGATGCACCACTATACAGCTCGAGTGATAAATTCGATTCTGGATGCGGGTGGCCTTCATTTGATGATGAAATAGAAGGTGCGGTAAAAAGATCGATGGACGCGGATGGGAGAAGGGTAGAGATAACTTGTGCTAGGTGTGATGCGCATTTAGGCCATGTTTTTGAGGGAGAACAATTAACTGATAAAAACGTACGTCACTGTGTTAACTCTATTTCTATGAAGTTTGTTCCAGCAGTCGAAGAGGAGATAGCGATCTTTGCTGGAGGCTGTTTCTGGGGAGTTGAATATTTACTGGAAGCAGAAAAAGGCGTGATAGATGTAGAATCAGGATATATAGGTGGTCAAAAAAAGAATCCAAGCTATCAAGATGTCTTAACACAGAATACAGGACACGCTGAGGCTGTTAGAGTCAGATTTAATCCAAAGATAATAGATTATGAAACTTTAGCTAAACTATTCTTTGAAATTCACGATCCTACCCAGCTAGATAAGCAAGGCCCAGATGTTGGTAATCAGTATAGATCAGAGGTGTTTTATACGACAGCAACACAGAAGGAAATCGCTGAGGAGTTAATCAAACAATTAAAAATAAAAGGATATGATGTAGTTACAAAGGTGACCAAAGCTTCTACATTTTATTCGGCTGAAAACTATCATCAAGATTATTACAAACGTAAAGGAAGTGAACCATATTGCCACTTTAAGGTAAAAAGATTTTAGGTAGTAAGCTATTTTTTTTGCAGATTAAAAAATAATGTCTACATTTGCATCCTCAAAAGCAACAAAACTGGTGTGGTAGTTCAGCTGGTTAGAATACCTGCCTGTCACGCAGGGGGTCGCGGGTTCGAGTCCCGTCCATACCGCCAGAAAAGAGAGTATCGAAAGATGCTCTCTTTTTTTGTATCCTAAGGTATGCCTCGAACCCGCGACCCCCGAAAATCAAAAAAAGAGTCGCGCTGCCTCCCTCTAACTGCAAGCAAAGCGTCGCAGTTTCGAGTCCCGTCCATACCGCCAGAAAAGAGAGTATCGAAAGATGCTCTCTTTTTTTGTATCCTAAGGTATGCCTCGAACCCGCGACCCCCGAAAATCAAAAAAAGAGTCGCGCTGCCTCCCTCTAACTGCAAGCAAAGCGTCGCAGTTTCGAGTCCCGTCCATACCGCCAGAAAAGAGAGTATCGAAAGATGCTC
>CAYJFD010000054.1:0-7811 GCA_964369605.1 uncultured Muribaculaceae bacterium | reverse complement strand
TAGAAATACTTAAATACAATAAAGGGTCGCCTACAAAAGGCGACCCTTTTTATATATACTCAGCAACTCACTGGCAACTCCATCCTTTCTTCCCCGTCAATCCTAAAACAGCATTCCCACCCATCACGGAAGATTAATTTTAGGGCTGACGCCATATCTTCCTTATGTGGATGGGAGGAGTGCTTTCATTTCTAAAAGCGGAAGTTCTTAAGGCCGTTATATAGTGCTCCTGCCCAGTAGTTTCTTAGGCCAAAACCACGAGGGTTGCCATAAAATTCGATAGATGAAATTATATCTCTGCTCTCTCCATCAAAGATAACTGCCTGGAATACTCCGTACTCCCTGCCTTTGTTTAATTCTTTTGCAATGATAAGTAACTGAGCACCTTCATTTTTAGGGTACTTTTTTATGATTTTTTCGATATCGATATCGCCTCTATCTGCTTTAAGATAGTTATCCGTATCGTGAAGTTTTATTCTATCGATAGCATTATCAGTGTCGATAGATTTTACATATACATCTAAATACTTAGATATATCATATTTTCTTGGCTCTGTATACATAAGAATGTTGATACCCTCAAATGCTTCGTGGAATTCCTCTCTTGTTTCTTCAGCGCCAATAATATCTACAGAAGAAAAATCAATACCTAGGAAATCGACAGTGCCATCAAATCTGTCATTTTTAGCAAATGCTGATAGGGATATAAGAAGAGTAAGTACAAATAGTGTAATCTTTTTCATATTAATTATTATTATTTAAAGTGTTTCTAGTATTTAGTGCTCTTAGGAGGAACTAACGCAAATCTACGAATTTTTTTGCTTTACGATTCATGTTAGGAGAAATTTTCTGGGAAATATAGTCTACAGGTTCAAATAAAATATCTGGAGCAACTCTTATCTTAGAACGGAATAAATCCTTTAATTCTTTGATAAAATGCTCATCATTTCTAGCGCTGCCTATCTTTATTACTATTTGGTCTGTGCCTAGGTCCCCTGTATAAACCTCCACTATATAATTGATAACATCTGGAACATTGTCCAGTATGTCATAAAGTGCACTTGGGTATAGCGTTGTGCCCTTGTATTTAATTCTCTGTCCTTTTCTACCAAGAACAGAACTTAGTCTAAGGGTACTTCTTCCACATTTACATTTTTCGCTATTACCTACACATATATCGCCAGTCTTGAATCGAAGTAGTGGCATGCCACGTACTCCAATGGTTGTAATAACTACTTCCCCTAATTCTCCATCAGCAACAGGATTATTATTATCATCAAGCAGTTCGACTATAATTAACTCGGCTGGAGTGTGGCACCCACAGTGATGCTCGCACTCTGTAAAGGAACTCTGCATCTCAGTAGAAGCATAGGTGGAGAATAACTCTAATTCAGGCCATTCACTGGCAATTCTGTTCCCAAGGGCATTATAATTCCCATCTGGATTCCTAAGAGCCTCTCCAATACAAATCGCTCGTTTAAGAGATGAGTTATAGTAATCAATATTTGCTGCCTTTGCGAATTCAGTTAACTTTGTTAGAAATGAAGGTACAACGATGCAGCCAGTAGGGTTTATTCTTCTAATCGTATCCCATTGTAGTTCAGGGATACCATTGCCGACACGGACTACACCGCATCCAAGCTCACGTGCACCTAGAAAATATGCTAGGCCTGCCATAAACCTTTTGTCGATAGTGGTCATCAGTTGTAGTATATCACTACTATTACATCCAGCCATAGTAAAAGATAGGGCCTCATTATATGCTAACCTTTGAAGATCACTCTCAGATAAAACAAAGGTTACAGGCTCTCCAAGTGTGCCTGAAGTCGTTACTATATCTATTATCTCATTTTTGCTAATAGCTACAAAATCGCTATTATACTTGTGTAAGTCGTCCTTTGTTGTAATGGGAAGTTTAACAAGGTCATCAGTACTTTTAATAGAACTGATATCTATACCCTCCTTGTCTAGTAAGGATCTATAAAAAGGCGAGTTTTCATACATATAATGCAGTTCTTCCTGTAATCTTTCACTCTGAAATATCTTGATACTTTCCCTATCCGAGAACTGTATTCTATTATTCTTTATCATGCTTATTTGTCTTCTATTTTATCTATAATTTCCTGAATCTCTATTCTTTCACTCTTATATGGAATTTCCCGTAGTAAGGCATCCTGGTACATTCTAATAGCAAGCTGCTTATCTGAAATAGAGTTGTAGTAGTCTCCAAGTATTCTGTATGTATAATAGTGCATTGGGTTATACTTCATAAACTCTAGTATATATCCCTTATCTATCACTTCATCGTTCCTTATAGCCTTATTGATAAAGCTAACACCTTCACGATATGCAATTAATCTATCTAAATCATTATTAATGAACTTCTTATCCTCTGCTACGTCCAAGCTGTCTATACGTTTAGGATAAGATCCTAGTTCAAAGAAGTCACTAAGATCATAACAAATAAAAGTCCCCGACTGCCAAGGAGAAGTAGAAACCCACATTCTATCCTTATCAGGAGCAAAAATAACACTATGGTGGGCAATAGACTGATTCAGAGTCATTTCATTACCTATCCCTATATCCTCATTTCCCTTTCCGTAGCGATCACGCATAACATCAATAGCCTGAATATAATCAATACTGTCATTTTGAATAAGCTCAGCTAGTCTATCATATCTATATTTACTGTCACTAAATTCTATATTATTAATATTGTGTTTATCCTGAGCATACTCTTGAGATTGAAAGTGATTAGTACATATAATGTGTTGATTTTCAGTCGTAAATAGTGCCAGTTTAGAAGGTGTCTTTTCAATAATAGCTGCGCTTCTATCATTTGAAGAGCCGATAAGTAAAGATTCACTTACAAAGGTGTCGTGCCTTGCGGCAATATCATACGCTTCATCTATAGTCGATGCATATTGCAATATCTCCCTTGCTAGGATAGAAATAGGGGTGGCAGCAGAAGTGGGAATGGAGCCCTTTGCAGCATTGATACTTACAGTTAAACCCTCTTGATTAATACCCGAAAGAACACCTATCATCCCAGACCAGCCAATACTAGCATAGCGATAACCCTTTTCTGGGGAAGCAAAAGTAATAATCTTATTCTTTGCAAAGTCTTCACCAACATAAAAGTCAAAGTTACGAGCTATTATAAGGTCGCCCTCAGCACTCTTCTTACCCCACGCACCAAAAGAACTACATCCAACAAGCATATATTGTTGCATAGTATGCCCAATATCGTGTGCTGCGTGAAAGTTCAATTGTCGTAGGTAAGGTGATCCTATCGCGTCGTACTCGTTAGTGCAGAACTGAGAAATCGCAAGAATCTCTTCTCTGTATTCCTCTGGTACATGCTCACCCAGATTTCTATTGAATATCAAAGTAAGAAACCTTAAGAAAGAAAGGTAGTTGTCCGAAGGTATGAATCCCCTTACTTGATTAATAAATACATCTTCTTGGAACTTTAACAAATCCTTGCTAAGTAATCCTTGTTTTGCTCCCTTCTCCTGTTTGGATCCAGTTATGAATAATTCCCACATACCTGAGTCATCCCGATGCAGATATGAGTCCTTACAAAATAAAGTATCGCTAGATTCTACTATGTGAAAATCATTAGGATTAATAGTTAGTGCCGGTTCTCCAGTATCAGCACTTAGAAAAAGTATAAGCGAAATAAGGATAGGGATAATTATGATTATCGATAAGAATAATAACAAATATTTAATAGTCTTTTTCATACGTAAATATAATTCTTAAAAGTTTAAAAATTACCAATTTTTTTAGTCAAATACTCTTTCCCAAGTAAATGTGCGCAAGTTGAGACAGCCGTTAAACTTACACCTAACATCCCGTGCACGTTAAGATTCTGCCCAGTCAATAATAAGTTATCAACCTTTGTCCTAGGAGGAATAAATGAGCTAATACTATTTTGCCATCCTTTCGCCAAACCATAAGCAGAGCCATTAGGAGTAGAAGTATAATGTTGATAAGTTAGAGGTGACGATGAATATACCTTGCAAATATATTCCTTAATCTCAGGCATAAAGCCAAGTGTGCAGTCGATAATATTATTGGTTATCTGCTCCTTTAATTCTTTATATTCGTTATCCCTTTGTCCAAAGCTAGTATCCCTAAACGGTGCAAATAGACTATCATCTACTGCGCTCATTAAAGATATAGTACTGCTATAATCTCCCTTGTTCGAAGAACACTGAGAACTAAGAAATATTAGCTTTGGATCAAGACTTGTCATCTTTATGTCCCATACGTCCTTATTCATGTAAAGATAATGATTCTTATTAATATATTTAACAGAGTCTTGCTTAAGGTTCAAATAGACAGAAAAAATACCATAAGAATTAGGGAGTAAGGATAGACGCGTTTTATATGCTTTTCGAATACACGAAACTTCTCCGAGCATAGAAAAAGTAGAACTTGGATGTGTATTAGAAATAAATGTATTGGCAAATACCTTGCTTCCATCCTCTAATTCAGCTGAGACTACTTTATTGTTACTTGTATCAAGGTGTATAACCTTTGAATTACATAGCATAGTACCACCATTGGCGCGAATAGTTGCAACCATCGAATCTGCGATCCCTTGTGAACTTCCACCAAAACGATAAGCCCCTTCAATATTCGAGTGATGAATCATGGCGTGGTGGTATAATGAAGCAGTTTCCTTACTAGCACCACATAGCAAATTTGTGCCAGCGAGTACTTCTCGTAATAGTGGATCTTTTATACAGTCTTCTATAAAGTGAACCAGAGACTCTCCCATATACTTAGTGTTGTCTCCAGAGAGTTCTCCAGAACGAAGAGTCGCCACATTTATAGATTCTCCGATTTCTTTTATCAAAGAACAGTAACGAACGATGCCTGCCCTTTCGTGAGGGAACTTAGAGCATAGCTCTTCTATGAAATTTTCGTAGCCTTGTCTAAATATAAATTCCCCCCTTTCTCCCAGATTGATGTGCTCAAAGTCCTCATCGAGTTTGATTAGGCTGATATTGTCGAAGACCCCAAAATATTTGAAATACTGATGCAGAATTTGACCTGGAGCTAAACTTCCAGCATAATGAATACCAGTGTCTATAGAATTTTGTCCCCTTTTAAAACTTTGAAGGCAGCCCCCAAAGGAAGAATGTTGCTCTAGGACGCATACGTTATAACCCTCTTTGCTAAGAATAACTCCACATTCTAGACCTCCAAGTCCGCTGCCAATAATTACTACATCAAATTTTTTACTCATATCCTACTTATGATTTATTCGAAATAGTGTATTACTACTCTCCTTCTTAGACTCGATAATCTCAAAATTCATGTTATGTTTCTTGCAGATATCTGTTATTATGCTCTTTGATAGAAAGCATAATTCACCATCTGTTATATTAAACTTAATATATTTAGTAGACCACTGTTCAGTCTTCTCTGTAAGCTCGTGATTCTTTGATAGAGATTTATCCCCTTCTCTAATTAAGATGACCCCGCCCTTGTTGAGTTTTAGAATGCAATTTTCGATTATTCTTTTCTGTGATTCGTGATCGACGTAATGAAGAACATCGCTTATGATAATACCATCAGCCTGAGGTATGTTATAATTCCTAATGTCTTCTTTATAGAAATTTATTCTTTCATTTTTTAAAAAGGCGTTATTTGCGACATCTATCTTATCCCCATCGTAGTCAATAGCTATGATCCTTCTCCTATTAGAATAGATAGATAGTAAGTACGCCATAGCTCCGTAGCCACATCCTAAGTCTAAGATAATTCCCTCCCTAGGTAGTAGTCTGTCATAACTATCGTACCATTTCTCAAATTTGAGTTTTACCCTCATATACCATTCAAGAACAGGCCCTTTATATGTATAGTTTGCGATAATTGCATTTCTAAAATAAGAATTAGAAGCGCGGTTAAATTCCTCGTATAGTACTCTGTATTCCCTTCTTAATAAGTTCTGAATATTCTTACATCTTTCTTTATAGCCTATTCCATATTCTTGTGAGTCATAAGGAATTCTTTCTAAGACCTTTGTTATTTGGTCAGATACTTTAATGTATAATGGTTGGGACTTCGAAGAGATATCTCCATTTCCGTAAAAAAGTATAGGAGTGATGTCTAGTTTTAATTTTTCTGCTATGTAAAATGCCCCTTTATGGAAGCGTTTAATTTCATTATCTGCAGAGCGAGTACCCTCAGGAAAAATCATTATACTATAACCTTGTTTAACTTTTTCGCCTAGTCTTTCAATAGAATCTTCAAAACCATCAGAGGCATTATAGAAACCTAAAAACCTAACGATCGGGCCTAAAATAGGACTACGCCATACCCAATCTTTAGTTATCATTATTATTTTACGATGAAGACTCAATATTAGAATTATATCTGCTATGGACTGGTGGTTTGCTATAATAACCGAAGGTTTATTAAAATTAAGGTTCTCTGTATTAATCTTTTGTTGTTTGATCGTAAACATCGCCTTGGCAAGGAAAGATGTGAATGTCTTGACCATCGCATGAATAATCAGTTCTCTTCTGTGCTTATTAAATAACAAAAATGAGGTAAGAATTATACAAAGTTGAATTATTATAGTACCAACGATGAATATAGAAAAGGCATAAATCGTATGTAGGAGTCCAAGTATAGTTAGAGGAAAGTTCCCTTTTGTTGTATGCCTAGTTATCAAAAGACGAAATAACATAGGTGATATAGTGTATGATACAAGGAGCACTACAGCCATTCCGATTAGAGAAATGATACCTAGAGAGTACATCGCTGGATGCACTGCGAATATTAAGGACCCCATACCGACAATCAGAGAGATAGCAGAGATGAATATAGCTCTTTTATGGTGTGAGAATATTCCTGTTTTACTTTTATACTCACTCTGTAGTCCATCCATAACAAAGATACTAAAATCATCACCTATGCCGAATATAAAAGTAGATAGGATGATAGTGACTATGTTAAATTCTATCTGAAAAATGGACATAAGTCCTATAATTATCACCCAAGCTATAAGCATAGGCATAAAGGCTATAATCGTAAGTTCTAGTCTTCCGTATGATATTAATAGAACACTAAAGATTAAGAAACCTGATATATAGAGAACGAGAAAGAAGTTGTTTTTTACATCTTCTGCCATTAAACTAGCAAAGTGTGCTCTATCAGCTATTATGATGTGCCTATTATCTTTAAAAGCAGAATATACATTATTACTTTTAGCATCATCGATATTGACCTGCGAGATGATAGTCATAACAGAATCGCCTACGGTAATCCATTCAGGGAAGATATTAGACATCTTACCATAATTAATAGGATTAAAGTTATATGAGATAAGTTTTTCAAATTCTGAGAATGAACCAGTTTCAAAACCTAGCTCATCCTCACATTCTCTTATAGTCATTAGAACTTCCTTGCGTTTCTGCTCTGTCCAGAAGTTAGACCATTTTGCAAGTCTTAGTTCCTGGTTTTCATTACTGATAATTAAGTCTGAGATGTCAGAAATGCTATTGACTTCTCCTATATTCTTTAGGGAGTCTAGAATGCAGTTCTGTGAGGTGTAGGCTTTTATGGCATCTTCTTGATTTGTTGCAGAACTAAGAAAGAGTATATTTGAGCGAGTAGTGCTAATATTCGAGAAGCTATTTAATTTTTCTTCAGCTTTTGCTAAGTGTTTTGGGGTATAATTTAGTCTCATTAGGTCACTATTGAAATTCACATCATTAAAGAATAATGCGCATATAGAAACAAAGATGATAATGCTCCAAATTAACACCTTATTATGCTCGTAGGATCTT
>CAYJFD010000053.1:0-7862 GCA_964369605.1 uncultured Muribaculaceae bacterium | reverse complement strand
ATAATATTATCCGTCGTGTACGTCCAATATTGAGTAAGGAGGGCGGACAAAATGTTCGATATGAGATAGATGATAGCTTTATTCGATTCTGGTTCAACTATTTCGACCGCAATCGCTCCCTGATAGAGATTAAAAACTATGCTGCACTACAAAACATAATTTAAAATGACTATCCAACATATTCTGGATATACACTTGAGAGATATTTCAAACAGCAACTTGCTGAGAGTTTCCAATACCGTAATATTGGTTCTTGGTGGGAGCCAAAGGGTGCTCAAAATGAGATTGATATAGTAGCTATTGGTCTTGAGAAAAATAAAGCATTAGTCGTGGAAGTTAAACGTCAGCGTAAGAACTTCAAACCAGAACTACTTGCCGAGAAAGTCGAGCATCTGAAGAGTAAGGCTCTTAACAAGTATAGCATTGAGACGTGTTGTTTAACGCTTGAAGATATGTAATGATTATCTACTTTGATTCTGTTATAGATAGAATTATCCGCTAAGAAATTGAATCTCATTATTCAATTTGCATAATTCAAAATAAATAATTAATTTTGCAAGAAATAAGGTAGATTATGAATAAGAATCCATTTATAGTGACGGGGCGAATTGAGCCTGAGTATTTTTGTGATAGAGTCAGTGAGTCGGCAAGGCTTGTGAAATCTATCACCAATGGTAATAATATGGTTATCATCTCGCCACGACGTATGGGCAAGACTGGTCTGATTCAGTTTTGCTACGACAAGCCTGAGATTGCCGAAAATTACTATACATTCTTTCTGGATATTCTGCACACTACCTCGCTAAGGGAGTTTACCTATACGCTTGGTAAGACTGTCTTTGACACGCTACTACCACGCAGTCAGAAGATGGTTGCACAATTCACTCAGACACTAAAGTCGCTGAGCGGAAAGTTTGGATTCAACCCTATGAGCGGACTGCCTGAGTTTAGTGTGGAGCTTGGAGATATTGATCGCCCCGAATATACTTTGGAGGAGATTTTCTCACTATTAGCATCGGCCGACAGACCTTGTTTTATAGCCATTGACGAGTTTCAGCAGATTGCAAAGTACTCAGAGAAGAACATCGAGGCGCTACTTAGAGGCCATATCCAAAAGATAGAGAACTGCAACTTTATCTTTGCAGGGAGCGAGCGCAGTATGATGCAGGCTATGTTCCTATCTTCGGCACGCCCCTTCTATCGTTCAGCAGATGTGATGGAGCTTGGAGCAATTCCAAAGGATATATATACAGAGTTTGTTATCTCGCACTTTGAGCCAAGTAAGCGCAGTGTATCGCCCGAGGTGGTGGAGTGGGTTTACGACCTATTTGAGGGGCACACCTTCTACCTACAAAAGTGCTTCAACGAGGTTTTTGCCTCTTCTGAGCAGGGCGAAGAGTGCACAATGGAGCACGTCAAAGCCGCAGTAGATGATATGATTGGCTTGTATGACACAATCTTTAGAGAGACTCTATCCAATATCCCACAGAAACAAAAAGAGCTACTATATGCCATCGCCAAAGAGGGCAAAGCGGAGCAGATATTGTCGAGTGATTTCATAAAGAGATACAGCCTTAGTTCTGCGAGCTCGGTTCAAGCTGCCACTCGAAAACTGCTTGAGAGAGACTTGATAACAGAGCACAACAGGGTTTATTCGTTGACGGACAAACTATTTTGGATGTGGTTAAACAGATCAGTGATAATACATTAAGGCCATGAAAGATACAAATATAAATTTTGATGAATATATCCGCCAAGGTGAACCACAGGCTCGTGAGAGGGGGCTTGCGTGGCGAACTGCAATTGGTTTGCAGCTGGTTGATGGGCTTAAAACGTCCGATTACCTGCTCGAAACTGCCTGCTCGCATATCGAGGGCGATATCACCATCGAAGATGTAAAGGAGCAGATTGATAGCTACTATCAGAATATAGATAAACGTGATGCTGACACGAGCAGAACCGAGGAGGCGGACAAAGTGGCAACGAGGATTACTGAGATACTATCTGAAAGGTCGTTTAACTTCTCAGTTGTTGAGTATCTGACTATCCACAAGCGACTATTCGAGGGGATATACCCTCACGCTGGAAGGGTTAGAGAGTATAATATCTCGAAAAGAGAGTGGGTGTTGGATAGCGAGAGTGTGATTTATGGCAATGCCGCGAACCTACGTGAGACGATTGAGTATGATCTAAACCAAGAGAAGAGTTTTGATTATCGCAACCTCTCGCAGGGTGATATTGCGGCTCACATTGCAAAGTTTACCTCTGACCTTTGGCAGATACACCCATTCGAGGAGGGAAACACTCGAACAACAGCACTCTTTGTGATTAAGTACCTGAGAACCTTAGGTTTTGACGTTGCAAACGAGCCATTTGCGACTCACTCGTGGTACTTTAGAAATGCACTTGTAAGGGCTAATTATAAAAATATCGCCAAAGGTGTGTTTGCAACGACTACTCACATCGAGCTCTTCTTTAGAAACCTTTTGATGGGTGAGCAGAATGAGTTGAAGAATCGTAATTTGCATATTGCTGCACAAAATGTCCCTGTAAATGTCCCTGTAAATGTCCCTGTAAATTTGACGGAGCGTGAGGTGAAAATTATTGAGGCGATGCAGGAAGATAGCACTATTTCTGCGAAGAGTTTAAGTGAGAAATTTGGTGTTAGCGACAAGACTATAAAGCGAGATATTGCATCGCTAAAAGAGCGTGGAATTATAGAACGCCAAGGTTCTGACAAGAGCGGAAATTGGGTGGTGAAACATTGAAAAGATACTACGGTGGAAAGTAAGCTAAAAACAGTCGATTTTTGAGTAAAAAAGAAAGTGACAAAATGGTCACGGTAAATGAGCGATTTTCATAATAACCTATAACACAAATATATACAAGAGTAATAAAATTATGATTTGTACCGCAAAAAATATTTTCAAGCAAAATGGTATTTGCAATACGCTGAATATCAACATTTTGCACTTTCTAGTAGCGTGTTTGTATCGAAAAAATTACAATTCGCTGACTATTAAATAGTTGCGATTCCTGCATTGACAAATAGTTAATAATTAACAAATTAACTCAAAAACACATAAACGATTAGAAAGCACCGATTTAGGTGCTTTTTTGTATCTGCCATTTTCATCGTTAGTCATCAGTAATGGATATTTTTGATGGCAATAACCTTAAACCCCATTAAATAAGTAGAAATATCTGCATTTATAGAGATTGTATTTGGTTATATGTAATAAATATATTACTCATGCGTTATGAGAATAGTAATTCGAAATAATGAATATAGAGTTATACACTTTACTATTGACCACGACAATATTGTCGAATCCACGCAGATATTACTTCTGAATGGTTTTCAGAAGTAATCTACAAAGGATTATAAGAGACAGATAGAAATAGCTGAACGCATTATTAAAACAATTGAGTAATGAGACCAAAATTAGATCCTGCAAAATTAGCATCGCTTCCTACTGTGAACGATATGCTTACTGCTAAATACGGAGCAGAGGGAGAGACCAACCGTACAGAATTTGATGCTAAATCTCGAGCGTGGTACTATGCTGAGATACTCAAAGATGCACGCAAATCAGCTGGAATAACTCAAAAGGCACTTGCTGAAAAGATAGGCAAAAAGCGAGAGTATATTGTTATGCTTGAAAAGGGCGAAACAGATATGCAGCTCTCAACATTTATCCTTATCTCTGAAGCACTAGGCCTGCGCTTTGCCCTAACCTTAGGGTAACTTCACACATATAATACTACATTATGTCAATAAATGACAATCGTATTATTGATATTGTTGCTTTTGTAGAACCTAATTATTTACAAAGTGTATCCAATTGCAAAATATCGGGAGCAGCGAGAGCCATCGAAATTGAGAAACAAATCGTGATGGAGTGGTTCAACTCAAAAATAAAGATGAGTAATGAGACCTTAAAAAAACGCAGCCATTTTGTTATATGACTGCGTTTGTTTGTAATATAAGACGTTATTCGCAATAACAACTATTAATGTACTAAGCTAAATTTTGGATAATAAACATATTTATGGCCAGGATACAAAAAGAATGCAGGAGACGTTGGTGTTGATTCAAAAAACTTTTCAGTCTGACTATAGCCATTTTCATTAGTTAATTGTGTTGTTGTACCATCTCCGTTATCTACCTCTATGTAGAGCCTTACTTCCATTTCTATACCTCCGAATGGAAGAAATTCGTAAATATTCGTCGTTGGAGGAGCTATCACCGGAATACTAAGACAGTGATTAACATACTCTTCTGGAACAACTATATCTGACTCCAAATTAACAGCATTACCCTTTAGAGTTAATGTTGAAATCACCTGATCTACACTCATTATCTCTTCTAGTCTAATTGATTCATTGAAGTTAAAGGTTGTAGATATAAAATCTGCTGATATAGGTTGCCCTTTTTGATTTAGCACCCCATCCTCAGCAGCATTATCGCCTAAATAATAGAAATAATGCATATAATTTGGCCAATTAATTTCATATTCTGGCACTATTACTTCACCAAAATGAACAACAGGTGCTCCCTCTTCATAAGCATCATTTATAGTAACTCCCGTCTCATGAGCATACGCTTGCGCCTCTGTAAGTGGGTATACTGCATTATTTGGGAAAAATGATTTCGCTTTTTCTTCAAATACAATCTCCGCCTTAATACTCTTTATTTTTGTGTCTAAAGATATTTTATAACCACTATTATCAGCTACCTTTCTTAAATAGCCGTATGTAGTATATGGTAGAGTCTGATGGTATGTCAAAAGCTGAGCATAAGAAAATCTCACATTAATCATACTATACAGTGGATAGAACTGAGCTTTAGTAGTGAATTGACCATTCGTAGCGCCATCTTCTACTGCTATCTTTATAGGCTTAGACAAAAGTGGTAAATTTTTTCCTATCTCTCTGTTAATAGATGAAAGATCTTTTGAATCAATATCATACACCCCATTGATTAATGTTGTGTAATCTACTATCACTTCTTGATTACCTTCTACATCAGGCACAGTAACATCAATTATATCCTGATTAGCTGGAACCACAGCATAAACATAATATGAGCCTATATCAGCAGGTAATTGACCTGTCATACTCACGTTTTTGCTATCTGTAGCAGTGGAAGTGAGCATATAAGCCTTGTCTTTATTTGCTTCTAACAACAAATTATCGTAAGTACCTTGATACGTTGGGAGTGTATATTCAGTACCAAGCCCTCCGTAAGGATAAATAAAGGTATTTGCATTGTTGTCAGCAAACTCGCCCTGTTCCCATGTTAGACCACCAGTTGCTGGATCTAAAACAGCCCTAGTGTCATTTGTGCTACCGCCTGCTTTGGTAATAAGTTCTGGCTTTATTGTTACTTGAATCAAGCCATCTACTAATTCGCCTTGCGTGTTGCCAGTTTCATTTTGGGAACAAGATAGAACAGTCATTGCTATAAAAGCACTTAAAAATAATTTTTTCATCACTCTTTCCTTGTTTAAAATTACTACTAATAACCACCAGATCCTAAAGTTCCACCATCAGTCATGTCTATAATTTCTCCTGATTGTGTTGATGATGCAAATCCGATCTCGACTTCAACTTCAATTAAGTCTACTCTTGGTGAACTATATTTCTTTTCTGTCATAAATTAACTCTGGGTCTGTTTTGTTATTTATCTTAAACTCTAGGACAAGACCCCGTTATCTCCTAAAATTTAAGTATTTATGAGACTGCAAAGTTATACCAAAAAACTCAAATACACAAGTTATTTAGATATTATTTATCAACTTAGTTATCACTTTTGACACTGGGTTTTTCTAGAAAATATTAGGCACCGATTTTTCTTAGTTAATACTTTCTTCATAGAAAAGTTATTGATGAGTTTTAAAAATAATATGTAAGTTTGTGAAAATAATTTCTGAGCGAATTGTAGAGAGAGTAATCTTCTTAACAATATTAAAGTAGTATAAAATTGAAAAAGGTTTATATAGGAGTGAGTGGCGGAATAGATAGTGCAGCTGCACTTCTAATGCTTATAGCGCAAGGTTATCAGCCCTGTGCTATCTACTTCTCTATGCTCTCCCCTAGCCCATCCGATGAGACCATCACTTCACTGAATGAATTAACAGCCCATACTGGTGTACCTGTAGAAATATACGATGCGAGCAAAGAATTCTCTGAAAGGATTATCAAGCCCTATATTTCTGCTTGCAAGCAAGGCATTATGCTTTCTCCTTGTGCTATCTGTAATAAGGAGATCAAATGGAGATTACTAGCAAAGATAGCTGACCAGCGAGGTGGAGGCTTGTTAGCTACTGGCCATTACTGTAGAACGAAATCTTATAATGGGCACACTTTCATTCAACAAGGCTTAGACCCAACTAAGGATCAGTCTTATTATCTTTGGGCTCTGGAGGAGAATATTCTACGCAGAGCAATATTTCCTCTAGGAGATCTAACAAAAGATCAGGTTCGAGAATATATGATTGCAAGAGGATGGAGTAGTATTGCCCAGAAAAAACAAAGTATGGGTGTATGCTTCTTTAAGGGTCTAAAATTCGCTGACTGGCTTATTTCACAAGGCGTGGAAGTATGCCCAGGTGATGTGTTCGTGAAACTTGATGCGGATTCAATTAAAAAAGTGGGGACTCACTCTGGTTTCCCATTCTATACTCTAGCTCAGAAAAAGGGATTAAGTATAGACAATCAAGAGTATAAAAGCCTAAGTATAATCCATATTGATCCTGAATCGAACTCTATTATCATTGGTGACTCTTCTTCGCTGATATATAGGGAATTTATTCTTAAAGACTACTCATTTATAGATTTAAAACTAGCTAAAGATTCAAAATATCTTAAAGTTAAGGTAAGAGGTATAGGTGTCAATCCTGAGGGTTACTGCAAGATTTCAATAATTGATGAAAATTTTTTAAAAGTTACATTATTAGAGCACCACGCATGGGCTTTAGCTAAAGGACAAAGTTCAGTCTTCTTTATTGACGATTACGTAGTGGGTGGCGGGGTTATACATAGTTATGATTAAAAAAGGCAGAAGCGGTGATGGTGTGTTGAATTACGACATAAAGATTACATATTAAATTCTTTAGTTTTTTCGATTAACTCTTTAATTTCTTCCATTATTTGTTTTTAATAATATTTCCGTGTTACATTTACATAAGTTGCTCTATCAAGCATTTGCTCCGACTATAATGATTTTACTCTCAGAACTAGGATCGTAACCCCAGATAAAAGAATAGAATTGCCTTGTTTTTATGGATCTTTATTTTTGAATCTTATTATTAAAATAACACCACTGGATTCATAGACAAGAACTCTTCAAGTGGAATACCGCCTGTACCGACTACAATAACCTTTTTAGGGTTAAACTTCTCAGCAAAGATAGCCATTCCTTTATTCGTCGTTCTTCTGCCACTTTTGACCTCAATACCTATTACCTTACCTCCCTGCTCAATGATGAAATCTACCTCGTCATTCTTCTCTCTCCAATAGTATAGATTAAAACGCTCCATTGCTGCGTAGTTGATTAGATGTGCTCCGATTGATGATTCTACCAAGCGTCCCCATTCTTTGGGATTGAGAATCATATCTTCAAATTTCTCACTGCTTTGCGAAGATATTAGTGCATTATTGTAGACCTGAAACTTAGGCTGTGATGCACGAGAACGCACCTGTTCGGCAGCATATTTACTCACTCCGCCAAGCAAGCCACAGTCTGATAGAAGAGTAAGATAGTGAGATAGCGTTGTGGTGTTTCCAGCATCCTGCATCTCTCCTATTAGCTTTGTAAAGGAAACTATCTGCCCAGAATAGATAGAACCCAACTCAAA
>CAYJFD010000052.1:7653-7973 GCA_964369605.1 uncultured Muribaculaceae bacterium | reverse complement strand
AACTCTCGCCAGCTTATGATATTCTGCCAAGCACAGGCTTTAATGGCTATCACACCACAACCATTAACGGGCAAGGAGAGCCAAAACTTGCAGATGTTATCGCTGTTGCAAAAGAGGTAAGCACTACTGAAACGGATACTAAAAACATAGTAGATGAACTGACGCAGATATGTAGCTCAAAAGGAATGTTGAAATTTAAACTAAAATAGACTGCTGCTTATCTATGAAAAAATGAAGTATACTCTATTTTCGTTGTCCTGTCGTAGTCATCAGACGACCACTACGCAGTAGTGTGCCTCCTTCAGCAGTTCACTGCTGTT
>CAYJFD010000052.1:0-7553 GCA_964369605.1 uncultured Muribaculaceae bacterium | reverse complement strand
TCGTTGTCCTGTCGTCGTCATCAGACGACCACTACGCAGTAGTGTGCCTCCTTCAGCAGTTCACTGCTGTTATATATGTGCCCCATGGCACCACAAAAAAGAGAGAAGCATTTTCTTGCTTGCTTCTCTTTACACATCCGCAAATCTTTTCGTTGTCCTGTCGTCGTCATCAGACGACCACTACGCAGTAGTGTGCCTCCTTCAACAGTTCACTGCTGTTATATATGTGCCCCATGGCACCACAAAAAAAGAGAGAAGCATTTTCTTGCTTCTCTCTTTTTTGTGGTGCCACCAGGAATCGAACCGGGGACACAAGGATTTTCAGTCCTTTGCTCTACCAACTGAGCTATGGCACCAGTGCCCGTTTGTGTTTTGGGACTGCAAAAGTAGTAGAAAAATTTTATATTCCAAAATTATTTGCAACTTTTTTTAAAAAAAATGAATTTTATTGAAAATGTTTTGAAAATGAAATATTTTGTATATCTTTGCAACCCGTTTCAAAAACGAATCGGCTCGTTAGCTCAGCTGGATAGAGCAACAGATTTCTAATCTGTGGGTCAGGGGTTCGAATCCCTTACGAGTCACATTTATTTAAGCCTAACATTCAATAGGCTTTTCCTGGAAGATACCAGAAATTTATAATTTAAACATCTTAATGTGGAGACCGCAGTTCTAGCCGTACCACAGTTAAAAAAACAATCAATGTATAATATTATTGAATTAAATTCTAAAAGTCAAGAGGACTTAATCGTAATAGCGAAAGAATTGAATATTAAAAAATCGGACTCTTATTCAAAAGAGGATTTAATATACAAGATTCTAGATGAGCAAGCTATTCACAGTAATGAAAATCCACGCGCAAAGAGGCCAAGAACAAAAGTCGTAAAGTCTCAAAAGCCAAATGTTGAAAATCCTGTAGTCGTGGAGCCAAATAATATTCCAGAGAAGAAGAATAACACAAAGAAAGATAATACTTTTAAAAACGATAACGGATTAGTTGTAGAGAGTGATAAACCTCAAAGACAACCTAAACCTCAAAGGAAGGAAAGAGTAGAAGGTCAAGAAAGACCTGCGAATCAGCAAGCGACAAATCAACAAAAACAAAGACCGCAGCAGCAAAGATCAGTGAGCGAGGTGCAAACAGTTGATAAGCCAGCTACTGATAATAACGAAGTGTCAGTCCAGACTGAAATACAAGTCAAAAAACCAGCAAGACAACGTACAACAAGAAAGCAACAGGTTAATACAAATACGCCAGATGCATCAGGGAAAGTAGATGAAAGTTCAGCAGAGGCTCAAGTAACTCAGGAACTTCCAAAAACTGAGGAAGTCAGAGCAAAGAGACCAAGAAAATCTAAGGAACAGACAAACAGAGATTCTGAGGTATCTTCAATAAGGCAACATGTAGAATCAGAAGAAGTACAGCAGTCTGAAGTTCAACAAGAGATAAAATATGAGTATGAAGGAATCGTTGACGCTATAGGAGTTTTAGAAATTATGCCTGATGGTTACGGTTTTATGCGTTCATCTGATTATAATTATTTAAACTCTCCTGACGATATTTATGTTTCTCAGTCTCAGATTAAGTCTTATGCTTTAAAAACAGGAGACACTATTTTAGGTGAGATTAGACCTCCTAAAGAGGGCGATAAGTATTTCCCACTAGTAAAGATAAATAAGATTAATGGAAGATCTCCAGAATTTATTCGCGATAGGGTTCCATTTGATTTCTTAACACCGCTATTTCCAGATCAGAAATTCAATATTACAGAGAATGGATCAAGTAACTTATCTACTCGTATCGTAGATTTATTTACTCCTATTGGAAAAGGACAAAGGGGACTAATAGTAGCACAACCAAAAACAGGTAAGACGATTTTATTAAAATCTATAGCTAACGCAATAGCGAATAACCATCCTGAGGTATATATGATCGTTCTTTTAATTGACGAACGTCCAGAGGAGGTAACAGATATGGCAAGAAGCGTTAATGCGGAAGTCGTAGCCTCTACTTTTGATGAGCCAGCAGAAAGACATGTGAAGGTGGCGAATATTGTATTAGAGAAAGCAAAGCGTTTAGTGGAGTGCGGACATGATGTTGTAATATTATTAGATTCTATAACTCGTCTTGCAAGGGCCTTTAATACAGTACAGCCTGCTTCAGGAAAAGTTCTTTCAGGTGGTGTTGATGCGAATGCATTACATAAACCTAAGAGATTCTTTGGAGCTGCTAGAAATATTGAGAATGGAGGATCATTGACTATTCTTGCAACAGCATTAACAGAAACAGGTTCTAAAATGGATGAGGTTATCTTTGAAGAATTTAAGGGAACTGGTAATATGGAATTACAGTTAGATCGTAAGCTTGCTAATAAGCGTATCTTCCCAGCTGTAGATGTTACTCTTAGTAGTACACGTAGGGATGATTTACTTCTTGAGAAGGAAAAGATAAGTAGATTATGGGTACTGCGTAACTATCTTGCAGATATGAACTGCGTAGAGGCAATGGAGTTTATGAAGTCTCAGTTAGAGAAGACTATCAATAATGATGAGTTCCTTGTTTCTATGAATGGTTAAAAAATAGATGATATAAAAAAAGACACTTTCAAAAAATGAAAGTGTCTTTTTTTATGCTATTGCGATTAGCATATTATTTGCTCATCGTGATATTATTAGATGTCTTTGCTGTTTCTGCTGGCTCTACATTAGGTTTTCGCTCTAAGTTCTCCATCCACACTTCAAAGAATAGTGGGCTATAGCTAGGGATACTACCTCCTTCAGAGATATTGCCATAATCTCCATATCCATAGTCAGATGAGAAGAATGCGATAGCTTTGTCACCATAGTTTAATTTCCAAGCAGTTCTTATGAAGCCAGTTGCGATGTCGCTGTTGTTAAGTAGTACGTCTACTGAGTCCTTGAAATAGCTGAAGTCAAATCCTGTAGTGTAATCTCTGGCAGGATCGTAAATTCCGTATTTCATCGCAGTGTCTGCAATATTTGTGTCAAAAACTAGGCCGTTTAAGAGTCTACCTATATAGTTAAGATAGACAGTATTACTATTTTCAATAGTGTCTACAATTGCATTTGTGTGAATTTTCTTGAAATAGTAGTTAGCATTAGTCGTATCCATGCCGTCATAATATTTATCAGAGTATGCCTGCATTAGATTACTTTGGTGTTCATCTATATCTAGAATAATGCTGTCAAGTTGTATCTCATATAGTTTGTAGTTTCCGTCTGAGTTTGTCAAATCTCCTGAAAATGTTTCGCCCAGCATCTCTGGCGGGATGATGGCTGAAATAGATCCACCTACTTGTAATTTAGAAACTACTTTTTCAAGTCCTATAGCATTTAAATCTTGACCGATAGACCATATGTGACTCCCGTAATAAATGCTAGGAGAGTACTGACCTATTTTCTGAGCAACAGAATCATAAGATGAGTATATGTAGGTCTTGTCAAGCGATCTTATTGAGTACTGCACAACTGCGTAGCAAGAGTCGTATGAATCAACCCTTTCACCTTGAGTGGTCTTATGTTCGATAACATAGATACCATCTTCGTCGGGTTCATAACCTGGGTAGTATTTTTCTATGTAGGCTTTAATGAATTTCTCTTGAATCTCATCGTTTGTGTCCTCTACTTCTATTGCACATGATGGTATCAGTATGAATGTGCAAATGATAGAGGATATTAAAAGAGTGGAAAAAGTTTTAAATTTCATATTAATTTTTTATAATATCAACAATAAATACTTCGTAGATAAGCGCGCTCATTTTTGGCACAGAAGTTAGCTCTTTGTCATAGAAGCCGTATTTTGAAGAGAATACTATTAATGAGTGTTCGTCCTTCTCTACGCCTTTAAGCCCATCATAGAGGCCTTGAATAAATGTGTCCTTATCGTATTTTACTTCTAGTATTTCAAAATTTGGTTCAGTTAACTCTAGCCCAGATGTTATAGCTAGAGACTCAATGTTTGTAGTAAATAATCCTGAAGGCCCATTATCAAAAACATAACCAGCATAGAACATTTTTACTGTATCTCCGTCTTCAAGTGTAATAATATCACTCTTTGTCTCCTCCTCCTCTTCTTCAATAATAATTCTTCTTGAACCATTATTGACTATTATGGTGTTTTCAGGAAAATTTTCCTCTAAATAGCTATCGATTTGCTCTTCTTGCTCTATCACTATAATCTCATTTTGTGATTCACAAGCGCTAAAAATCAATACCTGAATTAATAATATGTATATGAGTGTCTTGCGCATATCTTGCAAAGATAATATAAAAATGCTTATTTGCTTAAATATTCTCGTATACTATTCTCAAAATAAGCTTTCAATTCATCATAGCCTAGTTCAAGACGACCTCCAGCAGCTCTTTCGTGCCCAGCTCCATTGCAGTAGAGACGTGAGAACTCATTGACTGATATGTCGCAGTTTGATCTTAAAGATACGCGAAAATGGTCATCGCAGTCAGAGAAGAACGCTGATACCTTAATTCCCTCGATCGTCAATGGAATATTTACATATCCCTCACTGTCACCTATTTGAAAATCATACTTCTCTTTCATTTCGCTAGTTAGTATCGTGTATGCTACTCCTATGTCTTCAAGTACGATTAGTTGATTAAGTAGTAAATCTCCTATTAGTCTTGTCCTGTTTAAGCTAAAATTGCTTAATACTTTGTTCTTAATCTCTGCGAGATCAATACCAATAGCAATAAGTTCGCTAGCTACTTGAAACGTCAACTGCGTGCTTGAGTTGTTAAAGTTATTTGTGTCTGTTATGAGTCCAGTAGAGATGGCTTCGGCTATTTTGTAGCTAAGCTGCGCCTCGGTATTGCCTCGAAGAGGCAATAACTCCTTCAGAATCATATAAGTTAACTCGCAAGTAGAGGAACTCTCGGGGTAGGAGAATATTAGATCGAAGTGCTCTTTTTCAGGATTAGGATGGTGGTCGATAAGCACTTTTTTAGCCTTTGTCTTGATAATGTGAGGGGCTAGTTCTTCAGTTCTGCTGATGGTGTTGAAGTCTAAACACAGTACAAGATCACTGTTTAAAATATATTCTTCTATGTCCTTATTGTTAGTGCTGCTAGAATTATAGATTAGAATACTTGAGTCAGGATCTAAGAATTTAACCGAGCTAGAGTAGGGGCTAGGAAGGATTACTCTTATTTTTTTTTCTGAACAAGACAGGAAATGATAAAATCCTAGAGATGACCCCATCGCGTCTCCGTCAGGGCGGAAGTGAGATATTATACTGATTTGTTCAGAGGCTGATATTAAATCGTTCAGTTTCGTTATTTGATCTTTTGTAATTTTCACTATTTGACTCTCTTTTTATTAATTTCGTTGTGCAAAATTAAAAATATATTTGAAGTACTAATTATTATTTATAAATTTGCGTGTTAAATTTTGTTTTTAGAAATATTATAAAAAATAAATAAATGAATAAAACTACTAAAATCCTAATTCAGGTTGCTCTAACAGCTGTTGTGTTAGTCTTGGCTTATCTTGTGTTTGATAGCATCATGAGACCACTTAGATTTAATGAAGAAACTCAAAGAAGAGAAAAAGTTGCTATCGAGAGATTAAAGGCCCTTAGAACTTTAGAAGTAGCTTATAAAGAAGAGAATGGCGTATTTGTGCAGTCATTAGACTCACTTCTTGATTTCTATTATAATGGTGAAGTAACTATTGTAAAGCAAATTGGTTCATTTGACGACTCTCTAGCAGTTGCTCAAAATCTTGTAAGAAGAGATACACTTAGAGTACCAGTGAAAGAGGCTATTTTAACTGATTTATCTTTCCCTGTAGATTCGATTATATATATACCTTTCTCAGGTGGTAGATTAATTGAAGTTAATACTGTCGTACGTAAGGTTTCAGGAATCGATGTTCCATTATTCGAGGCTAATATTCACTACGATTTTCTTCTTTCAGGACTAGATCGTCAATTAGTTATTAACTTTAAAGAGGAGCAAGAAAGTCTAGAGCGTTACAAGGGAATTAAGGTAGGAAGTATAGAGCGTCCTAATAATAACGCAGGTAACTGGGAATAATAAAGGATAGGAGTGCTTCTCCTAGCTAAATACTAAAACTATAATAAGATGAGTAAGAATAAAAAAAATATAAATTATTCCGACTCATCTTATTTTTATAATACAGAGAAGTATACGCTTGTTCCACTTGAGGGCTATAATGAACTTAAAAGAAGAGTGATACTTTCTGAACTTTACGATATCGAAGAGAACGATATCGTATATACAAAAACATTAGAGAATTTTGGAGCAGCTCTCATCTATGCTCTGCCAGGAGATAAATTTGAAACAAGGCAGTTCAAAAACGAGCAAGTCTTTCCTCTAATTCTCAAACTCTTATCCAAGATCTCACAGGTAGAGTCACACAATAAGGTATTAATATTAGTTTCAGAGTCACTTCTAAACATAGTGGCAATGGAAGGTGATAGCTTACTTCTTTCAGCAAGCTACAAAGTTAATGATAGTGTGACTGCTTCATATTATATCTTCTTAGTGATGAGAGAACTATTCTTTAATCCTGCACATACTCCTGTTTCTTCATTAGGAGTGCTGTCTGAAGATTTAGTGAAAATTTTAGAAAAATACACAGCTGGGGTGATTTCTATCGCTTAAATAAACAACGAAAGTTTATTACATTCAGCATTATCTTACGTTAATTATATCTATATATGAGAATAATAGGTGGCACACTAAAAGGGAAAAATATAAATCCCCCAACAAATTATTCAGCACGACCAACAACCGATTTTGCTAAGGAGGGTCTTTTTAATATTTTGATGAATCAGTATGATTTCGAGGAAATTCGAGTGTTAGATCTTTTCTCTGGAACAGGTAGTATATCTTTTGAATTCGCGTCAAGAGGTTGTACTGAGATAATCTCATGTGAGATGAATCCTACGAATGTATCATTTATTAAAAGGGAAGCTCAAAAGTTAGGGGTACAGGAATCAATGAAGGTTCTACACCAAAATGTATTTGACTTTATAGGAATATGTACCGTAGAGTTTGATTTAATCTTTGCTGATCCACCTTATGATCTAAAGGATCTTTCTTCTATCCCTGACAAAGTAATAGAGGCTAAGATACTGAAAAGTGACGGAGGAATTTTTATCCTAGAGCATCCAGCGTCGTACTCATTTAAGAATCATCCACATTTTCAAAAGGAGAAAAAGTATGGGAATGTACATTTTTCTTTCTTTACTGCATAATCATTTCTTTTTCTTAAAATCTTGATTAATAAGGAGAAACGAACTGAGAAAAAATATAGATAAAAAAATACCTTAAAAAGGATTGAGAAAAATTTGCAGATAAAAAAATAATTCCTACATTTGCATTCTCAAAAGCAACAAAACTGGTGTGGTAGTTCAGCTGGTTAGAATACCTGCCTGTCACGCAGGGGGTCGCGGGTTCGAGTCCCGTCCATACCGCCAGAAAAGAGAGTATCGAAAGATGATATGACCCCCGAAAGTTGGACGGTTAATATAAATTAAGAAGCTCTTGATTGG
>CAYJFD010000051.1:0-8384 GCA_964369605.1 uncultured Muribaculaceae bacterium | reverse complement strand
TGAGATGTGAAGCCAATAGCATCATCACTCGGTACATAGATATGACCGTGCTGAGTCTTTGAACAAGACACAGCCACCAGAAACATTAGTATATATGCAATTTTTCTCATTTCTTTTATTTCATTAGTTTACTCTTGGATGGGGCGGACTGCAAAACCAACACTTCTACCATCCGAACTCGCATGAAATCTTGAACTATCAAATACAAAACGATAAGCAGAAGTGCTATTTACAGGCGTTGCGACCCAATACAAACCAAGAGTAGTTGCCCCAATTAGAGCTGCGCTAGTCTGGGCTCGATAACCGTTAGCCGTATAATATACTGAGTTATTTTGCGTGTAAACTCGACCAATTCTATCATTTGAGTTCACCCAAGGCAAACTTGAATGCGTAAACGTGTACACCCCATTAATTGGAACTCGCCAACCAACAGGCGAGGGATCAAAAATAGACTTCTGCCGACCACTCAAATTATTTGTATTAGCAACAGTCGCTTTTGGGTCGCCCCATAAATAGGTATTGCCACCAAAATCACTAAAACCTTGATTAATAGCAAAAATCAGTGGGTTGTTTGTAGCATCTTCCATACCTCTAATAGCTCTATCGTTTATGGTTGGATCGAACTTAGTATTGTCAGTGCTCTTTTTTCCTGTATTTCCAGCAAATGGTTCTTTGCGCCCAAATTGATAAACTATATATCCCTTATCGTAATTTGAGCTGCCTTGGCCAGCGAAACCAGCTGAGATTCCTCCTAGGTTTCTATCCATAATAAGTTTATCTTTATAGATACCACTACTCCAAATAGTACCGTTATAGCTATGAATTTTACCACCAATGGTGGATACAGTCTCATTTACGGTTGTTCTGTTTGGGTTTTCAAAAGAAGTGGTTTTATATGGATTATAATCTGTCACCCACAAATGCCACGACCAAACGATGTCCGAGCCTTTTTTGACTGCCACTAATATATTGCCCATATCACTATAAGCTTTAGGGATAGTAACTTTTATTGCCGATTTGCCCACAGGAGATAGAGCCTTTTCTATCTCTACACCACTCTCTAATGGATTGTTTGTTTGGTCGTACCACAAAGGCTCAACACTAAACTCGCCCAAAGCTCCATCAATAATGGTATAGGCGGCATTATTAGCGTAGCCATTATTCCCCCAAAATTCGTTAATGCGGTCGGTTATGGGGATATAGAAGATAGTTTCAGCACCTGAGTCTGGGACGATGATATAACTATTCGCCACACGCAAGCCCGTAACACCTCCGTAGCCATCTGGTAAGCCTGTTAGCTGCTCAACAATCGTCTTATCGGTGTAATCCGTCACAACACATTTATCGACTGTTAGTTTTATGGTTTGCGTTAGCTCGCCAAGCTTAATTATAATATCTCCTTCAGTAAAATTTTCATCGAGGATTATAGTATACTCCTGCTCGGTTGTTATGGTTTTCCAATTATCTGCAAGTGGCGTTTCTGTAGAAAAACTCGCCCCATCTGGTAGTGTTACATCGCCGCTGAGTTTGTGTAGTATCCCACCTCCATCACCGTCGCCCAAAGTAAAGGCTATTTCTACGCTATACGTGCCATCAGTATTGCGCACGAATGTATCGTCATTCCACGATGTAAGTATTTCGATTTTAGGATTTGCGTGTAGCATATGGCTCTCGTAACTAAGACCCTTTGCCCAATACTCTCCCTTGCTAGCACCTATATAGTACTGCCCATTACTAACGATGTGAGTTGAATTTTCATCGATTACTATATTATAGTCTAGATTAGCCGCAGGAGCATCTAGTGCCTCTTGCTTAGTAGAGTAACCCTCAGAAGTTAGACTATTTATCTTTAGTAGATAGCGATAATCTCTTCGTAAGTCATAGGCGAATGCTGTGCCAAGTGAATAACGGAACTTAATTTTATAGTATGTCGCTCCCAGCTCTGAACTCTTCTGAACCTTTAGTAGCAGAGACACAGCATTTTCATCTGTGAATACGAAATTTGTGTGAGTAGGATATACATAAATTCCTTGAACATACTTATTTGCAGCTACTTCTGTTGAAATAGCACTAGGGTAGGGACTAAGGTTTGTTGTCGGTGTTACGCTATGAGTCTCACTTATTTTAGTCGATGATAAAGGAAGAGCCGGAGCATTTAGCGCAGTTACTTCTAATATCTTTGGATACTCCTGCCCATTTAATGGCAGTAACACATCTATACGCGCATAATCGAAGTCTATCTCAAGCTTTTTGCCCTCTACTTGCGTAGCGTTTATCGCAGAAAGTGAAAGAACCTGACTACTCTTAGGTAGTAAACCAGTATTATCTGCAAGGTTTTTTAGAACCTTATTTGACGTAGTATAGGTATTGTTTACTAGATCTTCGACAACAAGACTCTTGTCATCTATCTTTGATTGCACACTAGACAAATCATAGTTGGCGACAGCCTTTACTTTCACAGCTACGGTAGAAGCCTCAAGTATAGCGTAATATCCTCCAGTTTCCGTATCTTTCTGAAGAAGGGCTGTTTGTTGAAGTAGACCGTCAGATGATTTAAACACAAATACAGTTCCATTTTCTAAGGCTTTCTCGCGACTAGTCGCAATATCGGCATCTCCTGCACGAGTCTCTACCACCTCCGAAGAATAGTTGTTAAGAAGCTCTACGGCTAGGCGCACTTGCCCATCGCTAAGACCACCACCAAATGGCTCTTTACTGCACCCTACAAGCGTAAGGAGAAGTGTTAGTAGTGTGTATATGTGTAAATTACGTTTCATAATCATTTGATATTACTCTTGGATAGGACGTACTGGGAAACCGTGGGTCCTCGCATGACTAAATTCTCTTCTTAAATTAGTAGTATTTTGGATTTCAAAGTAAGTTGCATAGGGTTCACTTTTAGCCAAAGATGTCCAAAGTTCAGTATTTTTATAATTGAAATCGCCGTTTGAATCAGAATATCCAGCATATGGAAAAAAAGCAAATCCTTCCTCTAGATAATATTTCATGCCAATATTAGTTTCGAAGGTCACGTTCGAAGATGTGATAACATCTGAATAAACATTTACTGGAATTTTAAATCCTAATGGAGATGGGTCAAAAATTGACTTTTGCTTTCCAGTTAACAAACTGTCTTTTGAAATTTTTTTGTCATTCCAAATATAATCAAAATTCGAATCTTGATTAGACCAGTTTTGAGATACTACTGCCACATATTCAGAGGGAGATTTAACCACATACTCAAAATCCACTTTACTATTATGTTTTGAATTTAAACGATTTGTTGTGAAAGGATCTTTACGTCCAAATTGATAAAATAAGATACCTTTTTTTGAGCCTTGAGCACCGTGCCCATCGAAATCTGCTCCCAAAGCTCCAAGGTTTCTATCCATAATAAATTTATCGCCATAAATGCTTCCAGTATTCCAAAGCTCACCTGCATACGAATGGAGGGCATTATTCTCGCCTACCATGGGTTCGTTTTGGTAGGTAGAGATGCGTATAGGGTAGGCCAGTGGCGAGGATTCATTATCTTTAAGGTCCGTAAAATATGGATTATAGTCCGTTACCCATAGATGCCACGACCAAATAATATTTGTGCCGTATTTAACATTTATTGCTATATTTTGATATTCAAAGCCAGGAGGCAGAGTAACTTTAATTGCATTTTTACCTACTGGCGAATATGCCTTTTCTACCACTAAGTTATCAATATTAGCTCCATCATACCACGATAATTCAACTGAATAGTTGGTATTATTAGTCCAATTTGTATTGACTAGATTAGCATAATCATTAGTTGGCTCTGTACCTGCATAGCCATTTGTAGTATTCCAGAACTCATTAATTCTTTCTGCTACTGGTATAAATATAACAGCATCATGTACGCTGTGAGGAGTTGCCATATAGGCGTTTGCTACGCGTAGACCCGTAACATCTCCGTAACCACTTTCAAGCCCCGTTAGTTCATTCACAAAGGTTTCGTTCGTATAATCGGTAACAATACCATCTCCGATAAGAATAGTTGCTTTATGGATAAGTTCCCCTACTTTGATAACGACCTCTCCATCTGCATATTTTGACTGTGTCTTTAGTCGTAATATTTTAGATCCAAAGCTATCATCCCAATCATCTAGAGTGTTGTAACCAGGTTCAGACAAAACCTCCATTCCTATAGGTATAGACAAGGATTTTGTAAGTGATGAGTTTAAAATACCACTGTTTTCACCTGCGTTGTAAGAAAATTCAAAGTCAAATGTATAAGTGCCATCTGAATTATACACAAAATTTTCCAAGTTTATTTCGTTAATAATCTCTGGATTTGCATACATCATATTACTTTGTTGTGAATAGTTAGTTGCTGCGTAATATTCAGTCTTTGCTACACCTATATAATACTGCCCATTAGTGGTAAAAGAGGTAGAGCTATCATCGATTATTATATCATAAACTACATTTGAAGGAGGGCCAGCTATAGCCTCTGCTGCCGTGGCATAGCCATCAGTATTTATGGCATGTACTTTTACTAAATAGCGGTGCGAAGCTTGAATATCGTAGTTAAACTCGCTCGCCCCCTCTGCTTTATGGCGCATTAATAACTTGTAGTAAGTGCCTTCTGCAGGAGAGTTTTCATCTTTTCTTACTCTTAATATGACATAAGTGGCTGCGCCAATATCAGAGCTTGCAGCAGTCGATGTTGGGTACATATACAGGCCTTGTACAAACTTAGTGCCCTCATTAGCAGCAGTGATTGGCTCAGGCCATTTTTCTGCTTCAGTCGTTACTCCATATACAGGCTGGTTGTTTAAGTAAGTGGTCTCGTGACTCTCTACATATTCTATTGGTACAGATAAGGCCGCAAGGTAAGCTGGATGTGTAGGCGCATTTGCAACTCTTGTTCCCAGAATTATAGGGTACTCATTAGCCGTAGGCATCATTACATCTATGCGTGCATACGAAAAGAGAGTTACTGCAGTTACTGTTTTAATCGTTTCTGTTGTTAGTTCAGGAAGATCGATCTCCTCAGTAAATTTAGGAAGGAGTCCATCCGCACTATTTCTTAGAATTACTGCCCCATCTGTATTATCATACTCGATGCTCGCCGTTGAGTAGAACTGTAAACGATTTATAATATATTCATCTGTCCCTGCGTCTTTAGCAGATATAGTGTTTATAGTAGCCTGGTCAATATTAGAAAATCCGTGTAGAATTACACTCTGTTTCTCCTCTTTTAATACAGCATAGTAAGTTACCCCAGATGAGTTTATATCGCGAATAACCTTCTCAAACTGAAGTAGCTTGTCGTTTGATGGATTTCCGCTAAATTGAAACACACATATATGCGCATTAGTGATAGCCTGTTCGTACTGTGTCGCGATAGGTCCATCTCCCGCACGGGTCGAAAGCTCCTTTGATCCAAAAACAGCCTCCATATCTATCTCCACTTTTACATAACCCTCAGGAATATCTATAGGGTCATCTACTGGTAGTTCAGCTTGGCAGCTAATAAGCGAAAGAGTCGCTAATATCGTTAAAAATATATATTGTATCTTTTTCATTTTATTCTAATATAATTATTGATAATTACTCTTGGATTGGGCGGATAAGTAGAGCATAGGATCTTCCTGCGTTAAAGGTTTGAACAGGTCTACCGTTATTATATATATATTCAAAGTACCAATCTCTGTTAGTCCCATCAGGTGTCGAAGTTCTCGCTTCTCCATACTGATTTATTCCTTGAAGCAGAACGTTTCCGCTCATATATCCCGTCATATAATACTTTGCATTTGAAAAACTAGTATGACTCCATACAGCGCTAGATAGTTTAAATGAATCATTATTAAAATTATTCCATGTTTCTCTGATTGGTACCTTAAAACCTAGAGGAGAAGGGTCAAAAATCGATTTTCTAATGACGGTTGAGGATTTTATCTTTATGTCACACCAATACCAAGTAGAGCCCTCTGCTGTATAGGTTTCTGTATTCCAATTACTATTTGGAGATGTATAGAATTTTAAAGGCTCTTTGACTGATTGCGCAAAAGGCATTCTAGTATTAGTGTATGTGAAAGTAGGTTTCCCCGGACTAGTGTGAATACTTGCTAAAAATGGATCTTTACGTCCATAAGCATAATAAAGTCCCCCTTTTCGTTTTCCTCCATCTCCATTGCCTACGAATGTAGGTTCCAAGGCTCCCAAACTCCTATCCATAATAAACTTATCGCCATAGATGTTTCCTGTGCCCCACACAGGTGTAGCAGCCCCCTCTGCATCGGCATAGCTATGTAGTTCTCCTTCTCCTACAGCTAGAGCTTGATTGGTGGACGTTCGCTTAGGCATAAGAAAGTCTTTTACTCTATATGGATTATAATCTGTTGCCCAGCAGTGGATAGACCAGATAATAGTGCCATTTTTTAAAATATTAATCACATAGTTTTGCTCCTCAAAGTTTGAAGGTTGAGTTACCTTTATGGCATTTTGGGGGGTATAAGTGCTTGAAATAGGAGAAAATCCTTTTTCTACAGTTAAACCACTCGTAGAGCTACCATCGTACCACGATAGCTCAACACTATAAGCAGGATCTGTTGTCCAATCTGCTGCATCGATTTTATTTGCTGTATTGCCACCATAGTCTGTCCAAAATTCATTCACTCTATCCACAATAGGAATATAAAATACCGTAGGCAGCTCCACACGGGGAGCTGTAATATAGCAGTTAGATACTCGTACCTTGTTGGCATCAACGCCACCATAGTTATTACTAAGTCCTGTAAGGGTGCTAACAGTATATTGGTTGGTATAGTCCATAATCGCTCTCTCTCCACTAATTCTAACACTAATTACACGATATGCAACATTGCCTATTCCTTCGGAATCAGAACCATCTCTTACCTTTAATTTGAATGCGACAACATCATCATCGGCTGCACCGTAATAACTTTCTGTATAAATAAGGCTATTGCCAACAAAAGAGGTGCTTTTGCAGTATTTTGTCTCTACTTCAATATTCTCCAGTGCAATATTCGTTTCAAAAGGAATAGCTATCGTACGAGGATTCACTCCATCATCGGCAGCATCTGCCCAAGTGTAAGTTCTTTTTCCTTCAGGAAGAGTGAAATCCCCACCATCCGAAGACGTATTTTCATCAACGTTTTCCCAGTCGGTAGCTGTTGCTTTAGCAGCCCAAGGAGAGGCTCCGTTTGCTGGGTCAAATCTTAGATTATAAGCCAAAGCCTTACCTGCTACCCATTCTTCACTAGGTAGGGTAAGAGTATATTCCTTTAAGATACCATCGTTCCCCAAAGAGGTATGGATATATGAAATTTTGATAGAAGCTTTATCAGCACCAAAATACTGAGGAATCATAAACAACGCCTCTTCACCTCCGATTACATCTACCTTTTTAGTCAGATAGTCTGCGTCTGATTGCGCTATGATCTCTGATGAAAGATTATCAAAGTTGGTTTGAGTAGTAGTCCCACTTGTCGTCCAGCTAATAAAATCTTTACTAGCTATCGCGTCACTTGTATTTGAAGTAGTATTTGCAAACTGAAACATACCTGTCTTTTGATAATCCTGTAAAACAAGCCCTATTACTTGAAAACTTTCACCTTCATCAAGAGTCGCATTATTTTCTAATTGGGCTGTAAACTGAAGCTTAGTAAGCGCGTGCTTAAAATATAATGATACCCCTCTATCTGCAGGGTTAATCGCGATAAAATTATCTAATTGATTAAGTGTTAGAGCATACACAACATCTTTAAAAGCGTCTATCTCGTCGGGCGTAGTGTAAGTAAACGAAGGCAGTCCAGCAGTCGAAGCATTAGCTGGAGTAAAATTATTCATTACTATATTGTGAGGTGCTATGGCAGCAAAGCTGTGCTTGTTACCCTGAGACCAGTGTAACTTAGGTGTAGTCGCCGCAGGTGCAGCACTCTGAGAGACTATCCAAGGAAAAAAGGTAGTTCCTTCTTTTCCTCTCGACACCTTTGCTAAATACATATGATTTGGCAGATCGGAGGTCGCGACATAGTCGTCTGTGCCAGTTTCATAACACAGCATAGTCATATCTGCTATGTTGGAATTATCTGTAACGACTCCTCTTGTTGTGAAACTAATCTCATTATCTATTTGGCTTCCGCCAACATTTTCTTTTTCACAAGCAAAGAGCAGTATATTTAATGCCAACAAGGCTAAAAGCTTTCTTTTCATACGCGTACTTTATTTTACTACTTCTACATCTTCTACATCCCATGGTTCGACATCAACAGTGAATGTGAATACATGACTTTCCACTTCCACACCCTCATTATCCCAAGGTTCCACAGTGACAGTAAACTCGATGAGCATATCTTTTATTACTATATCTATATATAATATTCTTT
>CAYJFD010000050.1:0-8407 GCA_964369605.1 uncultured Muribaculaceae bacterium | reverse complement strand
GTCGAGCTTTTTTTTTGCCTTTCGGCGGCTACCGTCGTCGTCAGACGACCATTGCAAATCGGCGGTAATATAGTGATTGAATATTTATAGTAAAGCATTACCAGCTACCTAAGGAAGATATGGCGTTAGCCCCAAGATTAATCTTCCGTGGTGGGTGGGAATGTGGTGATATGCGTAATGATGTGGCCCGTCGGAGTTTTTGCCCTCTGAGAGCATCTTTTGACGACGGGTGGGGTGTTTTGAGCCGAAAAGTGGTGGTCCGTCGGAGTTTTCACTGTCTGAGAGCGTTTTTTGCCGACGGGCGAGGTGTGTAGATATAAAATTTAGGGTGACCTATATCAGAATACAGCTTATGCAAGAAATTTGAGCAGAAAAGCTGCGAAAACACTACTCTTGCATCCTAAATGATGAGAGCATTCGCAGCTACCTAAGGAAGATATGGCGTTATCCCCAAGATTAATTTTCCGTGGTGGGTGGGGATGCGGAGATGTGTTATGGAGGAGGCGAGGTGGGATGAAAGGAGGGGCTTTGTTTTCTTCTCTTTTTTTATTAAATTTGCAGTTAGAATAATATTTCTTAATAAAGATCTATTAGGACTTATCTTTACTAAGAAACTATGATAACCCAAAAGTCCTAGAGTCATGTTCTATGAAAAAAACATTTATTAAACATTCAACACTAATTGTACTTGCTGCAATTTTCTCCTTATTTTTCAGTTGCAAGAAAGAAATAGTACAAGTTGATCCTCCAGAGCCAACACCTGATACAACTTCTGCTGTATTTAACCTTGGAGAGGCTACACTAAACTCAGTATCTTTTACAGTAGAAACTAAATTTGCTGTAAAATATGCTTACGAAATTACAACAGATTTAGAAATGGAGAAGCCTAGTATCGCTAAGATCTTTGGAGATAATGAAAATATCGGAGATCTAGTTGATGGAAAAAATACCATTACAATTGAAAACTTATCAGAGTCTACAGTATATAAGATATTTGCTGCAGCAGAGTTTTATGCAAATGAGGAGACTACTTATACCGATGTAATCGAATTAGGTGAAATACGAACACTAGACCCGGTATATACTGGACTAGTTACAGTTATTCCTACAGAAGAATACGGAACGATTAAATTCCATGTAAACGTAAATGAAGGTGATACATTAAGTTGGAATGTAGAGGATAGTGAAAGGTATTTTATGATTGCTAATAATCAATATTTCCCAGAGCCACCTGCAGTGATGATGGGAGGGCCAGAGTCTATAGCAAACATATTAACAGAGTCTGAAACTATCACTTTTACAGGTTGGGAATCATTAGGACCTAGCGGTGATATTATAAAAACACCAATTGAAGATGGACAAGCTCTTCACCTGCTTATTGGAGAAGTTACATTCGATAAGAATGCTGTTGACTATTTTGGACAAGTAACTCCTACATACGTTCCGAAATTTGACTTCGAAGGATATTATAAGACACTATCGGAAGGAGGATCGCCTAATGAATTAGATTATTGGGAAAATCCAGATTTATATTTCAATTCTAAGGTATCTGCAAAAAATCCTAGCTATACTACAGAGCCTCTAGTAAAATATGAGAATATAAAATCAAATATTAACTCAGCAACATTTAAGCTAACTCCAGATGCATCTTTAAGTAAGTATTCATTCTACTCTCTGCCAGTATCAGACCTTCCTCCACATCCAGATGGATGGGAAAGACCAGCTTCATGGGAAAATCTAGAACAACTTTATGGATATGATGGTGCCTTAGCTTTAGTAAAGAGGATGGCTGTATCAAATACGCAGACAGAAGCTACTCAAGTAACTATTGCAGATCTTGAGTTAGGTTATAATTATATGTTATTCCTATTCGGAGACCTTGCAGATCAGCCTCACACTATTAGTTTTGAGTCTGTAAAATTCGCTCCAAAGGCAGCTACTAAACCAGCATCGAATGTAACAGTTTCAGGAATTTCTGATCCAAATGGAGAAAATTCTCCTTGGAAGGTATGGTTCAATGTTAAATCAACTTCTCAGGATGTTGAAATATTCGAATATATAGCTGATAGTAGAGCTGACCTAGATAGTCAATTTAAGGCTGATGGAGGATACGGACCAATGTTATCTTCATGGGGTGCGCCAAAACCTATAACGATTGAAAGTAATCCAGAAATAATAGCTGCTATTAATAGTTCAAGTGGATATAATATGTCATTCGATGCATGGCAGGATAGTGAGTATGCACTTGTTGCTAGATTTACGAATGACGAAGGTACAGTATCTGATCCAGATGCCCCTCAGTCCACTGATATTGTTTATGCTATTTCTAAATCTCCAGCACAAGAACCTCAAACGCCTATAGTATCTAATCTGTTTAGTGAGTTAACAGGAGAATGGACTGCCACTACAACTAGATATATCTATGATTGGAATGCAACCCCTAATGGATATGTCCTTGAAGAGAATCCAATGAGTACTCCTGTAAAAATTATTGAGAAGTTTGACTACCCTGCGACTACTCCTGCAGAAGTTTACACAGCTTTCTCTACATTAACGACTGATGAAGTAGACCAAATATATGCCGATTTCTTAGAAAGTGCGGAAAAATATAATAATTATGTAAAAGGACAGAACCGTATTATTTGCCTAGGCTTCGACTTTTCAGGACAAGACCCACAGTTTAGTAACTATAAATACCTTTCTCCATACGATCTATTAATAGGTAGTGGAAGTTCTGGAAATTATAAATTTACTACAACAGATGATTTATTTAATGCATTTGGACCAAAATGGTTTATTCAGGTAACAGGATCGGAAGCTGTGAGCGTTCCAACAAGTGCTACAGAAATGCCACCTCTTGGAACTTGGAACTGGGGTAATTTCAATGTTTTAGTGCCATTTGATGTAGTTTCTGAGACTTATATGATAAATACTACCCAGTCCTCAGTAAATATAAGTTCCGATAAGAATACCTTAACAATTAACCCAGTAGAACTTGAAGGTAGCAAGTATTATCTTACAGGATCTCTTTATTCAGGAGGAAGCGCTTCCCAGAACTTTATATGTTCTGACATAATTCTAACAAGAGGAGAGGCACCACTTCCTTCAGGAAGTTATGGAAGCCCTAGATATAAAGTACTTCCAGTTGATTTTGGTATTGTCAAGTCGCATAAGATGACAACGTTGACTTATACTCCTCTAATCGAGTATAAGAAAGTGACTATCTCGATGAATATTTCAAAATAATTGGATCTATATTATAATGCGAAAGGTCTACATCAGTTTTGATGTAGACCTTTTTTTTACGCCATGAAGGCTATAATTTAGTGATTATAAGTCTAAAACCAATCTTAATTTAAGAGGGAGTATATCTTAAAGGTAGGGTATATTTGAGGTTTAAGATTTGAAGATTGCAGCTTTAGCATTGGGTTAAAAAAAAATCGGCAAGTAGAAAACCCACTTGCCGATTTTAAATCAACTGATATAGTAGTTCTTATTTATTATAGCTATATGCTACTTTAGTTTCGATTCCACACTCAATTATATTTTTAGTAATAAATCTGTTATTGTCAGATTCACTGCGAGCTGTAACAAATATAGCAAGCCTAAGGTTCTCGCTTACCCACTCATCTTTCAATGTAACTGATAGAGATATCTCACCTGTTTTACCACTTTCAATTATGCCAAGAGATTCTCCAGTAAAGATAGAATTATCAATTGGACATCCATCATAGGTCGCGCGGATAGCATTGTCGTGAATATCTAGATGATATTCAGCATATTCTTCTTTATCTCCAGTTTGAGGAGATACGATGCCATCTTCAACTAAGAATAGGCCTACTCTGTATTCTTGAGTTTTACCTGATTTAACACCTATACTTACATCTAGTGTATTGCCATTTTTAACAGAGCTAGCTGCAATAGCTGCCTCTGCAGGATCGATCCATTTGCTGTTAAGTTTATTCTCAATGTTTCTCTTATTTACAGAAGGCTGCCCTTGGTTAGTAAGTATCTCGCTGAGACCAGGAATAAAATCAAAAACAAGAGTTGGGTAGGATTGTACACCCATAGCAGTTGCAAGTTTGCTTACAAGTGGAGATTCGTATAAAGGACTATCGCCATTATAACTATGACAAGCAACGACCATAAACTTATCTTTAAAGTCAGTTTCTTTTGCTAGATCTTTAAGAGGAACAGACATATTAGGACAGTATACGCAGGCAGTACCAGTGTATTGAAGAATCATAACTTTGTGACTAAAGTCTGTGCTTGCTTCATTAGGGTCATCTGGGAGTCCCACTGCAGCTGCAACAACCTTTACTTCTATCTTCTCAGAGTTCTGGTCACTATAATATGCGAAGAATGAATATGTTCCTGTTTTAGCAGAGTAGAAAGAATAATCTTCTAAAACAGTATGTTTTTCTCCTTCGAAAGAAACATATATCACTGCGTGTTCGGTTACGTCTATATCATTTACGTGCACTGAAATAGTAGCCTTATCTATACCGTCATTGAAAATTTGACTTTTAGAGACACTTATTACTGGTGTTCCAACAGGAAGTTCAGAACCTCCCTTTTCCTTATCGCATGCTGTGAAAGCTAGGATAAAAGATATGATTAGCAGTATTTTTTTCATTTCTTTTTAATTTAAAAATTATTTGTTGAAACCTATCATCTTGTATGATGTATATGGTGATTTAGAAGTCATAATATGCTTCATATTAGACTTATTACTACCACTTGGTTCAGATACCCCTCTAGTTAATACTAAAGAGTGACTCATAGCATCAGGTTGTAGGTAGCCCATATTGTCGTATCCAATAGTATGGTAGAATGTTCCTTGAGATGTTACTTTAGGTTCTATAGTAATAGTGTTTTTGTCTTCTGAAATAGTAACATCAAACTCGGTAATCGATGGATCATACACCGCTGTGTTATCCTCGTTAATTCCTACAGCAAAAGTATGAATTCTGTACCATCCCCAGTTGCTCATAGGAGCTATACGGGTAGGGTCAATAGGAACAGTAACTTTATTTCCTTCATTAATTTGTAAAAACCATTTAATACCAAAGTCAAAGAATATATCATCAGTAACAGATGCGCCATAGCTTTCACTAGAGAATAGGTCAAATGGAGACATGTAGTCTGTATTTACATTTCCCTCATTAGCCAGATCAAGACCTAAGCACACTAGTCTATTTTGTCCTCTTGTCTTTGATGCAAACTTCTCAGAGCTAGTTTTAAATTCTTCGAAAAGGGCGTCAGTTCCAGCTTTATCAATACCGAAACCTTGATATGTATCATAAACTTCTTGAGATAACGTTGCTGGGTAGCTAGGTTCGTCAGTGATAAGTACGTTAGTAACTATTGGTGTTTGCTCAATAACATATTTTGTGTTTGCTTCATCATAAATATAGCGATAAGATGTGGCTGTCCACTCACCTTTTAACTCCTCGAACAGTGTCGATTCAACTCTAGGGGCATCTGGAAGCTCTGGTGAAGATGATGTAGCTACAGGAACATCTCCCTCTGCTGGATTATTTACGTTACTAGAGGTAAGTTCCTCGTTGATTAGTTGAACACATAGTAGTGATTCGGTATTGTCCCAAGAGTCAAAGCTTAATGTATAACCTTGAGGACTATTTATCGCGTCTATCACGTCATAATCTTCTACAAGGACTCCGTACTGATCCATCATATCATTATATGTTAGACCTGTACTAAGTATTGCATCCCACTCTCTAGTGTAGTTGCAGATATATTTAAGATAGGCTGCATTTCTAGAAGGGCATTTGATATTAAACCATACCTTCCAAGGAGAATTTTCTCCAGTAGGATCTTCTATTCCGGTAACTATTACTTTTGGAGCGTCGTCTGTAGCCTCCTTAGTCTCAAGGTCATATATATCTAGGGATATTTCAGATCCATCATTATTAAGAAGCCCTATAAGGTATAATTTAAAAATTTTCCCTTCTTCTAGATTTTCAGCATTTAGAGTCATCGCACCTGTAGCCATAGAGCTAAACTTCATCATCAGGGTAAGTGCTCCTTCTTCGCCATAGTTGATCTTCATACCTTCTATAACCTCTTCAGGAAGGTAGGAATAAAGATAAGTTTCTATACCGGCATCAGGAGTAAGTTTGATACTAAGTGATTTTGTTGTTCCACCTAATACCTCAGCCTTAATCCCTAATTCCTCATTAATAGTAGGAGGGGCTGTGTTAGTTCTAACCTCTGCGTGCTGCTCTGTAAGCCAATAGTCTTCAGGATTGGCACCAGCAGCGTAATATCCATCAAAGTCATAAAGTGGGGTGTAAGTATTCCTCCCATAAGTATCTTTCCCATTATACTTTACTTCTCCAACTATTACTTGTAGTGATTGACCAGGTAAAAGTCCAAGCTTTGAGCTAGGGTCATCAAAATCAGCCCAGCCATCGAATTCTATTGTCGTAGGCTCCGTAAGGATATTAATAACTTTCTCATGTCCCTCTAGGAAGCTAGCAGGTATGCGTCCAAAATTTAGGATATAAGTATCGTATACTTCCGAATCCATTACATTGTAGGCAATAGTGTCACCTTCAGGTACATTGATAAAGAATTTAATAGCGAATTTATCAGTAGATGGGATTAATGTGAATAATCCTTCATAAGCCTTTGTTTCAACAACATCAAGCTTGAATATATCACTAAAGGACTTTTTATCCCCAACCATATACTCAACAGCTATATAAACTTGGTATTTAGTCGAGCCATCTAATCCTATAATACTGATAGTATTTTTTCCATTAGAAAGCGTTCCAACAAAATTGTCATCCGCAAAAAGAAGAGGTACTGCTGGAGCAGCTTCCTCTAGGTCTGTTGTTATGTAATACGCATAACGAGTAGCTAAATTTGTTTCGGCAATAATGTCAAAGGAAGTCTGAGTTATATTTTCAAAAGCGAACTCGGCGCTAGGATCATTAGCTGGTGTTACTGGCTCTTTATCACAAGACATAAAGCCAAAAATCGTAGCAGCTAAAAGAATCAGTGTAAATAATTTTAATTTCATTAGTGGTGCTGTTTTGTTATTTGTTTTGTTGTTTATAGTCGGTTTAACTATGACTATAAGTATTTTAGTTTTGATTATACGTTAGCTATATGCTATAGCCTATGCATCCTAATTTAATCTTATATTGCAAAGATAGTAAAAATTTAGGAGTAGTAAGACCATATCCAGACAATGTAAAAAGATGAAAAGTATAAAAGAAAGATAAGAGTGTAAATCCGCAAACTAAGTGAATGGGAAAGAAGTATGTAGAATAAGATTTTGTTAATCTATACTGGGAGTGGATATGTGTTTGATTATATGAGAAATCAGGGAGTAATTATAAGGTTCATTTTCGGATGAATTACTAATGAAGATGGCGAAATGGGTAATGCTTCCGTCATCACAGATAATACTACCTACACAGTTATTTGCGGCAGTAATACCTTTTGTAGATTTTCCAGAAAAGCCAGTTTTGTATCCAATAATCACGTTTGAATCTAATTCATTCCTAGCACTTCCAGTTTGAGTATTCTTCATTATACTCCAAAGAACATCCCTGCTATCTGTCTTTATAAGCTTCCCCTTCCAGAGCATATTAAGTAGATTAACTGTACTTAGGGGTGTCGCAGTATTAGAGAATTGGGCATCCCAAGATGCTTTGAGTTCTCTTTCATAGTTCTTTATGTGAATGTCATTAATGCCTTTGCTTAGTAAAAAGGAATTAATGGTATCTATTCCTCCAGCATCGTTTATCATTAGGTCACAAAGATTATTGTCGCTAAGTGCAACTACGTATTGTATGTACTCGTAGACAGAGATATTGCCACCTTGAGGAAATCGTTCGCGATATGGACTCCAGGTGTTTGGTAAAAGAGAGGTAGCTGTAATCTTTATAGAATCACTGAGAGAGAAAATACCTTTGTCTACTTGGTGTAAGAATGCGATCGCAATAGGGAGCTTGTATACACTTTGCATAGGGAATGCAAGATCACTATTGATACTACATATTTCGCCTTTTACTGAATTATATACATATACACCAAGAGTTAGTTGTTTACTACTTAGATCATTAAGAATCTTACTTGTGAGATTGGATGGTTTAGCATCTACCTTACTAAAAGATAATATGAGTATTGTGACTATTATGAATATCTTATGAAGCATAGCGTTAGGAGTTAGCACTAATTACAAATGTAGTAACACTATTCTTAAATGAAAAATTTAAGTATTGTAGCATCAAAAATAACTTTCGAAACAGATAAAATAGGTATAAGAATGTTTTATGTGCATAAAAATAATTGGGAATTCATAAATAAATACTTATTTTTGTCTAAGTATTTTGAAGATAAGCTAAATTAAATTTAAACTTAAAAGCTCCAG
>CAYJFD010000049.1:0-8580 GCA_964369605.1 uncultured Muribaculaceae bacterium | reverse complement strand
CAAATTTAGATGAGGCAGTAAAATTTTACCAAGAGGTTATGGGATGGTATGTGATTATGGAACCTACCGAGATTAAAGAGGAGAGTGAGACTGCTATCGGGCAGATGTGCATCGATGTGTTTGGCGAGGGATGGGGATCATTCCGTATTGCTCACCTTGCAACTGTCGACAAAATTGGTATTGAGCTTTTCGAATTCCCTACAAGCTTAGATACTAAAGCGGAGTTCAATCCATTCAAGACGGGCCTATTCCACTTCTCTGTACAAGATCCAGACATAGAGGGTCTGATTGAGAAGATTGTTGCAGCAGGCGGAAAACAACGTATGCCTATTCGTGAGTATTATCCAGGCGAAAAGCCATTTAGGATGTGCTATGTTGAAGATCCATTTGGTGTTGTATTTGAAATATACACACACTCTTATGAGATGACCTACTCCGCTGGTGCATATTAAAGCTAAGCTGACAGCTATCTCATGCCCGAAATCACCTCCTCTGCATTGTTTTTTGTATGAGATTAATTTTGGAGGAGTATCATAATGTCATATTAACTATGATTGTACAACAGTAAGTGTTTTTATAGCCCTGACACTATGACCTCTACATTTTCATTCCCATATATATAAGACTTATATATTTCTGCTTCATTCTGTTCAGCAGTCATGGTTAATTTCAATTTTGTTTCTTTTGAATTATCGTTTTGCATTCCACAAGTAATATTAACTAACTCTGCGTTATGTCTAACATCTAGCGAGGAGAGATAATTACCTTCACACCGTAAATTCGTTAGGCCCGTCATGTGACTAAAATTAACACTTGATAAAAGATTTCTTGAGCAGAAAAAATGAACAAGATTTAGTTTCTCGACATTTAGTTCTGAAATCTGATTTTCTCTACAATCGAGAATACGTAATTTTTCACAATTTTCTATTTTTAATTCTTTTAACTTATTGCCTATAACATATATTGCACTTAAATTAGGTATATCTTTTAAGCTTAATTCTTCTAAATCAGAATACTCACAAGATAACATTTCCAGAGAGCCTAAATTTTCTAAATTTACGACACTCAAATCTTTATTCTCCCCAAATGCTAGCCCTTCTAGGTACTCTAACCCAGAGACATTGAATTCTCTTAAGTTATTATCCTCACAACTTAGATTTTTTAAATATTGTAAATTGTTAATATCTAATTCTGTCAATTCATTACATAAACAACTTAGAGTTGTTAAACTTCTCAAATCCTCAACATTTAATTCATTTATTTTATTAAAGCTACAGTCTAAATAAGTTAAATTTGGTAAATTTTTAACTTTAAGCACTTCTATCGACTCATTATATGAACAATCTAATTCCCTTAAATTTGGAAGCCCTACTACTACCAACTCCTTAATAGCATTATTCTTTTCTTTCTCATCTAACCAAAAATTATCGTTCTTACAATTTAAGATCTCTAAACTCACACAATTATCAACCTTTAGTACAGTCAAAGAATCCTGGACTGCATGTATCTCTTTTAATTTTTGCATATTAGAGAAATCTAATTCCCCCAATCTATTTAAAGAAGAAGCAAAAAGAACTAAGTTATCTAGGTCTTTCATCTCAAGATTAGAGATGTTACAGTCATTTATATTTAAGATTTCTAAAGAGGTGACACCATTAATATTTAAGGACGTCATCTCCTGATTTCCACCAGTTAACAAATATTTGAGTTTTCTAAGCTCACTCAAATCCAATTCTTTTAACTTGTTATTATAACATAAGAGGATTTCTAGATTTTCGAATTCTTTTATTCCATCTAAAGACCCTAAACCTCTACTTCTTACATCAATTCTTCTTACGGCTTGGGCTTCTTCAATAGAGATAAGGCCATCTCCATTTGCGTCGATATTTTGTGGTATATGCCCTACATATTCTGGATCATAAATATTTTCTGGAACCCTTTGAGTAGAGACCCGAAGAAGTTCATTCAAAAAAGTATTATCAGAAATTTCTATAGGAGTACTAGGATCAATATACAAATCCTTATTACAGCTTATCGCAAAACAACATATTGATAACAGTAATATTCTAAAGAGTAGTCTCATAAGTGATAATTTACTAAAATGTTCCACCATCTACCATATTTACAATTTCTACTGATGTAGAAGATGCTGCAAATCCTGTTTCTACATCTAATTCTAGAACCTGTATAAGTGGTGATGTATATGATGTTATTTTCTCCATACTGCTTTATAATTTTATATAATCATACAAAGTTATAAAATTCCGTTCGAATCCCCAAATTAAATATGCTAGACAAATAAGAGCTTTAAGTTACACCCAACCCTCTTGGGGCATTAATTACTGCTGCTATATTAAAGCTAATCTGACAGCTATCTCATACCCGAAAAGCGAGCTACAGCACACCTTTTTTGTATGAGATTAATTTTATAGAAGACTTCCGTTTTTTAAAGTGCAAGTAATTCCCTTATAAGAGTAAAGTAAAAAGGTATTATAGACTCTGCATGATCGCCTGTTGTTGTTACCAGTTCGACATCGCAACCTTTTGAAAGAAAAGTATTATATGCTGATTCAGAATTGGCATAATGAACATAGGTGTCATCGGTACTGTGAAATAATAATAATTCAGTTTGAGGAGTCCAATCAATCAAAGAATTTTTCTTAAACGATTCGCTTAGTTTTTTCACCTCGGGGTTATTCTTATCAAACATATTGTCTTGAAGATAGCTACTAATCCTAGTATCATTACCCAAAAAGCGATTAATCTCGCTAGAGTTATAGTTCTTAGAGTGATACCATTCCTCATAATTGGACAACAAAGGCTCTTTGAATAGTTGTGTTAGATCCAGACCTAGATTATCTCCATAATTTAAACCTAAAATCGAATATGGTATAGAGCAAGGATAACCAGTAAAATCTGTTTCCAGGTACTGATCAAAAGAGGCCTCTAGGTCGTAAATTCCTGCCCCTGCATAAACCTTTTGTAATTTTACAATATCTGAATACTCTTCCTCAACCATTTTCTGAAAAGCTAGAACTGCTCCTGCACCTTGAGAATAACCGACTGCGTATGTTGGCTTATTGATATCCTTTCCTATTGAACTCATATACTCACGTGCAGCTAGCAGCATATCGACACCCTGCTGTGCACTGCTCTGAGCGTGCAGATATGGGTGGGGCATATCTTTAGTGGCTCCATAGCCAATATAGTCAGTTTGCACTAAAGCATAAGCAGTAAACCCTAATAAAGACTCCGCTGTAATCATCGAAACAGAAGGAGCTTCATTATTTGAAGTAATAGTAAAATGCTGAGAAAGAATAACTCCTCTTATATCCGTATCGAGTGGATAAGTAATAGTACCAGATGCCACTACTGGAAAGCCAAAAGGATCAACCGTATTATATGTTATCGCATCTACAGCAAGTTTCTTTGCAGGAAAACGAATTAGAAAAAACATCGCTTTCAAAGCCGGCATCCAGTCGGTCATCATCGAGGTACTAATCTGACTTTCGTGAGTTTTTTCCACAAAATACTTAGGTGGATCTAGCTGCGCTATTTTTTCTGCAGTACAAGATGTAAATACTAAAACCAAAGTCGCTACTAACAATGCAGCTCGAGAAAAAAAACGTTTCATTTTCATTATTTTAAACATTCAGCTGACCTCAAAAGTCATATTATATTACCTTTAACTAACTCAAATAAGTTTGCTTAATCTATATTTTAAACTACCTAAGTTTGAGATGATTATACTTTCATTTTTGCAGATTCCCTGCTCTTGCTCTTTGAGCTTTGCCTGTAAGGGCACTCTTAAATAATCCCCAGTGGAAAGATTAAATAATATAGGTTCCCTTTCTCCTATTTTTTCAAAGCCAAGCTTCTCATAAACATCTCCCTGAGACCACTCCCTATCACCATAAGTAACGATATCATCAGGATTAAAATCACGAATAAAGGCATTCAGCAACTTTCCCATACCTCCTACAACTCTTAATGATGGTAAGGCAGCATAATTAACCCACTGGTAAGATTTCCTCCCATCCTCATATTTCATCACCCTAGCAGCTGAGAAGCTACAAACTGCGAGTAATTCTCCTACTTGTAAATCATCACTTAGTTTTGCAACACTACGTTTTTTATACAAACCATAGTAATGCTTTGCCGACACAGCTCCATAAGAATGAGTATTCGCAAAAAACTCTAATGCCACATCCCTACTTATCTTTCTTACCTGACAATATTTAGCAAAAAACTTCTCTCCCCTATCAAAATGGCACTTCAGTCTACACTCAACGCCTTCTTTATCCTTTAGAATAGTATCCTCATATAGATAGATTATTTTCTCACACTCTAAGTTCCTATCACGCCAAGACTCTATTTCATTAGTCAACTCAGTCGACCACTTATTCAGCTCCTGAGTAATTTCTGGCAGCTGGTCTGACAAAGGCAAACTTAACGTTGGCCTAAAGAAGACACTTAGAGGTATCGGCATAATCGCCAAAGACTTTCCTTCAAGACAATACAGTTTACGTCCCGCCGAAAAGTTCTCTACTGTGTATTTTACATTATTCTTCTCCAATAAATCCACTAAGAATAACTCAATATTTTCTAGCACAAATTTCCATTTTAATTACTCAACATAGCCAGTGATGCAAATGCAAAGTTAGCTAATAAAGGCATTGACTCCTAAAGTAGATCCTTAATAATTTTATCAACATTCTCTGAGAAAGATATTGTTTTAGCCTCATTCTCTGGAATCGCTTGGGGCTCATCCCTATTTATACGTACTAAAGTAGCTTCGGTATTGCCGTAGGCCATTTGTTCAAATGGATAACGAATAATCGTAGGCGTATTATAACCCACTCCTATTTCCAAAAAGAGCGTTTTCTTCTTAAGAGCCTCCCTCGCAAAATCTTCATACCTACGCGCCGACTGATACCACTGAGAGGTCTGAACAAAATTTGCATCCTTGCGCAGGTGCATATCCATCGCCTCTGAGCACACTGGACAAACAGGAACTAGCTCAGTGGGAACCTTACAATCTACAGTTTGAGCCATCATATTGCCGACCATATCTTGGCAATTATATATCTTATCGTGACACGCTACCTCACACTGAATAAACAAATAATCTCCTTGGGTAGCAAATACCCTCTGCAGATCGAAACCTGAAAGTTCAAACTGCCCATCCACATTTGTAGTAAGCACAAAATAATCCTTGTGTTTAAGCACCTCCAACAACTCCTTATATAGCGGCAAAGCCCCTGGTTCGATCCGACTAGTAAAAATATGTTTTGCCCAATACGCCCATTTTTCCTCAGCCGTCGGGAAATTATAAAAACCTGAGGTGTATAAATCAGTGAACTTATACTTCTCGATATACTCAGCATAGTCACGCTCAAACTTCTCGCCACTATATTCAATTCCCGCAGCAGTCGACAAGCCAGCCCCTGCACCTATTATAACTGCTTCTGCCTGCTCAAGAGCTGCTTTAAAGCTAGCTATTCTAAGAGAGTAATCTTCTGTATATTTCATAATCCTGATCCTTAAAAACATTAAAAATAACAGTCTTCAGAGAAGAGGCAGACGGCAGATATTCCTTAACAGTCTTTATCGCTATTTGAGCTGCTAATTCATTAGGAAAGTGAAATTCGCCTGTAGAAATACAGCAAAAAGCTAGACTTTCCACCCCAGCCTTATCCGCTAACTCCATAGAAGAACGGTAACACGAAGAGAGCTCCGCCTCTTGACTCGGCAAAGGCTCATCTCCACTAATAATAGGTCCAACAGTATGAATAACATAAGTAGAGGGAAGATTATAAGCCTGAGTAATCCGTGCTGACCCAGTAGGCTCCTCATATCCCTGCTGCTGCATAATCTGCTCACACTCATCACGAAGCTGAATACCAGCCGCCGAATGTATCGCATTATCAATACAACGATGATTAGGAATAAAACAGCCAAGTAGCTGTGAATTTGCAGCATTTACTATCGCTCCTACTCGAAGACGCGTAATATCTCCCTGCCATAAACGAATTTGAGAAAAGGCTCCTATCGGAGCAATATCTTCGACACCCACACTCCCCTTCTCCTCTAGCTGCAGCTGCAGTTCAGCATCCTGCATATCTAACCATTTCTTCTCAAGGGGACGCGGCATACGCACATTTGAAAGCCCGCGCAATAAGCTTCGCTGAGTTGGGTAATCCTCTGGGATAGAAATATCCTTATACTCCTTCCTCTCGCTCAGTAACCTTTCTAAGAGGGGAATTATGTTCTTATTACTCATAAAAGATACATTATAAATTAAGTATCTTACAAAAGTACGAATAATTTACACAACACCCTCGCAATACTCAAATAAGTGCCACTAGTAGATCTTACTTACCTGGGCTTGAACATTTTCATCCCCTAAATAATCATCATAAGTCATATACTTATCTACTATGCCCTTTGGACCTATTTCGATTATACGATTAGCAACCGTATTAATAAACTCGTGGTCGTGTGAGGTCATTAACACAACACCCTTATAAGAAATAAGACCATTATTAAAGGCCTGAATAGACTCCATATCTAAGTGATTTGTAGGAGAATCCAAAATTAAAGTATTGGCCTGCTTTATCATCATTCGAGAGATCATACACCTCATTTTCTCACCTCCAGAAAGAACATCCACTCTCTTATACACTTCATCACCTGAAAATAACATTTTCCCCAAATATCCCCTTAGATGCAACTCGTGAGTATCATCTGAGAACTGAGCTATCCAGTCAATAATCGAATAAGACGTATTAAAAAACGAAGAATTATTTAAAGGCAAATACTCTTTATTTATCGTAACTCCCCATTCCATCATTCCTGTGTCGGAAGTATCATTTTCAGCCAATATCTCTAGCAATGCAGTAACCGCTCTAGGCTCACGAGAAAGAAACACCACCTTTTCTCCCCTTTCTATCACAAAAGAAACCTTTGAAAACAGTTTTTCTCCAGCAATAGTTTTTGAAAGATCACTAACAGATAGGACCTTAACACCAGGCTCACGATTTACTCCAAAGATTATACCTGGGTACTTACGCATAGAAGGCTTTATATCCTCTATATTAAGTCTCTCCAGCATTTTCTTACGTGAAGTAGCCTGCTTTGATTTTGCCACATTTGCACTAAAACGCATAATAAACTCCTGTAGCTCCTTCTTCTTCTCCTCTGCCTTTTTATTCTGTTGAGCCTGCTGCCTTTGAGCTAATTGACTAGACTGATACCAGAAAGAATAATTACCTGAGAACAAATTAATATCACTATAATCGATATCTAAAATATGAGTACTCACAGCGTCTAGGAAGTGCCTATCGTGAGATACGACTAGTACAGTACACTCTGTATTTGCTAGATAACTCTCCAGCCACATTATAGTATTCACATCAAGGTCATTTGTAGGCTCATCTAACAATAAATTGTCAGGCTTTCCAAACAGAGCTTGTGCTAACAGTACCCTTACCTTATCTTTCGCATTCAACTCAGACATTAATGAGTAATGCAGGTCTTCTTTTATCCCTAAAGAACTAAGTAAAGACATAGCCTCATTCTCAGAATTCCATCCATCCATATCAGCAAATGTGGACTCTAACTCTGCAGCCTTCTCCCCATCCTCTTCAGTAAAATCCTCCTTTGAATATAGGGCATCTTTTTCTTGCATAATTCCCCATAGGACAGTATGCCCCATTAACACAGTATTTAAAACTGTACACTCATCATATTCGTGGTGATCTTGCTTTAAAACCGAAAGTCTTTCATTTGGCCCAAATGAAACAGAGCCACGTGTACAACTAACTTCTCCACTTAGGACTTTTAAAAAAGTAGATTTGCCCGCTCCATTCGCACCTATTACACCATAACAATTCCCTGGTGTAAATCTAAAATTTACATCCTTAAATAATACTCTCTTCCCAAACTGAAGCTCTACATTCGATACTGTAATCATGATATTCTATTTTTATTAAACATTTAAAAGACAACTCCTCAATCATAGAAGAGTTGTCTTTCATATCTGTCTTAGTACCCTACAAAAAAGTAGCGTGTCCACACACCCCACTATCCGTGGCACTTTAAGGGCGCAAAGGTAATCCTTTTTATTACTTTTTCAAGAATATCTATTTATTTTGGACTACCAGTGCTTATCGTCACATTTTCATCAACACTAAATATACTCTTATCAAGACTTCCAATATATATCTGTGTTAATTTAGTGCAATCAGTAGCTACAGCTTCTTTAAGCAATATATTCTTAGAAAAATCAATAGTAGCTACTTCCGTAGAGCTAGCATTAATCTTCTCTAACTTTGTCAACTTCGTTATATTATCTAATTTAGTAAAAGGATTATTCTGAAGATAAAATTCTTTTAGCTGCAAGAAAGACTGATGAGCAGTATATGCTATCTTATTATTAGACATATCAATATACTCCACCATAGCATTGCCATGCATTTGAACCATTCCTAACTGATTATTAGAAACATCAATATATTTCACTTTGGTCATATAGTTAATAGCAAGAGTAGAAGACAATGAGTTATTTGATAATACTAT
>CAYJFD010000048.1:0-9744 GCA_964369605.1 uncultured Muribaculaceae bacterium | reverse complement strand
TCTAAAAAGCAAGTCTTATTAAATTTCAAATATTCATCTCTGAATCTTTTTGATGACGTATTTACCCAAAGATGCTTACCTGTCTCACTATCTTGAACATTTAAGAGCCCAACATTTGGGAGTTCCCTATCTCTAGGATCATAGATATTGATTATTGATAGATCGTGACGATTAATCGCTACTTTTAAAGCGTCTTCGTATCTAGGCTTATTATTTGAATCTAAATCCATCATATCAGAGAGTAGAAAAGCCGTACACCTCTTCTTTATGGCATTCGTTAAGAACCTAAGCGCCTCTGTTATGTCTGTACCCTTATTCTCAGGTTCAAATTCTAATAATTCCCTTATGATTCTAAGCAAATGACTTCTACCCTTTTTAGGTGGAATAAACTTTTCGACTTTAGATGAAAAAAATAGTGCACCGACTTTATCGTTGTTAATCGAAGCTGAAAAGGAGAGCACAGCTGCGATCTCTGCTACTAACTCTTTCTTCGTCTTAGTTCTAGTACCAAAGATTCTAGACCCACTCACATCAATCATCAACATTACAGTCAATTCTCTCTCTTCTTCAAAGACTTTTACATAAGGAGCCCTTAGACGCGCAGTAACATTCCAATCCATATTGCGAACATCATCGCCAAACTGATATTCTCTCACTTCACTAAAGGCCATACCTCTTCCTTTAAAGGCAGAATGATATTCCCCTGCAAAAATCTGATGAGAAAGCGAACGAGTCTTTATCTCTATTTTTCTAACTTTTTTTAATAACTCATTATCCATGATTCAGACTTATGGAACAGCTACTTCATTTAATATATCTGAAATAATATTCTCTGATGTGATATTCTCAGCCTCTGCTTCATACGTAAGACCAATACGATGTCTTAATACTTCGTAACATACAGCTCTCACATCTTCTGGAATAACATAACCCCTGCGCTTGATAAAGGCGTATGCCTTGGATGCCATAGCTAAAGATATAGAAGCACGCGGCGAAGCACCATAAGATATTAAATCTTTTAACTTAGAAAGATTATAGTCTTCTGGAGTTCTTGTTGCATATACTATGTCTACTATATATTTTTCTATCTTCTCATCCATATATACATCTCGCACTACTTCTCTTGCTCTGATAATATCTTCTGGTGTTAATACTGGTGAAGCCTTTGGGAAAGTACCGCTATTATTCATTCTAATAATCTCTCTTTCCTCATCCTTCTTTGGATAAGTAAGAACTACTTTTAGCATAAATCTATCTACTTGTGCTTCAGGTAGTGGATAGGTTCCCTCTTGTTCAATAGGATTTTGTGTTGCTAGTACTAAAAATGGCTGTGGTAGTTTAAAGGTTTCATCACCTATACTAACCTGTCTTTCTTGCATCGCCTCTAGAAGCGCTGATTGAACTTTTGCAGGAGAACGATTTATCTCATCGGCTAAAATAAAGTTAGCAAAAATAGGTCCTTTTTTTATCTGAAACTGCTCAGTTTTTTGACTATAGATTAAGGTTCCTAGTACGTCTGCAGGAAGAAGATCAGGAGTAAACTGTATCCTATTAAATTTTGCATTTAAACTTGACGCAAGCGTATTGATTGCTAGGGTTTTTGCTAGACCTGGAACACCCTCAAGTAAAATATGTCCATCTGCTAGTAATCCTATCAAAAGATTTTCAACTAAGCGCTTCTGGCCAATGATTACTTTAGAAATCTCCATACTGAGAATATCTACAAAAGCACTTTCTTTCTGTATTCTCTCATTTAATTCTTTAATGTTTACTGTTTCCATACGAAATATTTGTATTTTTGCATTTGAAATTTACGAATGGCAAAATTAATATTTTTTTTAAAAAATGAGGTATTTCATATCGATATCTTACCGAGGTAAAAATTACAGCGGATGGCAAATACAAAATAATGCTGAAAGTATAGAGGAAAAATTAGAAAAAGCATTATCAATACAATTAAAGGAGGCCATAGATGTCGTTGGCGCAGGTAGGACTGACGCTGGGGTAAACGCATCTCTCTTTTATGCGCACTTCGACACTACAAGTGATGAGCTCCTCCTCCCTGAGAATAAAACTCACATTATCTATAAAGTAAATGCTATTCTACCAAGAGATATACTTGTTTACGATATTTTCCCTGTCCACAGTGAAGCACACGCTCGTTTTGATGCAAGTTCTAGGAGCTATAAATATTATGTACATATCGGGAAAGAGCCTTTCGCAGCAGCTCATTCTCACTCGGTGAAATATCATCTAGACGTAGAAAAAATGAATGAGGCCACTAAGTATTTAATTGGCACTCAAGACTTCAGTTGCTTTGAAAAAGTAAATGGAGGTAATGCTACTTCTATATGCACCCTTACTTATGCTAAGTGGGAAATTTTAGAAAATTCTAAAATTTATGAGAAAAATCCCTATATTAGCACCTTGTATTTAGAATTTACAATTAGTGCTAACCGCTTTTTAAGGAATATGGTTAGGGCTATAGTCGGATCATTAATCGAAATAGGAAGAGGTAGAAGGGAACCAGAGTGGATCAAAGAGTTAATCGAAAGTAAAAATAGATGTCTCTCTGGTCAGTCAGTACCTGGAGAAGCCCTCTTTTTAACAGATATCGTCTATCCTTATATAGACAAGACAGGTAAATTCAAAACAGAAAAAAAAATAATAGAAAATAAATAAATTAAAATACTATGTTATTCACAAATTACTTAACATTCATTTCTGCACAAACTGCGATTGGCACTAATGTCGAAGCTGTTGACAAATCATTTTCCCTACTAGAGATGGCATCAAGAGGCGGCTTTCTTATGCTAGTTCTTCTTGCTCTATCTATCATAGCAGTTTATATCTTCGCTGAAAGATGGTGGTCTATTAGAAAGGCGGCAAGAATCGATAAGAATTTTATGAACAAGATAAAGAGCGAAATATACGAAGGAAGAGTAAAATCGGCTTTAGAGTTATGTCAAACTAACGACTCACCTGTTGCTCGCCTTATAGAAAAGGGCATAGAAAGAATAGGTCGCCCTTTGTCAGATATACAAACCGCTATCGAGAATACTGGTAACCTTGAGGTCGCTCGTCTAGAGAAGGGGCTTCCGATGTTAGCTACTATTTCAGGGGGTGCACCTATGATTGGTTTCTTAGGAACTGTAATCGGTATGGTTCAAGCATTCTTCAATATGTCTACAGCTGGAAATAATATTGACATCACTCTTCTTTCTGGAGGTATTTATACTGCGATGATTACAACTGTAGGAGGACTTTTCGTAGGTATTATTGCCTATTTCGGGTATAACTTCCTATCTTCTCGTATCTCGGATGTTGTTTTCACGATGGAGTCAAATACTATCGAATTTATGGACCTGCTTCAAGCGCCTAAAGAAGCTAAATAATTATACTATGGCTTTAAAACGCAGAGCTCGAGTTTCATCAGAATTCTCTATGTCGTCTATGACAGACATAGTTTTTCTGTTATTAATATTTTTCCTTGTAACATCTACTTTGGTTAACCCTAACGCACTAAAGCTACTTCTACCAAAGAGTACTAATCAGATTTCAGCAAAATCTACAGTGAGTGTATCGATACAGCACTATACAAATACTGACCATTTCTCATACCATATTAACGCTGGCAATGCCCTTCCATTTTCTCAAGTTGAAGAACAGATTCAAGCTCTTCTTTCAGAGGTGGAAGATCCTACTTTTTCGATTTATGCAGCTAATACTGTCCCTATCGAGAAAGTCGTAGAGCTAATGAATATCGCAAAAAGAAACCAGTACAAGGTTATTCTTGCGACCTCACCAGAATAAGTACGTATATAAGATGAAAGACAGAAGAGCTATATATAGTAGAAAACACAAGATATGGGGTCTTGCAACAACAGTGTTATTGCATGCCATAGCTGCTGCTGTCTTAATCGGAACCTGGGTTGAACCTGAGTATGAATTCAATCCTAACCTTGAAATTCTGTTGACCTTTCCTCAAGAGGAATCCTATGTAGCTCAGAGTACAAAATCGAATTCTCAAACTGCTAAGCCAGAACCGATAAAAGAGGAAAAAGCTCCTGAACCTACTCCCCCAAAACCAGAGATAAAAGAGGAGGCAAAAGAGACACCACAGGCAGAGTCAGAAGCAGTTGAACCCAAAGATGATATTGTCTCAGAATCTGAGACCCTTACTCCTGAAGAAGAAGTAATCGTACCAGAGCCTACTCCAGAGCCCAAGCCCGAGCCAAAGCCTATTAAAAGAGAAGCTCTTTTTGGAACGGCGAAGAATAAGCGCGATAGTTTGATGAAGGATGAAAAGTCTGACGGTGCATCTGAGCCAAAGGCATATATTAAGGATGACAGCGGCAGTCAGGATGGTAATTTTGCAGAACTCGAAGGGCGTGAGGTCGTAGGAGGCTTAATCGCACCGAAATATAATGTTGAAAAGGAAGGTCGTGTTATCGTAAAGATTTATGTAGATCGCTATGGTGTTGTGACTAGAGCAAATCCTGGAATGCAAGGCACCACAGTTCAAGATTCAGAGCTTTGGGAGGCAGCTAGAGAAGCCGCTCTTAACACTGTCTTCAATACAAGTAATAGCTCACCTACAATTCAAGAAGGTAGAATCAGTTACTACTTTAAACTGAAATAATATCTATATTATCTTCCTGAATTGATTAAACCTATTATCTTTTTAGGGATATCACTTATATCATAATAACCTGTAAATTCCTCTTGCCCATAGCCTATTGCAAATATTGGAACTGGTGTTGCAGTATGCTTATATGAACTAAAATCGATACCAGCTTTTCTATTTAAGATTTGTGTGCAGGTATTTGCATATAAGTATAGGCCTGTATAATCCCCATAGTAGCGCTGAGATTCGCAGATTCCAGCTTCTGGGTTAATACTTCTTTCAAATGCATCCTCTAGTAATTTTACTTGAAAATCCGTTAACTCCATAGACAGAAAATGATCTTGAACATCACCATCTTTTATATCATCTCTAAAACCAAATACGTCACAAGTATACTCAAAAACTTGCTCAAAATCAGCGCCATCTGCTAGTAGCTCTTCTAAATTCTGGATAAAGATAGTTGCTGACTCTTTTTGTTCTGAAAGAAGAGATATGTTAGTGTTGTAGCCCGTTCCTGAGAACCCTAGTGTTAATCCACCACATTCGTGATCCGCTGTAACTACTATTAAGGTCTGATCTGGATACTTCTCAGCAAACTTTAAAGCCTCAGATATTGCATTGTCAAATGCTATAGTCTCATGAACTAAAGCTGCGGCATCATTTAAATGAGAAGCCCAATCTATCTTTCCCGCTTCCACTACCATCAGAAAGCCCTCATCTCCTTCCAGCAGCTCTATCCCCTTTGCGGTAAAATCAGCCAAACTTATATCATCCTCCCAGCTCTGACTCAGTGTATCAATAGCATAGGGTAAGGACCCCCTTTCAGATGTAACAAGTCCATCTGAAAGCATATTCAAGGTGGCTATAACTGGCAGCTTAGCACCTTTTTCCAAGGCTTCAAATTCACTTCTTGTTGTCACGAAATTAAAACCTGCACTTTGTGCCCTCCTTTTATATTTATTATATGCTGTCGCAATATCACTTCCTTCACTCTCTGCTCGGCGATCCCACCTTAATGTTCCGCCTGCAAAATAATCTAACCCTGAGTCTGGAAGTTGATCTCCTATGGCAGTATGCTCCGAGCGATGAGATACATTTGCATAGAAGGCTGAAGGCGTCGCATCGTCTATATTAGCACTAGAGACTATACCCACTTTAAATCCTTGATTTTTTGCTATTTTTGCAATACTCATCAGTTTCTGTCCATCTGGAGTCATCCCTACCATGTCCACATTCGTTTTCTGACCTGTGGAAAGAGCTGTCCCTGCTGCAGCAGAACCTGTGATATAACGATTATTTGCAAAAGTTGACGCTAATCCAGTGACTGGCATTTCACTCATTACTAGAGTTTCCTTATTCTCCGATAAATATGCTTCCGTTAGCGCAATATGTGAGATTCCCATCCCATCACCTATAAAGTAAAAGATATATTTTGCTTGCCTCTCCTCGTTCGGGAACAGTAGCAACTTACAAATCACAAGCGTAATTAAAATTAACGATATAATAACTATTCCCACTATTTTTTTATTCATAACTTCTGTTTGTTAGATTTTTACTTGTAATTTATTGGCAAAGAAAACAAATTTATTCTTAAATTTGCGCCTTGATTTAGCAAACTATAACTAATTATTTAATAAATAACCTAATCATGCAAAAATTAAATTTAAAATTTAAACAAGCTTTCGCACTTTTACTAAGCTTGTGTGCCTTTGTTATCGTATCATGTGATAATGAAAAGGAGGGAGTAGATCCACATATTACGATAGACGGTAAATCGAACTCTTCTATCGAATTTAAAGATGGCAATGCTGCAAATATGAAAGTAACAATCACTTCAAATGCTGACTGGAGTGTCGTATATGGCGCCGATCAAGATACTGATCAATGGTGCACTGTAAGTCCTGCAAGTGGTAAGGCTGGAGAGAATATAGAATTAACTGTAGATGTTACTCAAGCAACTATTTCTCGTAGCACTTCATTAAATATCGTAGCTATGAGTGAATTTAAAGGTGAGATGAAAGAAGCCTCTGTCGCTCTAAACGTAAATCAAGTAGTCACTCCTAATCCAACTCTAGATATAGATGATTCACCTATCACTTTCGCAGCAGAAGGTGGAATCGAAATGCTTGCTCTCACAACTGAAAACTTAGGAGAAAATGAAATTTTCGCAGAAATCACAGGAAACGGAGCTGCAAATTTCTCATATAGTTTCGCAAAAGATAGACTTGATATTTTTACTCAAGAAAATAAAGAGGATAAAGAATATAGTGCTGAAATAAGAGTATATATCGCTGAAAGTGAAGATGCTCAAGCTTTAGTTGAAAAAACTATTAGTCTTAAGCAAGAAGGCTATGTTGCACCAGCACAAGTCTCTATCAGCATAGCGAACACAACTGAAACAAATATCACAGTTAATGCAAATCACAGTGATGCTAGCTTAAGATATATTGTATACCCTGCCACAAATGAAGAATACATTGACACTCACAAAGAAGACGCTATGAGCCTAGCAGAAGCCATAGTTAATACTTACAGAGCTAACATGGGTGTGGATTTTTCTAGGACTGGAACTTATATCTTCAGCGGAGAAACTACCATCGAACTTGAGAGTGTAAGAGCTATAATACCTGACACAGATTATAATGTTATAGCATTTGTAGTAAATGATAGAGGAGAAGTTCTTTCGACACCTAGTTTAGAGAAAACTAAGACTCTTAAGGGTCAAGCAGCTACTGGCACATTTGGAGAGGTTACTGTCGCAAGTATCTCTGGCGCTAATGTTTACTTAAACATAGATGCTGGCGATTATACTGGAAACTATATCATAGCTTACACTCTTAAAGAATTCTATGACATGGATTTTGCTACTCCTACAGACTTCGCTAAATTCCAGATTGAGGTTATCCTTGCTGAAGCTGAAGTTAATTATGCTATAGTAGATAATATCAACGTATTTACTGGAAGCAAAGAAAATTATGCCATTTCACTTAGAGGAGGTAGAGAGTATGCTTTAATAGTTGCTCCTGTAAATAATGATGGCACTCTTTATGGAGAACCACGCTTTATTACCTTCACTACTGAGGACAACTAAATATAGTAAAAAATATTTAATAATTCAATAACTGGGTTGATTTTATCAATCCAGTTATTTTTTTGAAAAAATCTTATCATTATTCTTACAAGAAGTTCTCTCTACTACATATATCTATAAGCTACCTTTGCAGTGACACTATTTATTAACTAAAACATTATTTATGCGTAAAATTAATGTTCCACTTAAACTAGTCTTATTTTTTACACTAGGACTACTTCCTACCCTTTTATTTTCTTGTAAACCTGAAATTGAAAAAGGAGTTGATCCCGAGATCTCTGTTAACGGCGAAGATGATATCACTATCGAATTTAGTGATAGCAATATGGCGCCAGTAACTGTTACTATTGATTCAAATTCTGACTGGACACTTAGTTATGAAGATGAAGCTGCTAAATCATGGTGCACGACCAATATTTCTAAGGGTCTTGCCAATACGAAAACTGACTTAATTATTACTGTGCAAGAGGCAACTCAAACTAGATCTACTACACTGAGACTAGTCGCATCCAATACCTATATGGGTGAGGAGGAAAGTGAAGACGTAGAAATACTAATTAAGCAAACAGTGACTCCGATCCCTGACCCTGAACTTGAAGTCACTACAAAAAACCTGTCTTTTATCGCTTTAGGCGAGACTAAGTCAACTAGTTTCAGCGTGGAAAACCTCAACGAGTACAAGGTGTTCACAAAGATTGAAGGAGACGGAGCTAATCAATTCTCTGCGACTATAGATAATAATAAGATCAACGTAGTAGCTAAGGCTAATACTCTTGAAGAAGTAATGAGTGCTAATATGATCGTTTATATAGCAGAAAATGAAAATTCTGAGGTAATGGATCAAGAAACAGTAAAGCTTAGTCAATTAGCTTATGTTCCACCAGCGATTCTTATTAAAGATGTCTTAGCTATGCCTTTAGAATCAGAGGTTGAATTCAGTGCACAAATAGTAGGTAAAACAAAGTACACACTACTTGTAGCTGATATCTCAGGCGCAATAGTAGTTTACACTGCGACTGAATCTGAATTCAATATCGGTCAGTCTATTAACATTAAGGGCTCTACAGAAAATTCTATCTTCCTTGACATAACACAGATTTCACAAAGTGGCTTAGAAGTTAAAGAATCTAGTACTCCTGTAGAGTATAATAAGCCTACTCCTATAGAAATGAGCTATGGAGATATCGATACATATTTAGGATCTGATCAAAAAAATTATCTATATGCATCGGTTGAAGGTGTATACAAAGAATCTGCTTACAGTAATAATATCGATATCGAAAGTACATATAAGAATGTGAAGATAGAGAATCCTAGTGATGAGTTTGATTCACTAATAAATAAAGAAGTAACAGCTGAAGGCTGGGTAGTTGGAGGTTCCTTTGATATGTCTATGTACGTAGACTCTATGGTAGAGAATAATAATGGAGGAGGCGGTGATCTTCCTTATACACCGATTGGCGAGGATATTGAGTTCACTCCAGCAACAGTTCTATATCAAGAATATGCTGAAGAAGGTGGCTCTGAGATAGTCCTATTCTTGTTCAGTCAAGAAACAACACCTGACAAGCCATATATATTTTCGGGATACACTATTAGAGTTACATTGAATACAACAGGAGGTATAGCCCCAGGCACATATACTGTACTTAGCACAGAGGTCGGAAGCGATGGAAGCTACGCTTTTGAAGTGGGTAAATTCGTCCCTGCATTCACTACTGAATTATTTGGCACTACATTACACTTAGGAACTAACTGTTCAGACTATCGAAGCTACAATGACGAGCGATTTACTTATGCTGATCAAGGAGAAATAACCATATCTATGGATGGAGACAATTACAACATTAGCGTAAATCTATCATCTAGTGATGACGGACATACTATTAAGTCTTCCTATGTAGGAATAATTGAAGAAGTAATTTCAGATTACTAACATTCAAATCAGAATAAAGAAAGAGGGTGACATTTTGATATGACCCCCGAAAGTTGGACGGTTAATATAAATTAAGAAGCTCTTGATTGG
>CAYJFD010000047.1:0-10579 GCA_964369605.1 uncultured Muribaculaceae bacterium | reverse complement strand
AAAAGTTTTTGTCTAACTTTTGGGGTTCGGTTCAAACTTGTTAGTCACCCTCTTTTTTATTGAAAGCCTATGGCTGAGTAGTTTCGTTTAAATAGCTACTTATTTCTTAAGAAGCACTTTTTCTATGAGTTCTACTAGTTCTTCTTTATTTTTCCCTCCTATCTCTATCTTAGGATCGCCTTTCATAGGTACAAAATATAGAGTTGGAACAGACTGAATTTTAAAATGTCTAGCTAAATCTGCTTCCTTATCGATATCTACTTTATATATAATAATATCATCACCATATTTTTTTGCTAGTTCATCTAAAACTGGTGCCATTTTCTTGCACGGAGGACACCAAGTAGCATAAAAATCAACAATTACTGGCTTATCGCCTAAGAATTTCCAATCATCTGGGTTTTCCTGATAATTATATACTTTCTTTAAAAATTCACTCTTAGTTAAATGAGGAATTAAGTCCCCTGATTCTTTTGCTGATAGGCTAGGCGAAAAAACTAATGTCATAAGGGCTGCTAAAACTGCGATTATTGTTCTCATTCTTGATAAATTAAATTGTTAATATAAATTATATCTAACGCTTTTTGTAGTTAGATATAGTTTATATGTACAATATTTGTGCCGATGATATAGTTAGCAAGCTGCTTCTTTAAAAGAATTATCTATTTGAGCGTTATATTCCTAGCGATTAACTCAGCAAAGGATCCCAAATGTGTCTTCGCGGGCCTACAGAGCTACTAGTTAATTATTCCTCTATCCAGTTCACGATTTCATCTGACATCGGATCAGTTCTAGGTTTTACAGTTTTAACTAGTTTACCATCTGCGTCTATTAGGAATTTTTGGAAGTTCCACTCTACCACTACATCCATTACTCCATTCTGTTCTTTAGATGTCAGCCAAGAGTAGATAGGAGCTATATCATCCCCTTTAACTGAGATTTTAGACATGATAGGGAAATCTACTCCGTAGTTTAGAGAACAAAATTCCGCTATTTCTTCATTCGTTCCAGGTTCTTGCCCATTAAAATTATTCGCAGGAAAGCCAATAATAACGAAGTCGTCTTCTTTATACTTATCATATAGGGCTTGAAGTTTCTCATACTGGGGTGTTAGGCCGCATTTAGATGCGACATTAACTATCAGAACTTTTTTCCCTTTTAGCTTGGCCATATCGAAGACCTCGCCATCGATAGTTTCTACTTCGAAATCGTACAGAGTCTTTTCTTGAGCGTTTACATACATTTGTGAGGTAAACATCAGAACGATAATAGAGATAATTAATTTAATTTTCATCATTTTATTTTTTAGTTAATACTTGATACACAAATATACTAAAAATTTCACTTTAGACTATGCTCTAGCTATCATAAATATGCCAATATTTAATCCATAAAAAACAGAAGAATAAAATTTACAAGATTATGCTGCAAATTAAGCAGAGTCAAATGATTCCAAGATGGCTGGGAAGTTTAGATTGTTTTAATATAGGCACGTCTTTTTTTATGGAAGATTCGCTCGATGTCGTTAAATGTTCCAATACTGCCAATATTGCTTTCAAGCACTGCTGAACTTTCGATAGTTTCTATTCCGTATTTTTCTACATATTTAATCTGGTCCATAAGAAATAGCGCATTGACACCGAGGTTTTGATATTCAGGCAAAATAGCTATTAGTAGTAAGTCTAGAACTTTAAATCTCTTAGCCTTAACAGCTCTTAGAATCTTCCACCACCCAAAAGGAAATAGATTTCCATTACACGACCTAAGGGCATCCGAGATGTCAGGCATCCCTATGCCTACACCGATTAGCTCCCCGGCCTTATCTTCGATAAAGGTTACAAAATCTAAGTTTAGAAGAGGTAAGTAGGTGTCTGTATAGTTTTGTTTTTGTGCCTGGGTCATCGGGGCTACATTGTACAGAGGTCTATATGCTATATCTATTACATCGAAAAATTTCAAGCCATATCTTTTAATAACCTCTTTTTTTGTCTTGCATTTAACTATTTTAAGATTTAGCCTTTGTAGAACTCGCTCTCCTATTCTTTCAATTCGTTCAGGAACCTTACCAGGAGGAATTAATTGATATTCGATCCAGTCTACCTCCTTACTGAGTCCATATTCGTTAAAATGCTCCACATAATATGGGTAATTATATAAACTTGTAAGAGGGGAACTATATTCATATCCCTCTAGTAGTAGTCCCTGTAAATCTAAATCCGTATATCCTACTGGGCCGTTTAATGTGTCCATGCCTTTATTTTTCCCCCAAGCTGCAACAGCGTCTAACAAGGCCTTTGATACTTCTTTGTCATCAATAAAGTCAAACCACCCGAATCTAACTTTTTTACACTCCCACGCGCGATTAGCATTATGATTTATTATCCCTGCTATTCTTCCCACTATTTTTGAGTCTTTATATGCTAAATAATAAACAGAGTCGGAAAACTCGTGTGCTGGGTTTGATTTCGGATTAAACGTACTTAATAAATCCAAAAGAATTTGAGGACAATAATATGCGTCCTTTTTATATAATTGATTCGTGAATTTCGCGAATTTTCTTAGCTCTTTTTTAGAACTAACCTCTTTAATTACTATATTCATATATGTTTAGGTCAAGCACAAATATAACAATTATGTCTGAATAATTAATTAGATTTTAAAAAATACATAATACTAAGTAGTATAAATTTAAATTATTAAAGTATTTTTGTAAGATATATATAAATGCACGCAAAAAATGAGATTATCAGAATTACAATATGATCAAAAGGCAGTTATCGTAAAGGTCTATGGACACGGTGGAATAAGAAAGCGAATCATCGAGATGGGCTTTACAAAAGGGAAGGTAGTAGAACGTTTACGAACAGCACCTTTAAATGATCCTATTGAGTTTAGTTTGATGGGATATAATATTTCACTACGAAAGAGTGAAGCACAGAATATAAAAATATTGACGGTGGATCAGGCAAACGAACAGACGGAAATATTTAACGAAGATAATTACGGAAAAAGTATAGAGGAAGTAACAAGGTTAAAGGCTCTTGGTCAAAGCAAAGATATTAAAGTAGCTTTAGTAGGGAACCCAAACTGCGGAAAAACAAGCCTCTTTAATGCAGTGCTAGGTCGCAATGAGAAAGTCGGAAACTACAGCGGCGTAACTGTAGGTTCAAAGGAAGGTAAAATAGATTATAAGGGCTACAGCATCACCTTAGTAGATTTGCCAGGAACATACTCCATCTCTGCATATTCACCTGAAGAAAAATATGTTTTAAAGCACTTGCAAGAAGATGATCCCGATTTAGTGCTTAATGTCTTAGATGCTAATAATTTAGAGAGAAATCTATATTTGACAACCCAACTCATAGATATGAATATACCTATGCTTATCTCCTTGAATATGTATGATGAGTTATTATCCAAGGGAGACAAGCTAGAACACGAGATATTAGGTGAGTTATTAGGCACAACAATTGTACCTACGATTTCTACAAAGAAAATAGGCTTAGAAACTTTATTAGATAAAATAATTGAATTATATGAGGGCGAGGTCTGTGTGCATACAAATAAACATATACATATAAACTATCCTCCTCACGTTGAAGAAGCTATCAAAGATTTGAAAAAAGAGGTAGTAAGATATGATGTGCTAACATCTAAGTTTTCACCTCGATTTCTAGCAGTAAAACTCTTGGAGAAAGACCAAGAGATAGAAGCTATAGTAAAGAAAATGTCTAGTGATGGTGAAATTATAGAAAAAAGAGATAGACAGATACTTAAACTTAGGACATATTATAAAGAAAGTCCAGAAAATCTAATTTTAGATGCAAGATATGGCTTTATACGTGGTGCACTAAAAGAAACATATAGCCCTACAGAGAGAATAAAAGAGAATAATGTTACATCAAAGATTGATAATATCGTAACTAATAAATTCTTAGGTTACCCGATCTTTTTACTGGCAGTATATCTGATATTTCAAGCAACCTTTACCCTAGGGCAGTACCCTATGGACTGGATAGAGCAGTTATTTGGAAAACTTGCAGACTTAGTGGGTGCAAATATGGCAGATGGCATCCTTAAAGATTTACTAGTGGATGGAATAATTGGAGGAGTAGGAGGAGTTCTTGTATTCCTTCCTAACATTTTGATTCTATATTTCTTTATCGCGCTTTTTGAGACAACAGGCTATATGGCACGAGCAGCATTTATTATGGATAAATTAATGCATAAGATAGGCTTGCACGGAAGATCATTCATCCCACTAATGATGGGATTTGGGTGTAATGTTCCAGCAATCGTGGCTACACGTACGATAGAGAATAGAAATAATAGACTATTGACAATCTTAATAAACCCTTTAATTTCCTGCGGAGCAAGACTACCTGTCTACCTACTATTAGTGAGTGCCTTCTTCCCTAATAACTCCGGGTTAGTACTATTTAGTATCTACCTAACAGGAATATTACTAGCTGGACTGATGTCTTTGCTTTTCAAAAAAATCTTCTTTTCAAAAGAAGATACCCCTTTCGTAATGGAATTACCTCCATATAGAGTCCCTACTTTAAGGGCATTATTAATGGATTCTTGGGACAAGTGCAAGCAGTACATACAAAAAGTGGCAACTACTATTTTATTAGCCTCTATTTTAATTTGGGGATTGAGCTATTTCCCTCGTCACCAAGATAAAAATTTACAGCAAGAAAACTCTTATTTGGGACAAACAGGAAAATTTATACAGCCTGTACTAGAACCACTTGGATTTGATTGGAAAACAAGTATTGCCTTACTGACAGGAGTTGCCGCAAAAGAGGTCGTAGTATCCTCAATGAGCGTGCTATATAACGCAGATAGCCCTGAAGATACCGCTTCTTTAACAGAGAGATTGAAAAATGAGGTAGATAAAGATGGAAACCCAGTATTTGATTGGAGAGTTGCGCTAAGTTTGATGTTATTTGTTTTAATTTACATTCCGTGCATCGGTACGATTTCAGTGATAAAGAACGAGACAGAGAGTTGGGGATGGGCCTTATTTACGCTATTTTATACGATAGCATTAGCGTGGATGGTATCCTTTGCCGTATACCAGAGTCTAGTATTAAATATATGGCAGCAGGTATTAGTAGTCCTGATTATGTTGTTAGCAATATATTTTACATTCATAAAAGTAAGAAAAACTATTAATAACAAAGGAAAATGTGCCTCATGCAGTGAGACCTCGTGTAAAAGCAGAGATCATAAATAGTAGGACAAATTATTGCAGATTAAACGATTAGAAACTTTTTTTTAGAAAATAATAGAAACAAATGAAAATAGCAGTAGTAGGAGTAGGATATGTTGGTTTAGTGTCAGGGACTTGCTTTTCCGAAATGGGAATAGAGGTTACTTGTATAGATCTAGATCAAAATAAGATTGATAAACTAAAGAAAGGAATAATTCCTATCTATGAACCTGGACTAAATGAAATGGTTCAAAATAATGTAAAAAACGGAAGACTACATTTTACAACAAACCTTCAAGATTGTATAAACGATGTCGAACTGATATTCTGTGCAGTAGGTACACCTCCTGGTGAGGACGGTTCAGCAGATCTACAACATGTTTTGGCTGTGGCTAGCGATATCGGTCGTTCTATGAATAATTACCTGTGTGTAGTAACCAAAAGTACAGTTCCCGTGGGTACCTCATTAAAAGTTAAACAAACCATCAAGAGTGAACTTGAAAAACGAGGAGTAGATATACCATTTGATGTCGCATCTAATCCAGAATTCCTAAAAGAAGGAGCAGCTATTAAAGATTTTATGTCACCAGATAGGGTAGTAGTAGGCGTTGAAAGTGAGAGAGCAAAAGACCTTCTAGCCAGAGTGTATCGCCCATTTATGCTTGTAAACGATAGGTTAATCTTTACAGACATACCTTCGGCTGAGATGATAAAATATGCGGCAAACTCGATGTTAGCTACAAGAATCTCCTTTATGAATGAGATCGCAAATCTTTGTGAGTTAGTAGGTGCAGATGTCAATATGGTTAGAAAGGGCATAGGCTCAGATACTAGAATAGGCTCAAAATTCTTATATCCAGGGTGTGGCTATGGAGGGAGTTGCTTCCCAAAAGATGTTAAAGCACTCGTAAAAACAGCGCAGCAAAATGGTTATGACTTGCAAATACTGAATGCCGTAGAGCAGGTAAATAAAGTTCAAAAGGAAGTTCTTTTTTCTAAGTTGATGACGTTCTTTCAGAACAATATCAAAGGTAGAACTGTCGCAATATGGGGGCTATCTTTCAAGCCAGAAACCGATGATATGAGGGAGGCACCTTCGCTCGTGTTGATAGACTTGTTATTAGAGGCCGGAGCTAAGGTGAAAGTTTACGATCCTATAGCGATGGACGAGTGTAGACACCTATTAGGAGATAAAGTGGAATATACTAGTGATATGTATCAAGCTACCCAAGATGCTGATGCTCTAATGCTAGTAACAGAATGGAAAAATTTTAGACTTCCCGAGTGGGAGAAGGTGAAGAGTGGGATGAGTGAGAATGCTCTAATCCTAGATGGAAGAAATATATATCATAGATCAGAACTAGAAGAGCTAGGGTTTAACTATACTTCGATAGGAACTAAATTTTAATACGATGGCAAAGAAAGAAACATTTAATTCAAGTTTTGGTTTATTAGTCGCTCTTGCAGGTTCAGCAGTCGGTTTAGGTAATCTATGGCGTTTTCCATATTTAGTAGGCACAAATGGAGGAGCTGCATTCATAATAATATACTTGATTTTTGTATTCTTTTTATGTTTACCTATAATGTATTCCGAATTTGTATTAGGAAGAAGAAGGCATGCAGGAATAAAAAATATCAGAATCCTTTCTGTTATTTCAGCTATATGTGTCATCTCATTTTACTCGGTAGTAGGAGGGTGGAGTATAGGATATTTGCTAAAAGCTCTCACATTTTCAGTAGTTTCACCATCATCTGAATATTTAGAGGCGGTATATCAGCAAACACTTGGAGGTGCTTGGTCTCCAATAATAAATGCGTTTATATTCATAGCTATAACTTTTAGCGTATTGCTCTTTGGAGTAAGAAAGGGGATAGAAAGGTATTCAAAATTTATGATGCCGATGTTATTTTTAATAATTATTGCGATAGCAAGTTATTCACTTACACTCCCAGGAGCCTCAAAGGGCGTATCCTTTCTTTTAAAACCGGACTTTTCCAAAGTCAATGCCGATATGTTAATCGCAGCACTAGGACAAGCCTTTTTCTCACTTAGCTTAGGCTGTGGAACCATTCTTACCTATGCATCTTACACTAAGAAAAGTGAAAATATAATCAAGACCTCCTCGTTATCAGCCCTATCAGATACGATTTTTGCAATAATAGCAGGACTAGCGATCATGCCGGCAGTATTCGCTTTTGGAATCTCTCCTTCAGAAGGTCCAGGTTTAGCATTTGTAACTCTGCCTCACATTTTCTCTCAGATGGCTGGAGGACAAATAATAGCTATTCTCTTCTTTGTAACTTTATTCATCGCTGCAGTAACATCATCAATATCTCTTTTAGAGGTTCCGGTAAGTTACTTAATGGATAAGCATAGACTCTCAAGGAAGTCTGCCCTAATTCTATCTTCAAGCCTTGTACTATGCTTTGCAGTTCTATGTGCTTTGTCGTTTGGTTTACTAAAAGGAGTTACTGTCTTTGGTTTCTCTATTTTTGATGGTTTTGATAAATTATCCGCAAATGTCCTAATGCCTATCACTGGACTAGCAGTCGTACTTTACGCTGGTTGGATGATGAAAAAGAAGGATTTTATCGACGAGATAACTAGTGGTCACACTATAAAATATAAATCATTACTCTTAAAATATGTGTATGTAAGTGTTAAATATATAGCCCCAATAGTAATTCTACTAATTATGTTAATGGGTATATTTTATACTTCAATCAAACATTAAATTTCCCCTAGCATATTACCGCATTCCCACATACCACTGAAGATTAATCTTAGGACTAACGCCACATATACCTACCCAAATTAGCTAAAATCATTGAGCAAATCTTCAAAAGTGTCTTTTTAATGAGGTTTCTTTCGACGTGCCTACCTAAAATCAACAAAAATCACGAGCAAATCTTCAAAAGTGGCTTTTAAACGGTGTTTTCTTCGATATGCATATCTAAATTAGCTAAAACCACCGAGCAAATCTTCAAAAGTGCCTTTTAAACGGTGTTTTCTTCGACGTACCTACAAAGAGCTACGAATTTATTCACTACCATATTTTAATTCGACTCACAGCTCACACATAAACTTATTTTCTTTCTATATATTACTGCATTCCCACCCACCACTACTCATACGAAAATCACCCCTGCATACTTACTTGATGCAAGGGTGATCTCTACCTACCTACCTATTTCTTCCTTCTCTATTCAACAGGCGTTTCGTCTTTTATAATAGCGAAGAATTCTTTTGATTTTTCTCCGGTGGAAGTTGTCATCCTTCGTCCATCTGCATTTACAGTATTTGTAGTTAATGTGATAGTTTCTAGATCTATATAATCAGTCCACTCGAAATGACCGTTATAACGCACCTTTGAAGCTAGTTCTAACTTGGTAATCGGACTACTATCAATAATAAAATTACCATCTATCTCTGTTGCTTTTGGCAGTATTAATGTGGTTAACTCTGAACAATTAACAAATGCACCATTTTCAACCTTCTCTACTTCTGGGAACTCTAAAGTTGTTAGTGAAGTACTATAATTAAATGCATTATACTCGACAGTTTTTACACTACTTGGAGCGATATATGTAGTGGCAGTATTTGTCCTAAGATAAGCGAATATAGTTGTTTTATCTTTATCATATACCACACCGTCATCTATCGTGAAATAATTAGGATTTAGTGTTACCTTCTCTAGTCTTGGCATAGAATTTAAGGAATTAATAAATTTTTCTACTTTAGGAAAATATAGAGATGTAATAGTATATGAATCGAAATAATTAAAGTTAACATCTGTTATTTGAGGAGCTAATATAGCAAGATTAGGAAACGTACCACTCTGCCAAACAGCACGAGCTGCGATATCTGTGAGATTTACAAATTCTAGTGTGATGGTCACATCAGAACCTCTTTTTTCTGCAACATCATAAAGAGCACTTGATAAGCCGTTATCATATGTGTTTATTACCTTGTCTTCAATCTTCCATACATCTCCTTCTGGGTAGTTATTCTCGTTAAAATTTTCGATAAGCCAAGTCTTGCTAACATTCACATTTATCGAAGCAGTAAGTGTACCTAAGGTAGCTATGATCTGTGTACTTCCCTCTGATTCACCTTTTATCCTTCCATTATCAACAGAAACTATACTAGGGTTATTTGAATTCCATGTTAGTCCCTCTAATGACGCATTGGAAGGACTTGGCTCTATTAATAGATCTAACGAGCTACCCTCAGCTAACTCAATATCATCTGGCGGATAGAATGATATCGCTGTAGCAACAGGTACTGTAACAGTAACTCCGATAGTCGCTTCTACGCTACCTACGCTTGCGCGAATGGTAGTTGAGCCTTTACCTCTTCCGACAACTAATCCGAATTCACTAACTTCTGCTATCTCTTTATTATCACTAGACCACATAATAGTACCTGCGTCTACTGGGTCTACCACTGCTGTTAGCTGCTTCGTATCCGATGACTCAAGTGTAAAATCATCCGATGGTGTAATAGTTATTCCAAGCACCTTGATAGTAACTGTAACATCACAAACTGCGCTATATCCTCCATCTACTGTAGTAGCTGTTATCCTTGCAGAACCTTCTTTCATAGCTGTTAACTTTCCAGTCTCATCTACTTCTACTATCAGATCGTCTTCAGATGTCCATATTATACCGTCCTCTGTAGCATCTGTTGGATCTAGTGTCGCGATTAATTTCTCACTTTCACCCCTAAACATATCCAGTTTTTCTTTATTTAAAGTGATTCCCATTACTGCTGTTGTCACATTTACTTCACAGCTTGCTGTCTTTTCACCATCCTCTGTCGTAACTGTTATAGTTGCTGTTCCATCACCTATGGCTTCCACACGACCATTTTCATCTACGCTCGCCACCTTTTCATTACTACTTTCCCAGTTAATATTTTGATTTGTGGCATCAGCTGGATTTATAGTTGCTTTAAGATTTTGAGTATCACCTTTATTTAAATCTATACTCTCTACATCTAAACTTATACTTTCCACCAAAACTGTAGCAGCTACTACTGAAACATAACAAGTAGCCTCGTGAGATCCATCATTAGATGTAGCCGTAATAGTTGAATACTGACCATCAGCTGCTCCTTGAGCCAGACTAACATTACCTTCATCATCGACCTTGATTACATTTGCATACTGACTCTTCCATGTAACTTTTTTGTCTGAGGCATCATTCGGATAAAATATTACTGTTAGTTTCTGAGACTTTGTGTCTCCTTCTACAAATGATAAGGAACTCGGACTCACCTCTATCCAATCTACATTAACTGGAGTCTTTGATACTACTACTTGACATTCTGCAGTTTTTGCTCCATCTGTGGTAGTTACT
>CAYJFD010000046.1:0-10747 GCA_964369605.1 uncultured Muribaculaceae bacterium | reverse complement strand
CTATTAGCTTTGTAAAGGAAACTATCTGCCCAGAATAGATAGAACCCAACTCAAATAATCGTTTCAATAACGCAGGCTTATCCACTCGTGTAAGCATTAAAATATCTTTCGATATACTCGTTTCAATAAGCGCATCCTTCACATAGCTCTTCCAACGATTTTCGTCACCAATCAGAGGTGCAGAACCAGGATAACCACCGAAGTAAATGTACTGTTCCAAACTCCAACCGAAAGCCTCACGCATCTCTCCATACGACCAATGCCCCAAGTAAGTTTTCTCAAATCTACCAGCAAGCGACTCTGTTAGCCCCTTTTGTATAAGCAGACGTGACGATCCAAGCAGGATAACTTTGATATTGATTTTCTCATTTGTGTCCTTGTCCCAGTTCAGTTTTATAGTCTCGCTCCAATTGTCAATCTTCTGTATCTCGTCTACAACAATTAGGAACTCCTTCTTCTCCGACATCTTTAGTCGAACACGAGCAGAGTCCCATATTTGGTTCAACCATGCAGCATTACTTGAAAGTACAGCATCTGCCGACTCAAATATATACGGCATATCAATCTGCTCCAATAATTGATTAATCATCGTAGTCTTACCCACCTGACGTGGGCCAACAATCACTTGTATGAACATTCGTGACTCATTAATTCGTGATTTAATCGTCTGTAAATAAACTCTTTCCATAATATTGCTATATTTTACTCAATAAGTTGAGTAAAATTACTCAATAAAATTAATTCAGCAAAATATTTTCTATTGAATCTTCGAATATCAAATATGTTTTACATAGCCATATCTTACTAAATCTTCGAGATTTTTAACGGCATATACAGATTGGTTACTTATTACAGATATTGAATCTGCAACATCGACAACATTTCGGTACATGTGATCGGTTATTAAAATTCCCTTACGTGCTTTTTGTTGTAAAATTAATGATTTTAATGTATCAACGTGTACTGGCATAATATGTGAAAAAGGCTCATCAAGCATTGCAAATTGAGATTCGGCACAAAGGATAATATACACCTCTATAATTCTTGCTTCTCCCCCTGAGAGCTCACGTATACTCTTGTTAGCATATTTTTCAAACTCAGGAAAGTACAGTAGAAAGTTATTAAAATCAACATTAAAGTCATCAAAAACATTTACTACCTTCAGATGTTTGGGGATACAACATTTTTGTGGTAGATATAGAACTTGCTTATTTGAAAGTTTCTTGTGCCAAATAGAATCAACTCGTATAGACATATATGAAGGTCTGAGCTGGTTAGAAAGAATACGCATAAGACAAGATTTACCCGATCCATTTCTACCAAGTAAAGCTGAAACTTTGCCTGTTTCAAGTTTTATATAAACGCTCGTAAGGATATGCCGTTCACCAAAACTTAATTCAACAGAATCAATCTCTAATATATGTGTTTTATTGGGTAATTGCATGAGTAAGGCATATAATGATGATAGTTATAATGGTATCAAGAGCGTAAATATATGATAACAACTCCCACTTGGTTAATCCCATATTCCGATAGTACATAAATTCATTCTTTCTATTTCCTTTTAAAAAATATAATATAGGCAAAAACACTATAATACGAATAAAAATGATTAAATAGATGTAGGAACTGTTAAAGTCTTCATTTAGGTAAATCGGAGATGCCATAATTACAGACAACACTAAACCTATAAACATTAACCATTGCTTATAGACCTTATAAACTATTAATATCTTCCGTAAAATCATATTCAAATTTAATACAAATAAACCATATCACATAATTAATCTTCTAGAAATTATAGAAACCTCGTATCCTAGGACCATTTTCTACCATTTTTCTTATACCATATACTATTCCATCATTGAAATCCGTTGATGAGTGATATGTATTATAAATATTTTACCACAAAGTTAAATAAAACTTCTTGATTACACACTCAGTAAAATTTGTTTTTATAGTAACAGAGAATTTTAATGTTACTACAAGAAAAAATTATATCTTTATACAGATAATTATAATTCAAAGTTTATGAAACACACCCTATTTATCGCACTTTTCTGCCTAGCGATATCATCATGCTCTCAGAAGTATCACCTTCCGCCGTCAACCACCTATAACTATATCGATGTAGATTCCCACAGAATTTTCTACCGTGAGGCTGGCGACACAAATAAACCCACAATAGTCCTACTACACGGATATCCATCCTCATCACATAGCTACCGTAACCTTATACCGATGTTGGCCACTCACTACCACGTAATAGCTCCTGATAATTTAGGCTCTGGCTATAGCAGTAGACCTAGTGTGGATAGTATCGAATACACCTTTGAGCTACTGGCAGAAATAAATAACAAATTCCTGGATAAGAAAGGAATAGACAACTACATAATGTATATGCAGGATTTTGGTGCGCCAGTTGGATACCGAATGATGATGAAAGACCCTAGTCGTATAGATGCTTTAATAGTGCAAAATGCCAATACCTATCTCGATGGTCTCACTCCCGCTAGACAAGACTTCTTCCGTTCAGCACAATTAGATACTAGCGAGCAGAAACAAGCCCAATTATACGCTTTAACAGGCGAAGATGCTATCATCAACAAGCAGTACCTATTTGACATACCAAAAGACAGCCTATATATTCAGTCACCAGATGCGTGGGTGCACGACCTTAATTTCTTGCAGTCCCATAACGACCGCCTTATTCAAGTTCGATTATTCCAAGATTATAATAATAACTTACTGAGCTATGATACATGGCAAGAGATGTTACGCCTAGAGCAGCCCCCTACCCTTATAGTCTGGGGCGCAAAAGACTTAAAATTCAACAAAGATGGAGCAATCGCCTATCTACGCGATCTTCCCAAAGCAGAGCTACACCTAATCAATGCTGGTCACTTTGCAGTAGAAGAGAAACCAACAGAAATAGCACGACACATTCTTCGTTTCCTTGACAAGAATTTATAAGAATGATTCGTTATTCTAAGAATTGGTTATATATTTATCATCTTATACTCAGCTCAAGCTATCTCAGATTCACTTTGACTAGACTGTACTTACCTCTTCCAAATATATGTATGATAAGCTGTAAAAAAATAGGAGAAAACTACTTACTTTCGTCTTCTCCTATTCAATATACTCTATGTTTATTTTGAATTACTCCACTGATTTTTATAAATCTAGATTCATCAAAAGACTATAGGAATTACCAATATGAACTTGGCCTGATGGTATGTTTAAGTAGAAAACATTACCTCCTCTTTCTCTTTCAAAGATTCCCTCTCCATTCACATCTACAAAATCTAGCGTAACCAAAACATCTTTCGTCGATCCTGACGTACCATCTGTAACAAATGGTGGAAAAATTACAGGTATCAGTAGTTGAGAATGTGTACCCCCGACTTCAACTCCTCCAACAAAATCATTAAATGTAACTACTCTGCCTAAGTTATAGTCGATCTGCATACTTGCATTTGTCGTTTTAGCACCTCCAATGCTATGCCCTCCGAAAATAGGATTACTCTTATACGGGTTGTAAGTTTTGCCAACAGTCGGATCCCCACTTTCATTAAGAATTGTGTAATCATCATATTGCGTAGCACCCTCTACTAAAGGAAACGTAGTAGGATTTGCAAACATATTTGTAGTACCATCTGTACTATGAATTTTTACTCGAATACCAGTAAATTCCATAGATTTCTCTGCATCGTTGAGCGGCCACGAGGTGTCAGCTGAAATATTTATAAAAAATACATTGTAGATAGGGTAGAGATGTGATAGCTCAGTAGCTCCAGTCTGTGTGTTTACTTCAAAGCTAGTAGTTAGCATAGGTGCAAATTTGCTAGCCTCTCTTTCTATTGCATCAAAAATACTTACAGTAGTAATAGTAGGTTCTGCACTTAAGTCATACGAGCTATTGATAACATTCGGTGTAGATGGATCTTCATCAAAGTCTACAAGCAAGTACTGAGTACCATCAATCATTTGTGGTTTTGGTGCAGGTTTAGAGCCATTGCTAGCAGCAGGATAGGCCATCATCATTTGGTATGGGGTAGCACTAGCAGGAACACTACCTGTAAATGTCAAACCACTAGTAGTAGCAAGAGTTCCACCAGTCATAAGATAGGTGCTTGCATTATCCATCTTAAATGCAATAGAGTTATCGCCTACGCCATCAGCACTCCAACTGATGCTATTATCTGCAAAGTTTAAGGAAACTTTTGTTTTGGCATCTGCACCAGGTGATTTAGCGTCTACTGTAATCTGTACCATTTCGCCATTCTCAGGTACCACAGGGGTGTTCTTCTCTGAACAAGCTGCTAATAATATAGTCGCAGCTACTATAAGTGTTACTTTTTTCATCGCTTTCATTTTTTTAGTCCCAAGGGTTAAAATTGCCTCCATTTCCTAACCCTTCGATTTGGGTAGAGCCATTTTGTGGTGTTACTCCAGAAGCTGCAAATCCAGCTTCTACTTCTACTGTAAGTGTCGAAATTTCTGGTGACACATAGATAGTTGATTTCATTTTGAAAGTCATTTATTATATTAATAATCTAGTGAATTAAATTCCTTGTAAATATAGTCATTTTATTTTTTTTTGAAGAAAAAATAAAACTTTATTTATTATAACATTCTGAAAAAATCTCTGACCTAAGTATTTTGTTTTAAATATGATAGCAATGCAAGCTATCTACTTTAACCTGACTAATGGTACTATCTCTAGACATGCCCTACGTAAGCATATTCTATTAAATCTTCTTGACTTTTGGGAGCATAAATAATATGATTGCTTATATTTGTATTTTCTTTAACTCAAAGCGCTTATTGTTCACCTATAAACCTTGAGAAGCTATTAATAAAACTGAAATAAATGATACAACAAACAGAATTCCAACTGCGCCCTCGAGGAAGGGGGTTTCATCTTGTGACGGAGGAGATATTGCGACAGCTCCCTACCCTTCCTGGTCTTGGACTGCTGAATTTATTTATTCAGCATACTTCGGCAGGGCTTACCATAAACGAGAATGCTGACCCCGATGTGCAGGTAGATATGGGGGCGATATTTGATCGCTTGGTTAAGGAGCGTGAGAGCTACTACACTCACACCTGCGAGGGAGCGGATGATATGCCAGCGCACGCGAAAAGTAGTATTGTTGGTGCAAGTCTTTCGATTCCGATTACCAATGGGCGGCTTAATATGGGGATTTGGCAGGGAATTTATCTCTGTGAGTTTCGCAATCGGGCGAGTGGACGACGGATTGTAGCAACAATTATTGGAAAATAAAAATTAGACACTATGAATAAATACTCAAACGAACAGGTGCGTAGGCAGGATAGATTACTTGCTGAAGTGGATGCTTTTGAACTGCTTGCAAATGGCGAATATGGCATACTTTCTCTTGTTGAGCAGCGTGCTGATGAACTTGCAGGCTATGGAATACCGCTTAACTATGTGTGGGACAGTGGGGATTATATCTACATTCATTGTGCTCCAGAGGGGCTTAAGTTAAAATGTATTGCGGAGCATCCAAAGGTGAGTTTTACTGTTGTGGGGCGTACAAATGTGGTTTCCGACAAATTTACAACAGGCTATGAGAGTATCGTGGTGCGTGGTCGGGCGGAGCGATCACTTCCTACAGAGGAGCGAATGAAGGCCCTAAAATTATTTATCGAGAAGTACTCGCCTAATGATATTGAAGTAGGGTTAAAGTATGCTGAGAAATCATTCCACCGTACAGAGATCGTACGTATTGCGATCAGCTCAATATCAGGAAAAACAAAAAGAGTTGAATGATATGAATACAACAAACCAAGAGAGCCTCGCAGCGTGGGAGGCGAATGCAGAATTTTGGGATAGGTATATGGGTGATGAATCGAACTTTTTTCACTGTGATATGGTGCGTCCATATACGGAGGAGCTACTCGATGTCAAAGAGGGTGAATTTATACTAGATATCGCTTGCGGAAATGGTAATTTTTCGGAGCGAATGGCTCAGCGCGGTGCAATGGTTGTGGCTATAGATTATAGTCCTAGGATGGTGGAGCTTGCGAAGAAAAGAAGGACAAAGTTTGCAAAAAACATAGAGTTTGCGGTGTGCGATGCAACCTCAAAGTGTGAGATATTGCGAATAGCAAGAGATAGAAAATTTGATAAGGCGGTGGCGAATATGGCGTTGATGGATATTTCTGATATTGGGCCGCTCTTCTCCTCACTTACAGAGCTGCTGAAGCCTTCAGGTGTATTTGTATTCTCGATGCATCATCCTTGCTTTACTGCTCCGAATTCGAACTACCTCAGCGCACAAACCCACAAAGGCATAGCAGTAGAGGGGCAACCAGTGGAGCAAAACTACTATCACCGCCCCTTGCAGGAAATATTTGGGCTCGCATTTCGTAATGGTTTTGTGATAGATGGTTTCCACGAAGTGCCATTCGAGGGCGAGAGTGAACCGATAATTATAATTGTAAGAGTTAAAAAAAGCTCCCTACACAAAATTTGTACAGATACAGATGGCAAGCAATATGAATAAGAGTTTCTTAACACATTTGTTTGGAGCGATATTAAAGAAAGAGTTGAATAAAGAAGTAGTACATGGAAAAACTTTTTTTCAAATATTCAGAGGTAGAGAAAGAATATCTTAGTGGCAAAGATAAACGATTGGCTGAGATAATTGAGAAGGTCGGGCATATCTACCGCGAGGTAAACCCTGATTTATTCAGTTCATTGATTTATTATATCGTAGGGCAACAAATCTCTACAAAGGCGCTTGCTACAATATGGCTTAGAATGATCGAAGGCTTGGGTGAAATTACCCCAAGTAGCATCTGCGCCCAAACACCCCAGCATCTACAAAGTTATGGTTTAACCTTTAAAAAGGTGGAGTATATGCTGAGTGTGTCGCAAAAGATTAAAAGTGGAGAATTTTACATTTCAGCTCTCTATGATATGAACGATGAGCAGGTATGTCAAGAGCTTTCTAAGCTAGATGGCATAGGTGTATGGACTGCTGAGATGATGATGGCTCTTTCAATGCAACGCCCTAATATTATGAGCTATGGGGATTTAGCCATTCATCGTGGTATGCGTATGATTTTTCGCCACCGCAAGATCACAAAGGAGCTCTTTGCAAAGTATCACCGCAAATTCTCGCCCTACTCTACCGTAGCAAGTCTCTACTTTTGGGCTGTTGCTGGTGGAGCTATTCCCGAATTAACAGACCCAGCACCAAAACCTAAGCTCAAGAAAAGACAAGCCATTTAAGGTTTAGCAATATTCGGGTTGAGTATATGTTTTGGAGATTATAATTTTGCACTATGATTAATTTACTGCATAATTAAAACGGATTAAAGAAAATATTAAAGATAATAGTTATGAATACTAATACACAAGGGGAAGCTACACCTAAAGAAATAATAGCGCCTACCGAAGAGATAAAGATGTTTACAAAACAGATGGTCGAGACAGACTCTAAAGATAGTTCGCCAATTATTGTGATCTTTGAGGTAAAACCAACAAAGGAAGGTAAGAAAGAATATCTTAAGATCGCAGCAGAATTAAAAGAGGAGCTAAGTAAAGCTGAAGGGTTTATATCAGGAGAAAGATATGAAAGCTTAGCAGAGGAAGGAAAGCTTCTTAGCATTAACGTTTGGGAGAGTGAAGAGGCGCTCACTAAGTGGCGCAATAACCAACAACATCGCCAGGGGCAAAAAAAGGGACACGACTCACTATTTGAAAAATACAATATCAAAGTAGCAAGGGTTATTCGTGACTACTCATTAACTGATAGAAAGCAGGCACCAGTGGATTCTAACAAATATATGGGCGAAAAATAAGTATCAAACGATATGGAAAGAGAAAAAATAATTCAATATTTATTTGAAAATCAAGACTCAAAATATCGCGATTTCCATTCAAGACTAATACCTGGAACTGAGGATATTATCGGGGTTAGAGTGCCAATACTTCAAAAACTAGCAAAGCAGATAGCCAAAAGCGATTATTCAAGTTATCTTAAACAAGTAGATTTTCAATACTATGAAGAGCGAATGGTTTATGGGCTAGTATTAGGCTCTATTCGAAAAGATTTTGAGACTGTTATGTACTACTTGAAAGGGTTTATCCCTGTTATTGACAATTGGGCTGTATGCGACTCTCTTTGTTCATCGCTAAAGGAGGTTAAAAAGCATAGAGAAAGTGTGTTGCCATATCTTTTAGAGTGCTGTGATAGTAGCGAAGAGTATATAATCCGTTTCGCAGTAGTTATGCTTATGAATTACTACTGTGACCAAGAGCATATAGAGATACTACTATCTGAATTTAATAAGATATCTAATGAAGCATATTATGTGCGAATGGGAGTTGCATGGGCAGTATCTCTTTGTTTTGTAAAGTGCCGTGAGCGCACCATAGAACATCTTTTGGATAATAAAATGGACGATTGGACGCATAACAAATCTATTCAAAAAATAGTAGAATCATTTCGTGTAAGCGCAGAGGATAAAGAGATGGTTAAAACGCTAAAAAGAGTAAAATTATAAACAACTATTTTATGACAAAATATGGGGAGTATGCAGTTTATGAGACACTGCATGGACTATTTAAAATATGCTATATAGATGATGCTATTACATATATTAAATTTGCTACGGAGTCTGATCGCTCATTAGATGAAAAACCAACAAGGCTAACTGATATGGCTTTTAAACAGTTACAAGAATATTTTAAGGGAGAGAGAAAAGCGTTTGATTTACCTTTATTATTTATTGGAACGGAGTTTCAAAAGAAAGTATGGAGAGCTCTATGCGAGATTCCGTATGGCGAAACACGTAGCTACAAGCAAATAGCTATTGCCGTAGGCAATCCCAAAGCATCAAGAGCGATAGGAATGGCAAATAATAAAAATCCTATCACGGTAGTTGTACCATGTCATAGGGTTGTAGGCAGTAATGGTTCTCTTGTAGGTTACGCAGGAGGATTAGAACGAAAAACAGCATTTTTAGATATAGAGAGCAATAATCTATTTAATAATGTATAAGCTACTTGAGAGTGATGGCAAAGAATTTCTGAGCGAGACAAAAGGCACTCTTGGAGGTCATAGAGGAAATAAAATCTATGGCCGCTTGGATTGTCCGACTGCTCTGAGTTATATTGCCAAAGGGCAATATGTAAAGCATCGAGTTTTCTTTGCCAACGAACAAACCGCCATTCGTGCAGGTTATCGTCCCTGTGCACGTTGTATGCCAGGCGAATATAAAAAATGGAAAGAGAAAGTGTGTAAAAAATATAAGTAAATACAAAATTCGTATATCTTTGCCAGCTTAATTTTTAATAATAATAACAAATGCAAAAAAAGGTACAACAAAACGTTATACCTTGCTTCAGACGTTGGTCAAGGAATTCTTGGGCTACTTTTGCTAGTATGAAAAAAGAGGTTAAAATAGGCGTCCTTTCAGTAGGTATGACTATCTTATCTCTTCCTTTTCAACAAGCTTATGCGCAGTCTCAAACTATCGTAAAGGATAGTATAGAGCAAGAAAGACAACGACAACTAATCGAAGAAGTAAGGATTATAGCGCAGAGGACAAACCCCACTAGGGGAATTATTAACCCTATCGAGATCTATAATAGATCCAAAATGAAAGCAGCTCCCCTTCAAACTATAGAGTCTGCACTAAAAATAAATCCTGCCGTGGATTTAAGAGAAAGGGGTAGCAAGGGTGTCCAAGCAGACATTTCCCTCTTTGGAGGAACAACAGACCAAACTATGGTTATGTTAAACGGCATAAATTTCACCGATGCACGAACTGGGCATCAAAATCACTCCCTCCCTATCGATATGAATATTGTACAAGGAATAAATATTATTCCTGGCGTTACTGGGATAGGCGCTTATTCAGGAGCGATCAACATTATCACCACACCTGAAAAATCAAATTATCTAAACACCGAAATTAGTGGTGGTCAGTATGGGTATTTTTATGGAAATATTACAGCTGGAGCTAGTTTCGATAACGTTTCCACACTCTTTATGGGCTCTTTAAGAAAGAGCAGCGGCTACACTGAAAATACAGATTTTCGTAGAGAGAATTTTTACAATCGAACAACTATTAATTCCAAAGCAGGTATATTTGATTTCCAAATAGGAACTCAAACGAACTTTTTTGGAGCAAATAGCTTCTATTCTTTCACTTATCCAGATCAAGCTGAGGAAACACAAACTTACTTAGCTTCCTTAAAATGGACAAAAAACTTTAATAATTTCATTAAAGCTAGCCTTTACACCAGCTATCGCCGAAATACAGATAGGTTTGAACTATTTCGTCACGAAACAGCAGACTGGTATAAGGGGCATAATTATCACCTTACAAACGATATCGGTTCAGGAGGATATATTGAAAAATCTTGGTTAGGAGGTAGAACATCACTTGGTGTCGATTATGCTTATAACCAAATATTTAGCAATGTCTTAGGCCTTGAAATGGAAACCCCAAAACCTGTTTATAAAGAAAATAATATAAACTACACTAAGTCTGACCAAAGGCATATATTTAACTCTTGGCTAAGACATAGTATAGTTCTCGGGGATTATGAACTACTAGGCTCCTTAAATTACGGAGGATATAATTCTCAAAATCAGTGGACTCCAACTCTGATGTGGAATATTGGAACAAATATAAACTTATCAAAAAGTATAAGACTACAAGCTTTTGCAACACAGTCTATGAGGTTACCGACTTATAC
>CAYJFD010000045.1:0-12157 GCA_964369605.1 uncultured Muribaculaceae bacterium | reverse complement strand
TTAAAAATCACAAATAATGAAAATGAGATATGAAATTTTTTATAATTAGATATGTAATACTATTATTTTGTATATCACTATCATTTTCTGCAAGTGCACAAGAAGTAGTCTCTTCTAAATTAGATAAGGATAGTATATTAATAGGAGATCAAATTAAGTGGCGCTCAGTTCTTAATCTTCCAAAGGAAATGAGGTTAGATACAAGTAGCTTATTTAATGTGAAGGTCACAGGTTTAGAGTTATTCAACCATAGACTTGATACATTATCATCTTCAAATAATAGTTACAATATAGAAGCGACTTCTACTATAACTAGCTTTGATAGTGGAGAGTATAGTGTTTCAGAACGATGGTTGAAGTGTTATAGTGGAGATGAACTAGTTGATAGTATAAAAGTGCCAGCTCAAAAGTTAGTGGTAACTACCTTTCAGATAGACACTGCAAATTATGTAATTCATGATATAAAACCGCAGTTTGAGTATCCTATAACATTTAAGGAGACTATTCCATGGATCTCTATGGTTTTAGGGCTTTTAGCCTTGGCCTATATAGTGTTTAGGGTAATAAAGAATTTAAAGAGAAACAGAACAGTCTTTGGAAGGCCTATCGTAGTAGATCCCCCACATATTATAGCTTTAAGAGAGTTAGAAAAGATTAGAGCAGATAAGTTATGGCAAGAAAATAAGCAGAAGCAGTATTACACAGCAGTAACTGATGCCTTAAGGATGTATATTGAAAGTCGATATAATGTACCAGCGGTAGAAAGTACTTCTAAAGAGATACTTTCTTTACTAAAAGATAAGGATATACCTGTCAGGGAGTATGCAGAACTTTCAGAATTATTTGAGACAGCTGACTTAGTGAAATTTGCGAAGTACATAGCCTCAGAATTACAGAATGAAAATGCTATTCCAGCGGCAGTGCGCTTTGTCAACACTACATTTATGCAGGAGTTAACACCGATAGATGAAGGAGGGCAGGATAATGAATAATATTTTCTTTGAATACCCTAAGTTTTTGTATTTTGGATTGATATTGCTTCCCCTGATTGCTCTTTATATTTATAGGCAGCTCAAGGGGAAGACTCCTAGCTTGATCGTGTCTTCGATATTGCCCTATGCTAATAGGGCGCTAACACCATTTCGTCTTTTAAGTCATTTGCCTTTTGTTTTTAGGTGTTTGGCCATAGCGTTGATAATCATAGCTATAGCCCGACCAAGGTCTTCTACTATGCTTGAACAAAGGGATACTGAGGGTATAGATATAGTATTTGCGCTGGATATTTCAACAAGTATGTTAGCACGAGATTTTCAGCCAGATAGAATAGGTGCGGCAAAGGATATAGCTATAGAATTTATTACACAGAGGCCTAATGATAGGATGGGAGTGGTCGTATTTGCTGGTGAGAGCTTTACTCAGTCTCCTTTGACTACTGATAGGCCTACGCTAATAAATTTAATGAAGGAAATCGAATGTGGGCTTATAGAGGATGGAACAGCTATTGGTAATGGATTAGCGAATGTCGTGGCCCGACTAAAGGATTCTGATGCGAAAAGTAAGGTTGCTATTTTATTAACTGATGGGGTGAATAATAGTGGCGAGATCGCACCTGAATTAGCGATAGAGATCGCAAAAACTTATGGGATAAAGGTTTATACCATAGGTGTAGGAGCTATGGGGCATGCTCCATATCCAGTACAGACATTTTTTGGTACCCAGTTGCAGAATGTTCCAGTAGAAATAGATGAAGATCTACTTAGAAAAATCGCAGAGGAAACCGGTGGGGAATACTTTAGGGCGACAGATAATACGAAGCTTTTGGAGATTTATGGCCAGATAAATAAGATGGAGACTACAAAAACAACTGTAGAGACTTATCCTGTTTACACTGAAATGTTTTTCAGATTTGCACTTTGGGCTTTGATTTTCTTTATGCTTGAACTAGTTTTAAGTTTATACTTTACAAGGAGGATAGTATGATTTATTTTGCACAACCAATTTTTTTATACTTAATATTTATAATCCCAGTTCTATTTCTCGTTTATGGATTGATGAGAAAGTTGAGATTAAGGCGATTGGAAAAGTTTGGCGATAGGGCTTTGATTGAGAAGCTTACTCCAGATATGCCAGTTCGCAAGGGTTGGGTTAGACTCACGATTCTATCGATAGCTTTATTCTTTTTATTAGTCGGTCTGGCAAGACCTCAGATAGGAGCTACGCTAAAGAAACAAGAGATAAAGGGTGTCGAGATAATGATAGCCCTGGATGTCTCTAATTCTATGCTTGCGGAAGATTATTCTCCTAATAGGTTGGAGCGAGCAAAACTCGCAATATCAAAGTTAGTAGATGAACTTCAGGGTGATAGAATAGGGCTTATTATTTTCGCTGGAGAATCTTACGTGCAACTTCCTATCACCTCTGATTATGTCTCAGCAAAAATATTTTTAAATAGTATCACGACTGGTTCTGTCCCGATTCAGGGAACATCACTAGGAGATGCTATCAGCACAGCCTCACGAAGTTTTTCTGATGAAAGTGAAAATTCCAGAGCGATAGTTTTGATTACTGATGGTGAAAACCACGAAGATGATCCGATATCAGCAGCAAAGTTAGCCGTAGAGAACGGAATTAGAGTGTATACCTTGGGTGTGGGATCTACAGATGGTAAGCCAATACCAATGAATGGCGAGCTTTTAAAGGATGATGAGGGTAACATAGTGGTGACTAAACTAGATGAACAGACTCTTCAGACTATAGCTACAGAGGGAAAAGGTATTTATGTAAGGGCTGGGAATTCAGATTTCGGACTTGGTCCAATTATTAACGATATCAAAGATATGGAGTCAAAGCGCTATGAGGCCGTAGTCTTTGAGGAGTATGACGAACAGTTTATGTACTTTTTAGCGATAGCTTTATTTTTACTAGTTTTTGAGATACTACTTTCTCAAAGAAAGAATACTCGTAAATTATTCGGGAAATCTACTATTGTAGTCTTTATATTGGTTAGCCTAAGCACTAGCTTGTCTGCACAAGACGATAAAAAAGAGCTTAGAGCAGGAAATAGAAGTTTTAAGAATAATAAGTTTCAACAGAGCGAGGTTGAATATAAAAAGGCATTATTGGTTGATTCTATGTCAGTGAGCGCTAAATATAATCTTGCAAATACTTATTATAAAATGGAAAACTACACTGAGGCTGCAAAATTTTACGATGGATTATCGGACCTAATACATTCAAAGGATTCGACATCCATTTCTGGGTATTACCATAATCAGGGAAATAATTTTCTTAAGCAAAAAGATTATCAAAAGGCAGTGGACTCTTTTAAAGATGCCTTGAGAAAAAATCCAAGCGATCATCAAACGAAGGAAAATCTGGCCTATGCACAAGAGATGTTAAAAAATCAACAGCAACAGCAGCAGAATCAGGATCAGAATCAGGATCAGAATCAGGATCAGAACCAAGATCAACAAAATCAAGACCAGAATCAAGACCAGAATCAAGATCAGAACCAGAACCAAGATCAACAGAATCAAGACCAGAATCAAGATCAGAATCAGGATCAGCAAGATAAAAATCAAGATCAAAAAGATCAGCAGCAACAACAACAGCAACAACAGCAGCAGTCGAAAATATCCGAACAAGCAGCGCAGCAGTTGCTACAAGCGATAGAGGATAAGGAAAAGGAAACACAAGAAAAGGTGAAAGAAGAGAAGGCAAAACGACTAAAGTCAAAACAAAAACAAAAGAATTGGTAAAATGAGAAAGAAATTTTTTATAACGATATTTATCCTTTTTTTAGGAGGCATAAATGCAGTCTATGCAGACACAGAACCTCGCCTTGAGGTGAGTGTGCCAGGTGTCGTAGCTGTAAACGAACCTTTTCAACTTACTTTTATATCAAATGTTGATGTTAATAGTATAAGCCTAGGATCATTGCAAGAGCTGACCATCCTCTCTGGCCCAAATTTATCTACAAGGTCTTCGGTGAATGTTGTAAATGGAAAAAGAACTCGAATTTATGAGAAAACATTTGTTTATTATGCTAGGTTTTCGCAGGAAGGTGAATATAATATACCTCCAGCTACTATTACAGTAGATGGTAAGCAAATTTCATCTGAGAGTCAAAAGATAAAAGTTCTAAAGCAGTCAGAATCATCAGCGACTTCTACTGTCGATATGCGTTTGGTACTAGAATTGAATAAAAAAACAGTAATGCGAGGTGAACCCATAGTCGCGACACTGAAATTATATACAAATACCCCTATAGTAGGTTTTGAAAGTGTTAACTTTCCTAATTTTAATGGATTCTGGAGCCAAGAAATAGGAACAGGTACCAATATTAGTTTTAGAAGAGAAGAATTCGAAGGTAAAATTTATGATGCAGCCGTAATAAGAAAGTATGTACTACTTCCTCAGCAGAGTGGGAAAGTTGAGATAAACCCAGCTAGCATGACTTGTCAGTATCAAGTGGAGACTGAGTCCTCAAATTCAAACTCTCCCTTTGGAGCTTTTTTCTCGACAGCTACTACTTTAGGACACAATGTAAGTTCATTAAAGCAAGTGATAAGTGTATCTGAGCTGCCTTCTCCAGCCCCTGCTTCCTTTAATGGTGCCGTAGGACGATTTAGCATAAATGCACAGATGTCTAAGGATAGCGTTGCAGCACACGAGGCTGTTTCTATGAATGTTGTCGTCTCAGGAATAGGAAATATTAATCTTGTTGAGGCTCCAGAGTTAGATTTACCATCTGATTTTGAGTTATATGATGTAAAACGTACAGAGAATGTATCTGCAACTGAATCTGGATTAAGAGGAAGTAAGACTTTTGAATATCCGATAATTCCTAGAAGGAGTGGGGATTTTGAGTTGGACCCGGTAGAGTTTACTTACTATGATATAGATAAGCGAAAATATATTACTTTGCATTCAGATAAGGTACATTTCAAAGTGCTCGAAGCAGATGAACAAAGTTCAGTAGTGCAAGGTTATTCTAGAGCTAAAAATGAAGTAGATGTATTATCGAGTGATATTCGTTTCATTTCATCGGATAAGTCAAAACTGAGAAAAAATATTAAGCCACTAGTAGGTTCTATTTATTACTTTATCCTATTGACTATGCTAGCCTTTTATTTTATACTAATAAAGATTTTTGACAAAAGAATAGCAAATAAGAAAGATGTATTAAAAACAAAGAATAAGAAGGCTAGTAAATTAGCTAAGCTACGATTAAAGAAGGCTGAAATATTATTAAAAGAAGAACTACATTCTGCTTTTTATGAAGAGATGCACAAGGCAATATTCGGATATATTGCAGATAAGTTAATGCTAGCGATTTCAGATCTGTCACGTGATAGGATAGAAGACGAGTTAGTGAAGTTAGATGTAAAGAAAAGCGTAATAAACTCCCTATTTACTTTGTTAGATGTATGTGAATATGCTAGATATTCTCCTTCATCAGATGCTCATAAAGCTATGAAAAATCATTACGAGGATGCACTTAGTGTTATCTCTCAAATCGAATCCTAGTATTTAAAGAAAAGAAAATGAAAAAGAATATAATAATTATAGTAAGTTTGCTATTATCAAGTTTCTCGCTTTTTGCCTCTCAAAAGGACACACTTTGGCAGACGGCAAGTGAGGCTTATATGAAAGAAGATTACACGAAGGCTCTCGAAACCTACCTTCAAATAGAGGAGCAAGGTTATCGCTCGGCAGAGCTGTATTATAATATTGCTAATTCTTATTATAAGCAGCCCAGCAAGCTGGGCAATGCCATTTTGTATTACCACAAAGCTTTGAAACTGGATCCAAGTTTTGATGATGCTAGGGTAAATCTTGAATTAGCGCAGCAACAAACAGAAGATAAAATCGAGCAAGTCCCAGAATTTGTTGTGATTACATGGGTAAAATCGCTACGTGATACCTTACCTGGCAACACTTGGGCAGTGTGCTCTCTAGTGTTAGTCTTGATAGTGTTATCGTGCCTTCTTGTTTACCGATATTGCGCAGGAACTGCGCTTCAAAAAGTAAGTTTTATCGTAGCATTTCTATGTTTGCTGCTAGCCTTGGTATCCTATCTCCTTTCGGTCTCAAGTGCGAGAGCTTTTAAATCAAAAAGTGACGGAATCGTCATAAATGCAGTTTTGCTAGTTAAAAGTTCTCCAAATAATTCTTCAGCATCTCTTTTTGAGTTACACGAAGGTACAAGTGTTGAGGCTATTGAGAATCTCGGCGAGTGGGTGAAGATAGAGATAGCAGATGGGCGACAGGGGTGGATTGAGCACTCGGCTATCGGAATAATTTAAAAACGATCTAAAAAATATAACTATGACATTAATAAAATCCATTTCTGGAATTAGAGGAACTATTGGTGGAGAGGTAAATAATGCCTTAACACCTCTTGATATTGTAAAATTTACGGCTGCCTACTCAAATATAATTAAGAGTAGAGCAGGGAAGCCGAAGTGTAAAGTCGTTCTTGGAAGGGATGCTCGTATTTCAGGTGAGATGGTAAATAATATAGTAGGGGGGACATTATTGGCGTGTGGAATAGACGTCGTTAATATAGGTTTAGCTTCTACCCCAACTGTAGAGATGGCTGTTGTTTTTGAGAAGGCTGATGGAGGTATAATTCTTACAGCGTCACATAATCCTAAACAGTGGAATGCACTAAAATTACTTAATGCTAAGGGTGAGTTCTTCAGCGCTTCTGATGGAGAAGAGTTATTGAGAATGGTTGATAGTGAGGATTTTAATTTTGTTGAGGTGGATCTCCTCGGACAAATGATATATAAAGATATGACAGATGCGCATATTGAGGCAGTTTTGTCCTATCCTTTAGTAGATGTTGAGGCTATTAAGGCGGCTGGCTTTTCTGTTGCCTTAGATGCTATAAATTCAGTGGGTGGGGTAGTGATGCCAAAATTATTCGAGGCTTTGGGTGTAAAGTGTCACAAAGTTCACTGTGAGCCAAACGGGCAGTTTGCGCATAATCCAGAACCACTTCCGGCTCACCTTGTAGATTTATGTTCTGAGGTACTTAATAAGAAGGCCACTTTTGGTGTTTCAGTAGATCCAGACGTAGATAGACTAGCTCTGATATGCGAAGATGGAGTTCCTTTTGGAGAAGAGTATACCTTAGTAGCAGTTGCTGATTATGTATTATCTAATAAAAAGGGAGCTACAGTTTCAAACCTTTCGTCCTCTCGTGCTCTAAGGGACTTAACTGAATCCTATGGGTGTGAATACAGTGCGTCAGCAGTAGGAGAGGTAAATGTAAGTAATATGATGAAGGATACGGGAGCAGTAATAGGTGGAGAAGGAAATGGAGGTATTATTATACCTGACCTACACTATGGACGAGACGCATTAATCGGAGTAGCACTATTTTTAAGTCTTCTAGCCAAGAAGAAAATGAGTGTTTCGGAATTAAGGGCCACTTATCCACAATACACTATCTCAAAGAATAAAATAGAATTATCCGATCCAGTTCTTATAGATAGGATACTTGAAGCAGTTAAAACTGAGTATGCAAATGAAAGATTGACTACAATAGATGGAGTAAAAATTGATTTTGACCAGGATAAGACTTGGATACATCTAAGAAAGTCAAATACAGAGCCAATAATTAGAATTTATTCTGAGGCATCAACAGAAGAAGAGGCTAATGCTTTAGCTCAGAAAATAATAGATATAGCAAATAGAATTAAATAGTATATGTTTTCTTTTAGAACTACACCTTTAGACGAGCAGGCGGATAAAGTACTAACAGGAGGCCGACTAGCAGTTCTGTGTAATCAGGTAGCATGGAATCCTAGTACAAGAGAGTACCTTTTTGAGAGTTTGTATCGCAAAGGAAACCTAAAGAAGGTTTTTGTGCCGAGTGATGGACTCTTCGATGAAAGAATAAGTCCAAGTGATAGTTTAGGTGGTTATTCCCAGTTCAATATGGATAATTGTGAGTTCCTACCTTTAAAGGGCTGGGGAAAGGATGCTATTGAAACCATACTGCCTCACCTTGACGAGATAGATGCTCTAGTAGTAGAGTTTCAGGATTTAGGAATACGATATAGTCCACTTTTGTCCCTATTGTATAATCTTTTTGAAGTCTTACATACAAAGGGGTTAAATATTTCAGTTTATCTTTTAGACAGAGAAAACCCATTAGGAAGGGGAGTGGAAGGTACTATGTTGCCACTAGATTATAAAACAGATAATGGAATAACAGGCCTACCTCATGCTCATGGCTTAACACTAGGAGAGATCGCTAATATCTTTCACTCCGAATTAGATGCTGTCTTCCCATTACATATTATATCCTATGTAGTTCGCGCAGCTACAAAGTTAATGATGCCTTGGAGTGTGTCGCCTTATGCGAATGTCCCAGGTTTTTTTACTTGTGGATTTATGGCTGGGCAATACTTATGGGAAGGAACAAACATTAGTTCAGGAAGAGGAACGATGCGTCCTTACGAACTTTTTGGTGCGCCATTTATGTCAAAACTCTCTGATTTAGATGGAATAGATTTAGATGATAATGCTGTGATGTTAAGAAAAACAGAGTTTATTCCACATTTTGATAAATATGCTAAGGAACGATGCTATGGTTTTCAACTACTTCAGATACCAGGAATGCAGTACCATTCTTTAGCTCATCAGCTGCGAATTATGAAGGCTCTTTATAATATCTATGATGAGTTCCAATATTCTGATGATATGATAATGTACCTAGGAGACGATGTTCTAATGTCCTATCTTAATGAGGATGAAATATCTTGGGATCAAATCAAAGAGCATATTAAAGTAGAAGAACAGAAATGGATAAGAAAAGCAAAGAAATACTTGCTATACGACCAGAGCCTATGGAGGGTGAAATCTTTACGTTAGGTAATATAAAAGACGGTTATTGAGGTAATCAATAACCGTCTTTTCCTTTAATTATATTAACTAATTATTACTAATATACCAAAAAGGATTAGAGGTGCCGAAAGGTGTAGGTGTGATTTTCTGACCAAAGAAAGCACTACCATCAGCAGAAATTCCGTATACTATCCTTTTATCGTCCATAGCGATCCCAGCATTATTTTGCATCCACTCGCTTAAAGAATAATCAACTCCTGTATTAGAATCTATAACGAACGAGCTAGTCGAGCCATAGCTTGGTGTTGCTGCGAAGATTATACCATCATTAGTGACAGATGATGAACTAGCATCGACTCTATTTCTAAAGATTTTAGCGTCACCTGTTTCTGTATCAATAATGGCAGGGTATACCACTTCGTTAACCTCGAAAGTGTTAAGAACACTATATTGCGAATAATAGCAAACAATATATCTACCATTTTGGCTAATTGTAGCCTTCTCAGCTTGAAGCTTAAGAGCAGTAATGTAGTCAAATCCATCTATATTTATCTTTGATGCAAACTCTTCCCCAGGGAAATGAAGTTCCTCATCTATCCAGTAGATTACACTCCATTGATCCCACTCCGAACCATAGATTACTCTTCCGTCAGCTGAGCATCCTCTTGCAAGAGATCCTGCATAGATATCATTACCAAGCATGGTTTTAGGGTGATCTAGTACCTCAGGTACCATATTTGTCCATTTGATTGGGAATATTTTATAATTGTCGTCGTAGGCATATCCAACCATTATACTACCGTCTGCGCTCATATTGCTTACAGATGGAGTATTATATCCTTCAGGAAGAGTAACAGTTGTGGCTTTTCCATTTTTATAGATAACAGACCCTGTAGAAGCGTAATCTCCATATAGAAGTGTTTCACCATCATCAGAGATTGCTACTATTGCAGAGAATGGACTGCCATATTCGTTTTCTATTACAGGAATTTCTTTAGTTTCCCCTGTTTCTAAATCTCTTTGTACAGCAGTAACTATAGGATTATAGTCTTCATCGTATTCAATAGTAATATAAGCGATGTGTTTAAAATTCCTAGAAATACATGCCCCTGTGCCTAGGGGTAAATCTAAGACATCAGTTTTTGATTCTATTGGAAATTGGCTTGCTTTTATTTCTTGAGTAAATTCACCGCTTCTTATATAAATAATGGCTGTTCTAACTGAAAACTCTTCAGACTCGTTAGCCCTAATTTTCAATGTTTCTTCGTCTACTTTCTCAACGCTTAGCCAGTTAGCTTTATTTTCAAATTCCCATGCAGTACCTTTGGTTTCTATTTTTACTAAGACCGCCTGCTCGCCACTTGAATCAAAAGTGCAGTTGCTAGTAGAGGTATGTAAGTAGTCGTTAATTATTTCTATCTCAGTACATGAACTTGCACTGAAGCTAATAAGTAGAACAAATGTGATTATGTATATTATCTTTTTCATATCTTTCAAAATTTTATGCTTTATATTTAATATTATTCCGCAGGAGTCTCTATTTTAATGATCTTCGTTGCTGCCAAACCTATTGTAGGTCCATTGCTATTAATCGCTGAAACTGCAACGTAGTAGTGCTCGCCAGCTCTTAATCCGTCATCAGTTATATTCATGACGCCATTTTTTGCATCTTTATAATATACCATTGCAGAACGGAAGGAGTAGAACATAAGTTCGCCCACAAAGAATTCATCAAAATTAGGGTCTGTGAGAAGACTACTTTCATACCAATCTCCACCAAATATCTCATACTGAACTAACATCGTATTGTCATCAATCTTAACATCATAATTTACAGTAGAAGTATTAATTTCATTAATTGATATATCTATGCTTGGTATACCTTTTTTCTCATCGTATAAATCATATGCATAGTCAAATTTTTGAATGCCAAGTTTATTTCCATCTTTGTCATACATAAGAACATATATTTCTTTCTCAGCCTTAGTTCTTACCATATTATCAATTAAGTTTATGCTTAATGGGCCTTGTTCTGATCTGTAAGCAAAACCTAATTCTGGGTCAGCCCAAGTCTCTATCATAGAGGATAAATCTCCAGCCCAACTAGTTTGAAGATGAATTTCTGAATCGAATTGCCCTCTCTCTAATATAAGACACTCTATTTTACCTACTTTCTCATTTTGAGTTACTACATATTTAGTTATATATGAATCTCTCTCAGGAGTCTCAAGTTTAACGCTAGGACTATCATCTAAGCTAAGTGTCTTAAAAGGCACTTCGATAAGGCCTGCACTTTCGCCTTCTCTATTATATGCCATAAAGAATAGTATATATTCAGTCTCAGAATTTAATTCGTAAAAATCGATAACAGCAAATTCAAATACCTCCCCAAGTGTTTGGCTCTCAACGGCATCTCGAATAAAGTACTCTCTATCTTCTGCAGTTCCTACAAAATATCTTGCACTCACAAATTTATTGTCATAATTAATTCTGAATGCAGCTGAGTTACTTAGAATATATTCAATGTTTATAGAAGCGTTAAAATGTAACGCCGTTTCATTATACGTGCTTTCTCCAAGTTTATTATACCCTCTAACTGAGATCGTATAGTTCTCATCTTTCTTTAAATTTTCAAATTCAGCAAGTGTTGCTTCGTTCCCAATCACTTCAGTGGAATCTATTTTTTCATTATTTGATATATAATATGTGTAATGAGAAACTTCTTCGTTAGGTAAGAAATTAACCTTTACAAGTTCAGGATTATAGGCTTCATGAATTGAGATTTTAACTTCAGGGTAATTGAAGTCTATAAATACTTCTTCTTGGCAACTTTGTGCAAGGACGAAGCATAGAATGCTGATCGTTAAAATCAGCCTAGAGTGTAATTTTTTTATCATAAAAATAAGTCTTTATTAATTGTTCGGCAAAATTATTGGCTGAATCTTGAATAATTGATATTCATTTGGTAATTTTGTATCTTAGATTATATGTTTATGACTATAGGTACTTTAGAAGGGATAAGACTTTTTGCTAAGTTAAATGAGTTAGATGCTGATTTACTCAAGGAGATGGAGGAATATTTAGAGTTTGTAGAGTATAGTGAGAATACTATAATTACAAAAGTCGGAGAAATAGATACTAATCTCTATTTTATAGTTAAAGGGATAGGGATATTATATGACTATGATGACTGTGGGTATATTAGAAGTTTATATGTACAGAATCCGGGTAAGGTGTTATTATCCATCTCATCTGTAATAAAGAATGATACCTCTAAGTATACTGCTGAAGTCTA
>CAYJFD010000044.1:0-12312 GCA_964369605.1 uncultured Muribaculaceae bacterium | reverse complement strand
GTAGCGTTTTTAATAAGCACTTCACCAGCATTAAAACAGCCAATGATTTTTCCTGTAGCTGATAAGTTTCCTGCTAGACCTCCTAAAGTAGACGATGCTCCAGAGCCTGCACTATTCACTACATTTCCAACATTATAAGATGCAACCATAGTACCAGCATTTGATCCCATCAAACCACCAGTTTGGTTTGTCCCTTTTACTGTACCAGCATTGTGACTTCCTTCAAGTATTAAAGAAGCAGATTCGTTTTTGCCTACTAGACCTCCGACATACGTTGTACCTGTGACAGATGCATCTGCCTTATTATAGGATTCAGATATGCGAGTATAAGTGCCATCAGTGCGATTATCTTTAGCGATGTTACCAATTAGACCACCGATATTGACTACACTTGACTCTCTAGCAGAGACAGAGGAAGCATTAACCACTTTAGATATAGTTACAGAACCAGCTTCGCCTATAGTGCCAATTACACCTCCAACATTTTTATCTCCGCTAACACTACCTGCTTGTTCGCCAGATATTGCGATAGTTTGCTCACCTGGGGTATTCGTAATTGTTATATGTCCACTATTGAGATTTCCTATTATACCTCCAACTTGCTCATCAGCCACGATCGTACTACCAGAATACACCACACAGTTATCTACCTTTGAATTAGTAAAGTTCCCAATAAATGCACCTACATTATCATCATACTTGGATGTGATTTTAACTTTTTCCAGTGTGATGTTTGAGATTTCTGCATCCTCTACAAATCCAAATAATCCTCCATCTTCTGAATCTAATCCTTTTATTGTTCTCATCATAGACGTCGTAGTATCAGTATCAGATACAACACCTTTGAAAACACCTTTAAAAGGGGAAGTACTAGTAGATCCTATTGGAGGCCACTTAGTGATTTTGGTTAGATCAATATTTTCCACCACATAACCATTTATTTCACTGTGCCCTTTAGACACTAATTGTGAAAATTCCCACATGTCCTGCTCGTCGTAGATATAATATGTTTCTACAGGTATGTCACTTGTAATTGATTGCTCTGTCCATGGCTCCACCGTCATAGTCCATAAAAGTCCTGCCTCTTTTGACACCGAAACTTTGAATCTATAGCTATAGCCCTCCTTTAAGTCTACTTCACGAAATAATGCTAGTCCTGATTCTTCAAATATACAGATAGTCTTGTTAGAGGCAGCATCGGGCATCACTAAAGCCGTGTATGTTGGATGACCTTCACCGTCTGCAGTAGGAGTTTCACTGTAATATGGAGTAACATGTGTTTCGTCATCTACCGTACTATACTCATTCCCTTTAGGTTCATAGCCCTCAGCTTTAGAAATGAACTGCACTTTTGTATCCTTATTGAAAGTAATATCTGTGGCTTCGTTTTTAACGATCTCCACGATTACTCTCGATGTTTTACGCTGGAGAGCAAGGTTTACAGTGTTGTGTCCTGGTCTCTGAATATGCTGAGAAATTAGCGTCATATAATCAGCACTTGCTATTTTATCCTTAGTACTTTGATCAGTTGGTAGTGTAAATGACATTAGAGATGTCGTCTCATTTACAGGATAGTAAGCACTAAAGTAGTAGGCATCAAATTCAGCACGCCATACAAAATTTTCTTTTGGTGCTCCCCAGTAGCTTACACCTTCTACTGCATAGCTATTCCAATAGTTTTCTATACTTGGAGGAGTTGGATCACTTGTCGCAGTAGTCAAGAATTCCCACTCACTTTTTTCTGTGTTATACACATACTTTGCAAACGAGTGTGTATAGCAGTTTCTATCATAATACCCAGCAGGTGCACTATTATCACTCATTACGATAGCTACGACATCGCCGTTGTTAAAAACGGCAGATGCCGCAGCATCCTCAAGTGGATTACTGCGAGTTTCTGTACTTTCTACACTCAACTGCGACACTCCCGCATTGAATATCATCGCATTAGGATCTTTATCTAATTGATCACCTGGATATAACTCTTCCTTTACACAGCTCATTAATGAGACCACAGCTATAAGAGCTATAAGAGTATGTAATATATTAAATCTTTTCATTTCTTATCGTTTTATCCTCAATAAATTAATAATCGTAATTATCTCCAATTGTAAACTGAACTTTTACAGACTTATTTACTCCAAAGCTATCACTTGTTACGTTAGTAGTTTTAAAACTAAACTCTCTATCTTTTTTGAGTTCCTCCATCGTATATTCTCCACTAGCTTTGTCCACCTTAAACTTCTTTGTTGTTAGTTTAATATCAAAGTTATAATTAGCTCCCGCAGCATCAGCAGCTATCTGATTTGGACTAACTAGTAGCTGGAAATATGCTGTATAGTTGCTATTTTCACCCATGTATTCGTGATAAATATCTTGTTCAAAATCAAGATCTACGCTAGTTGGACCCGTTGCTACTGTCTGTGCCATATGTAAGCCAGTGGAAAGATTAAACCCTGTCTCGTATTCTATAGGATTGTTTGGATCCAATTTTATATCTAAAGAATGAATTATTGACTCATGCTCCGCACCCTTGGAATTTTTATAATTATATATATCACTAAAATTGTCAACAAATTGAAGCTCAAAATTTACTAATGAAAATTGGTGTTTAGGATTAAGATATAGCACATAGTTATTCGTTAGTGCAATATCCTCTTTACCTCCCTTACTATATATTAGGTCATTTGCATAAATCTCAGAAAGGTCTGTACTAGAAAGATCAATACTCATATTCTCATCGTTGAGTACAATTCTACCGCTACCATTTACTTTAAATATTTCGCTATCTTTCACATCCCATTTCACCGTGGTTACAGCAATATTTGGTGTCTTGTTCTGAGTAGGATCTGGGGCTGCACCTGAAGAAAGAGCATTGTAATACTTTCTATCCAATCCATACAAATATATTGGAGCACTGCGCTTGGGACCTTCAACCACTTTGCCGTTACCATCAATTATCATCTCATAGACCTCCCATCTACCCCACGTTCCATTATGTTTACCTTTTTTATATGCATCTGAAGGCCCACTAGCAGGTAAAAAACTACGCTTCACCTTAAGCACATAGTCATATGTAGTGCCGTTTATCGAGCCAGTAGCAGGGTCATCAGTATCATCCGCCTGGTCAACAATAAGATAGTAATAATCAATATTATCGTTATTTAATGCTGCACGAGTAAGTGCTGGACTAAAGAGTTCGATATCTACTGGAGTGCAACCCTCTGGGTGTATAATTTCCAACTCATCGTTTGGTTGCTCAATTTTTGAGCAACTAGTTACAAGGAGCATAGATGTAAAAATGATATATGCCAGTTTACTTTTCATTCTATTCATGTTTTCAATTTAATAACTTCTTTACTTAATTAATAGTCGTTCTATATCAAATAGCTATTGTCTAAGATCATTATACTTATAATTACTAAGCAGGTATTTTTTCGCCCTCTTCACTGCCGCCGCCGCCTTGATCAGGCCCCCAACTATCGGTAGTTATATCACGTTCCTCATTATTCCAAGGAATTGCTGAAACAGATATGATCATTGGACCTACAGCCTCAGGTATTGTTATTTTGTAGTTATTGTGAACCCCAGCTACCCATTCGTGATTGTTTGGAAATTTCAATTCTTGTGTTAGTGGAGTTCCTTCATCTGTATACTCTACAGTTACAGTAGCGAACGAGGTATCCCAGTTCTCATTACTAGGTATTAGCATTAGGATGCTACCTTCTGGAGTTAATGACGTAGGATTATCTCTGTTTGGCACAACCTCTTTAAGAGGTGCATTCACATTGACCATCTCATCAGTTGCGAACCAAAGAAAGAAATTTTCTTGAATACCACTTGAACCAAATATTGACAAGTCTATCTCAGGAAAATACATAACACTACCACTTGTTGCAATATTATTTATTGTAATGCTAGTAATTTTTTGCGTTGGCTTACCTATTACCGAAAAACTTACAGCAGTAAGAGCATGGTGGAATTCTAAATTGACGCTTTTGGACGCTGAGTTTGACACAGCAGTATAACTATCTGCAGCAGAGGAAAACATCAAATCGGGATGGTTTTTCACATCAGTAGGCAATTTATAAAATGCCGCAAGGAAATCATCTGAAGTGATCTCGAAATCTCTACCCTGCAATTCTCCTAATTTGTAAAAAAAGTTATTATCTTCTGACGGTAGATAAGCTAAACCATTAATTGATAAATTCTCTATTGGTTCAACTGGTCCCGTAGGGGATGGGAATGTTTCGTACATAAAGTCAGGATTATCTGCCAAAGGCATAGATGGCGACATAGCCAAGAATGTTAGTTCTTGATCTAAGTTTACTGGCCAAGGTGCTGCTGGGCTATGCCTCCATGAATTATCAAATCCATCTAAAGATAAAGAACTCATAGGGAGATAATTTACAACGTCATCTTCCGACAATGCTGGGGTATCTGGGTCTGTTTCATAAATGATTACATCCAAGGACGGCAACGTTGAACTACTGCCAAGCAGTGTACTTCTTGTCTGCGGCTGGGCAAACGATATATGTTGTTTTGTTTCAACTTCACCTTTTCCTATCTCGTTCTTAGAACAAGAAATAGATAGTAAAACTAAGGAGAGATATAATATGTAAGATATTTGTTTCATTCTAATAATATATTGTTTCATTACTCGCTATATTTGGGGGATAGTATTAACTATGAATTCCTCCATCAGGTATTAGATCATGCTCCTCATATAACCAATCCTTGATCGTAACGTTTATCTTTATTACTGGCCCCTGAGGTCCAGTTGGGGTTGTAATCACTGTTAGCAAGTCATCCATACTAAACTCGTATACTTTACCTCCAACATAGGCTGGGAAGGTAGCTGTTGCATCATCATAGGCTATAACTTTCAGGTAGCTAAAGTTGTTATCAGCATTACCATCATTATGAGGCAAGCCGTTAACAACATCTACGTGCGTCCAAGTATTGCCTATTAATTTTTCGGTATATCCTATCTTGATTATGACAAAGGGTAGGTTCTCTTGTGCAAGTAAAATATCGGTTTCTGACTTATCACCCTGCGGGAATAGATTATAACCTATCGTTTCTCCTCTTAGTTTGCCATTAACTATTTCTTTAGGATAATCATTTGAAGCTGTAGTTCGAGTAAAAAAGTGAGTATTTTCCATATTTGTTAGGGTATACACACCGTCTGCACCAGTTACATTACAGTTATAAGTATCTGTAGCATCTTTAAGTTCATCAAACAAATTCTTTTTTGAACCAGTTATTGTAAAATCTGTGTTTAAGACATCATCTTCTGTTAGTTTCTTTACTCCTTCGCGCTCAATCTTTGTGTTGTTAATATAAACTGCTTGTAAAGTAAGATCTTTATAAATAGTTGGTTCAGTATCTGTAGGAGTTTCCACATTATCTACTATCTGTAGTCTGGCCATTTCTGCATAAGCCGTTATAGATGCAGTATTTGCGGCTGATACCAAAGCCTCGCCTAAAACTCTAACTACTGTCTGAGTACTACTTCCTTGACGTGAATTTACATCTGAACCAAGTACACCTATACCTGCAACATTCATCTGATCACTATTAAATTCGACTTTTACTCGTTTCACTTCTACCGGAACTGCAAGTTCTGTACCATAATTTGTACTTCCACCTGCTTGCCCATTTTTTTTGAACTCTACTGTTTCCTGAAATATTAGGCTCCCTCCTGATTCTGCATCATAAGCGAACACCTTAACTTCCTGAATATTAAGCGCTACTGCGTCTCCACTATTATAAGGTAAATCGATACTACGCGTTGAGTATGAACCAAGAGCAACATTGAGCTTTATCATCTTCTCCTCACCTTTTGATCCAGAATTGATTTCACTTTTCGTGCATGCTGTAGAGCACAAAATCATCAAGAGATATAGTATATATTGGAAATTTCTTTTTTTCATTTGTTGCATTTTAAATTAACTATAATGGAAGTGGAGTAACTTGTGTTACCTCCCAATCATTCACTAAAACCTGCACCAACACTCTTGACCCGGACTCATTCTTTCCGTATCTTAGGATAATATTGTAGTGATCTTCATAATCCATATCAAGCTGTTTAGGGTATAAAAGAGCTCCATCACCATAACGAACACTTCTAATTAGCTCCATAAGATCCACGCTCTCTTCTGTATGAATCTCTGTTCCTGTACTCACCTTTATATCTAGCACTAGGGGCTCCTCTCTCATCATACGTAGAGTTTCATATCTGAACTCATGTGTTACCCCGTCTGCTGTATTATTTACACCTGGATGTATGTGAGTAGGCTCATAAGGCATATATTCTACATCCCCGGTGGTTATATTGTCTTTATTAAAAGATAGATTATTATCGCTAAAACTTAATACGATATTATCATCTACTTGTTTTGATAAGCCGCTAACAAAAATATCTACGTGCTTATTATTTTTGAAAAGTTCTGCAGAAACTACCGTTGTATCCTTTGGAGGATATACTTCCGATTCTTCTATTATAACAGTTCTCTCTGTTGCAATATACGTTTCTGCTTTAAATTCATAATTTAGTACTCCCTCATAATCCTGAGCTGTTACACTAAAATAATCGATATCTACACTAGCTCTAGTAGCTGCCTCCTCCACTATTTTGTATTCAGGAGAATCCGTATCACCTAATACTACAAATCTATACTTTCCTGGCTCATTTACCTGAACATTTACTCGTAACATATCACCAACATATGGTAGATTTTCACGAACATTCTCTGTTACAGTTTTGATATATCTGCCAGTGGAATCATATAGTACCACCGAAACTACTCCGACTTCATTCTCTATGATATTATCTGCATCTAGATATCTTTTATATTCTAAATCTAAATTAAATGAATATGGTCTAATATTATCACAGTTTTCTAAATTCTCAGATACACAACTCGTTACTGTTAAAGCAAAAGCTGAGGCTATTAGAAAGAATATATTTTTATGTAGTTTCATATTTTTATATTTTGTTTTTTAATAAATAGAGAGGTTCTCCCTTCGAACTTCTTAAAAAGAACCTCTCTAATGTTTCGTCTCCTAAAGGAGTATAATTTACTTTTATATTTGCGTTGCTCGCATTGATTATAAAGGAAGTGGAGTAACTTCTGTCACCTCCCAGTCAAGAACACGTACTTCTACTGATACGTTTTTATCTTTACTATCTGGATTATCTGTAACATTTCCTTCGATTAGCGCATCTATAACACTCTTGAAGTCAAATTGGAAAACATTTCCACCTTCGAAAGTAACAGGAGTTGAACCTACTGTATAAGCAGCGAAGTTAATATATTTAGTTACTTCTGCTCCAGGAGCATTAACTACGACATCAGCTTGTGATGGGTTTGTAACTCCAGCAGGTATAGAAAAAGTAGCTGGGTTATAAGTTACTTGTATAATAAAGTGAGGGTGCTTTGTTAATTTTGCATCATTCACATCGTTAGGAGTCGCTGTTGGGAACACATTGTAACCAATTGATGTTGCTGTAGCTGTACTACCTGCAGCTAATTCATAAGTACCGAAAGCAGCTGCTAGGTTTCCAGGAGTAATGGCACCTGTAGCACCAGTAATTACATAAGGAGCTAATACATCATCCATATTCTCAGAAGCTCCACCATCAGCATATTCTCCTAACCACTTTAATCTCCAGTTTGCATCTGCTGAACTTTCGTATGTTGCATTATGATCAGTAAGTGTACCATCTGCTGTTAGCATTACATTATCTAAATAATATCCTGTTACTTCTAAATTTGCATATTGACTTAAGATGAACTCATAATCTAGGTTAACACTAGTACCAGTTGTTGCTCCATCAGCAACTATTTCGATATCTTTTGTAGAAGCTAAGTAATTTGTAAAATCAAGATCACTTGCTAAATCTTCGTTTACTAATTCGATACGAGCCATATCTGGTCTAAGGGATAATGTAGCCTCATATCCACCACCAGCACTACTTTTGATTAATCCATTTGTATCATCATCGATAGTAGTCTTACTGATACGAACTTTAGCCACATTTGCTGCTAGTTCGCTTGTAGAGCCTTGACGTGTATTTGCATCTTCTGTATTTGTAACATCATTTTCATTTAAAACTAGGTCTACATGAGTCGCGTTAGAAGGTAATAAAACTTCTGCTGCATAACGCTGGTAATCTGGAGTTGATGCCACCTCTGTATCAAAATCTGCAGTAAAAGATTTTAACTCAGTTGCTCCTGCATAAGCTATTACTGTTACAGTTTCATTAGGATTAAAATAAGCATTCTGCTCGTTCTTTGTTAAAGGTCCTGCTGATCTTGTTCCAAAGTTACCTGTTGTAAATGAAACTTTAGTTAACTTGTCATCACCTGACTCATTTTGTCCTAACTTGTCTTGGCTACAAGAAGTAGCCATCATAGCTACTAAAGTCGCAGCTCCTAAAAATTTTCTTGTCATTTTGTTATTGTTTAATATTAATCTTGTTACTTATTTTCTCTTTGTCCGAATTTGTAAATTAGTGATAATCCTGCTCTAGTAATACCGAAGTAATGATTAACGACATCAGCCTCAACTAGATAACCACATCGTGGATGTGTATACTTATCATAATTTTGATATATATAACCTATTCCTATAGTGGCTTCTAATCCCCATCTCTCACTTAAGCACCACTGATATCCATAAGATAAACCAGCTCCTACTCCATATCCTTGATAACGGTAATCTACTGAGCCTTTCTCAAATAACCATGGTAGTTCATGATTAGAAATGTTATACTGTGTTGCAAGGGCATGTAATCCGAGAAAGTGTCCTTTAAATACTCTTCCTGAAAAGAAATGTCTTACTTCTACTTGTGCCATCCAGTGAACTAGCTTTTTATTATCACCAGGTCTTCCGTTTATATTCCATGGATTGTATCCAAAAGAAAAATCTAGAGATAGGCTATCACTTAGTGCCGTTTCAAATGCTAGATTAGGCGTTCCGGTTAAACCTGCATATAATAGATTTGTTTTTAGTGCAAATTTTGTATACTTCTCACATCTTGGCTTTTCGATAGCTACTGTATCAACCTGTATAAGTGTGATAGTGTCACGTATTGTAACCGTATCTCGTATCGTTCTTAGTATCGTGTTCCTTTTTTCTATATCATAATAGAATACTACAGATGCACCATAGCGTTGGTTTGGTAGGACATTCTCACTTAAGTAAATCCACACACTTCCTCCAGCTAATCGTCTTAACCTAGACTCTTTTTCTGAATCTGACAGCGTTAAGGAGTCTACGATCTCTAGAACCTCCGTTTTATTTGGAACATCTGAATTGATAATTCCTTCTCTTAGTCCATTCCAGTCCTCTGGAATATTCCTAGATTTAAGTAATTCTGGATGAATGCTTGAATATCTACCTGATAAAAATTCAACTACCGATTCAGCTCTTGCCTGAGATAGTCGAGCATTTGCTTCGTATGGACCATCAATCGATGCAGTAGCAATAATTTCTAAAGAATCTAAACCAAATAATGAAGTTCGATCACTAAATATTTCATCTAACTTCTGAATCTCGTAGTTATTCTCATTGAAATTATAATCTAGTACTGGACTATTTATAGGAAACATTAATTTTACATCTAGTTGTCCTAATTTAATTTTCTCTTCGATATAAAGCGAATCAACTACTAATGTATCTACTGCAGCATATGCCTTAGACGCCGTAAAAAGCAAACACAATATATACACAAATTTTAACATAAATATTATTTTTAAAAGTTTATAGCAAATTTTGAAATCTATTTTTTAAAGATTTTTTCTTATTTGAAATCAATTCATATCAAACCGCGTGCCAAAATCATTTTTCATTATTCAAGTTTTTATTTCACTATGCCTCCAACAAGCACTTATCCATTAAATTTCAATAAATTAGATTTTTTTTAAAAAAATATACACGTACGCCCTTCATTTTAGAGAATAAGGCATAAATTGGACCTAAAACTGTAAGGTGATAGCATTTTTATAGTATATTTGCTCTATCAAAAAACAAGAATTTGCAAGAAAAATATTCAATTATGAAAGAACTTCAAACCCCAGATTTGTGGAATTCTATTAAAGATACTCTATCTACTTTAGTAAATAATACTAGCCAAAAAGAGGTTATGACTATCCCGCTTGATGAATTAAACCTAGGGATAAGTATCTTTGCTATCGTCCTGAGTATTTTAGGGATATATTATTCATGGCTAGCATATCGTTTTTCAAAAAAAACAGCAGATAACGTAGTTAGAACTTCTTCAGTTATACAGCTTTCACAATTTAATGATCAGATTAGACATCTGTATAGAAATTTAGTTTGCACATTCTCAATGTTCAAGAAATATGAACTTGATTCTGACTCTTATCCATCAGAGAGTCACTTATTAAAACTAAAAGTTCTCCCTGAAGATATTATGGATATAGAAAAATATAATGATCAGCAAGGGGCTCATAAATTTATGCACGAATTAAAGTTGTTATTACGTAACTATAATACAGAGATAGACGTAACACTTATGCACGTAAGCTCTAGATTCGTACCTGAGGTCACAGCCGCAGATTTCAATGGATTAATATTTAAACCATTATATCTTATGGCTAAGGTCGCATCGACAAAGCGCTCTATTTCTATTCAAAAAGGCAAGGATCATGAAGACCAGGCCTATACACTGTTTTCTATTATAATCAAGGAGCATATTAACAAGTTACGCGAGAATATAAGTAGTTATAACGAGTGGAAAGACAATTTGATATACGGAGAATTTGTATTAAACAACAGGAGCTATGATCGCTCTTATAGCAATCTTATTAACATTTTAGAAAGTAATGAAATTCTGATCCCAAAGTATATCGATAAAGACAAATGCTACTCGAAAGACTCTCGAAACATATTAGATGAATTATTAAAGGCACCTGAAATGGAGCAACTACTCTCTGGAGATCATAAAAGGTTTTTAGAGGCGGATAGATGGGCACCGTCTGAGATACTAGCGAAATCACTTCAAATCGATCTTGCCATCGAGATGAATAAAATAGTGATGATAAAGAGGTAAATATCTTTACTTTAACAGATATTACCTTATCACTAATATTGGACCTGATTCCTCGTCTTTTCCACTTACAAATACGTATGGGATTTCTATCTTATGCTCATTTAGTGCATTGTACTCATTAATATAGCGAGCTAGTACTTCATTTAACATAGAGACCTGGTTCTCTTCATTAAGGTCTTCTAAAGTTGTTTTCTTTACGCCACTAATATTATTAGTTCCCACTCCTAAATTTAAATCAAAAGTTCCTTCCTCTGCAGGTATATCTACCCAATATACCTCTTCTATCGTCATCGTCGCTGCATTTTCAGAATAACCTATTACCCCTCCTATAAAATAATCCTTATCATCTTCGTGTTCCTCTGTTTCCACTTCTCCACAGAAATAACTAGCTGCAAGTTCGGTATTACCTGAATTATCTACACTCTTTCCAATAAGTCCACCCACATTTTCAGATTTTGTTGAAATCTTTATGGTGGCTGAACTGTATGATCCCACGATATCAACATTTTCTATTATTCCAGCTAATCCTCCAACATTTTCGTTGTGAGCAAAAATCCTGTCGTTACTACTACAGGCCACTATTATACCATCTTTTGCAAACCCCACAATACCGCCAATATTAATTCCTAATGTTGATATTTTAGCAGCACTATAACATGATAATAACTTAAAATTCTCAAGATGACCAGCTATTCCTCCACTATTATGAGTTATTATAGTTTCGACAAGTGCTGTATTTACACATTCGTTAATTTCAACATTTACTCCGCGTCCAACTATCCCTCCAGTATATGAATAAGCGCGAATAAATCCTCCTTCCGTACTACATTTACTTATTATAGCATCCTTCGCATAAGCAACTAATGCTGCAGAATTAATATTTGTGGATACTGATGGATTAACTATCTTAAGATTTTTAACCTCTCCCCTCTTTATTATATTGTTATTCTCATCATACTCTGCTGTTAAACACCCAAATAAAGCATTATAATTTATCTGTGTAGCAAGATCTTTATTAAAATTATATATCTTGAGCCCCTCTATCGCTTTTCCATTACCATCAAAGGTTCCTGAATATGAATATATCTCTCCTGTTTCGATATTACCAAACCCTATAGCTTCCCAGTTACCTTCATCATTGTTTTCTGGTTCTTCAAATTTAATGGATTGCATTAATTTAGCGTCTATTGAACAAGTAGCGCCCCCTGCTGCTTTACACTTCAAAACTT
>CAYJFD010000043.1:0-12515 GCA_964369605.1 uncultured Muribaculaceae bacterium | reverse complement strand
TACCACATATAAGAGCTGCTATCATAGCTGCTAAAACAGAACATAAAGCGAGCGAATACGATAAGATAATCTTTGAGCTAAATATATCAGTTCTCTTTAATTCTAGTGATGACAAAAATTCAATCGTACGATTCTTTTCCTCATTCACGACTAATTTAGAAGTGAAAGAAGCCAAATATACACTAAGTACAACTATGAGTAGATTAAATATCATTCCGTAGAATTTTATATAATTACTCATATCATCAAAAGACCCCATCCCGACTAACTTTAATAATTCTTCAGGCATAGCATTCATCTTTGCCTGAGCTAACTCCTGCATCGACGAAAAAAGAATCATATACATAAACATTATTCCAAAGATTAAGAGTATCGTAGTAATGAATGTTTTTTTATGACTCTTAATCTGAAACAAGAATAAATCAAATATTGCTTTTGAATTCATATTATTTATAGTATTTAATAAATTCCTCCTCTATAGATGCCTTTCTTATTTCTAGTTGCTGAAGATTTAATTTTGACAATCTTTCAACCAGTTCATTCAGGTCACCGTCATAAGTGTACTCTACCTCTTTTCCTTCTTGGGTAAGATAGCGGACATATTGCTTGCGCTTATTTTGAGCAATACCCATTTCGATATCATCTACGATTCTTCCATCCTTGATAATCACTACCCTATCACAGTATCTCTCTACTTCACTTAAATTATGACTTGATAAAAATATAGTTATCCCCTCTTTTTTTTTCTGAGAAATTAAATTAAAGAACTTCTCTTGTATTAAGGGATCTAAACCACTACTTGGCTCATCGAGGAATATGTACTCACTCTCCTTCATTAGAGCTAGTACTATTGATACCTTCTTCTTATTTCCGAGACTTAATTCCGAAACTTTCTTGTCGACATTTAGTTCCAGTATCTCAGATAATTCCATAGCTTTTTGAAAATTCCCTTTAGGAAACTTCGCAGCGAATGATAAAATGTCTTTAACTAATAAATTTGGATAAAATTCTACTTCACTAGGCAGATAACTAGCAAGCGACTTAATCTCAGTGCTATTCTTTACGGAGTCTAGTCCAGCAACACTGATTTCACCTGAGCTAGGAAAGAGTATATTTATTATACACCTTAAGGTAGTACTTTTCCCAGCTCCATTTTTGCCGACAAATCCTGTTATATTCCCTTTATGTACTGTTAAATCCAAATTATCTACAGCTACAAATGATCCGTATTTCTTTGTGAATTTTGAAAATTTTAACTCATCCATAATCGAGGGTTTTGCAAGAAACTTGGTTTTCTCTATTTTGCCTTATTTAATATCTCTTGAACGATAGTGTAATCAATATTCATTTTTTCGCCTAACATTGAGCCTCTATCTTTCATTCTTTTTACGATCTCTGAAATCACATCGTCTGAAACATTGTTTTCAGCAAGCCTTGTTTTAAGACCTAATGACCTGAAGAAGTTTTCTGTTGCCATAACAGCTGCATTTATTATCTCCTGCTCACTTCCTTCTGTAATTCCCCACACTCTCTGAGCATATTGTAATATCTTAGCCTTCTTTTGCTCCCTCATAACGGAAATAAGCTGAGGCATAACTATTGCTAATGTATGTCCGTGAGTTAATCCTGTTAGCGCTGTAAGCTCATGACCGATCAAGTGAGTAGCCCAATCTTGAGGAACTCCCATAGAAATGAAACCGTTAAGTCCCATAGTAGCACTCAACATAAAATTAGCCATCTGATCATAATCTTGAGGATTTGCTAATACTTTTGGAGCTATCTCCGTAACTGTTAAGAGTATTCCTTCGGCCCATCTATCCATAAGTGGAGAAACCTCTGTATCAGTTAGGTACTGCTCCATCACGTGTACAAAAGTATCTGTTAAGCCACATGCGATCTGATGAATAGGTAAAGAAAAGGTCGTCTCAGGGTCGAGTATTGAAAATACAGGATGGTATGTATATATTGCGAATTTCTCTCCTGTTTCCTTATTTGAAATCACAGATCCAGAGTTCATTTCTGATCCTGTAGCAGGTAGGGTTAATACTGAAGCTACAGGTAGAGTTTCTCCAGTATAATATCTTTCTTTCACCATATCCCACGGGTCACTCTCAGATTTGATAGCCGCAGCTATTAGCTTAGTGGCATCTAAAACTGAACCGCCACCCACGGCTAGTACTATATCTACATTCTCATTTTTACCTAACTCTACAGCCTTACGTATAGTTTCAACAAATGGATTTGGTTCTATTCCCCAAAACTCTACACAGTCTCTACCTTTTAAAGCATCTATTACCTGCTGATAAACTCCATTAGCCTTAACACTACCACCCCCAAAAGTTAGCAGAACCTTTTTTCCAGCTGGTATTTCCTCCGAAAGTTTTGAAATCATTCCCTTTCCAAATATAAGTTTTGTTGGATTCTTAAACGTAAAATTATTCATTTCCTAAATTTTAAATATGTAAATACTAGTTTTTCATTTTCGAAGATTCACTTCTTCGCAAATATACAAAAAATCCTCTTTCGAAAAGTACGAAAGAGGATTTTCAATATCAAGAATAATTTCTTACATCATCTTATTTACAGCAGCTGCTAAACGCTTAACTCCTTCTTCTAACTGATCGTCAGAAACATAAGAGAAGTTTAGACGTAGAGTGTTCTTTCCACCACCATCACAGTAGAATACTTCACCCATTACGAATGCTACATTCTCTTGAATAGCTAGGTTAAATAACTTCTTTGCATCCATGTGCTCAGGAAGCGTAACAAATAAGAAAAGACCTCCTTCTGGCTTAGTCCAAGTAACGCCTTCTGGCATATACTTAGTTAAACAAGAATCCATTAAGTCTCTCTTTCCTCTATATAATTCGATAGTCTTTTTTAAGTTCTTATCAAATAAGCCCTTCTCTAAATATCTAGCTGCGATTTCTTGATTGAAAGATGGAGTACATAGGTCAGCTGACTGCTTTGCAGTCTCTACTAACTCGATTAGCTCCTCTGAAGCTAATACCCAACCAATACGGAAACCTGGTACGAAAGTCTTAGAGAAAGTTCCTAATAACATTACTCTTTCTGGCGCCATAGAGTAAAGAGTAGGAAGGTGCTCGCCATCGAAACGGATTTCTTTATATGGACTATCTTCTAAGATAATTAAATCATATTTTCTAGCTACCTCTACTATCTCTTTTCTACGCTCAAGAGTCATCGTAACTCCTGTTGGGTTCTGGAAATCAGGAATAGCATAAATAAACTTTGGCTTTCTTCCTACAGCGATAAGAGTCTTAACTACGATATCTGCTTCCTCATCATTATCTATTCCTACAGGATTAGCTCTATATGAATTAAATGCCTGTAATGCACCTAAGTATGAAGGAAGACCACATAATACAGTATCTCCTGGGTTCAAGAAAATTCTTGAAACTAAGTCGATTGCTTGTTGAGAAGCAGTAGTAACAATAAAGTTTTTCTCGTTACAAACTATTCCTTCTGCTTGATACTTCTTAACTAACTGTGCTAATAAAGCTGGTGAACCAGAAGTTGCGCCATACTGAAGCATCTTATGAGGCATCTCCTCCATTAATTCAGCGATTATACTTTTAAGATCCTCTACTGGGAAAGTAAGTGTATTAGGGAAACCTCCTCCAAATGAGATGATTTCAGGCTTATTAGCAACCTTTAAAAGTTCTCTAATAGCAGATCTTTCCATGCCTTTAGCATTGTCTGAAAGAAAATCATTAATATTTATTGCCATATTTTATATTTTAGTTTATATATTTTAGTATTGAATTGCAAATGTAAGAATATGTAAGCAATAACCAAAAATTAATCACTATCTTTACGCACTATTTTAAAAAAGAATATGCATACACTTAGAATAACAAAAGAATTCAGATTTGAAGGAGCACACGCACTTACAGACTATGACGGAAAATGCTGTCATATACATGGTCATTCCTATATTTTGTATGTAACTGTTAGGGGAAAAGCCTCTGAGGATAAAGCGTCTCCTAAGTTTGGTATGTTAATAGATTTCAAGGACTTAAAGAGTCTTGTAAATACAAATATTATCGATGTTTATGACCACGCCCTTGTAATGAGGGAGGATTCTCTTTTATTGAATGATATAGATAAGGCCTACAAGAATGTCGTAGCGACACCATTCCAACCTACTTGTGAGAATATGATCAGCTACTTCGCTAACATTCTACAAGATAAACTTCCTGAAAATATTGAACTTTTCTCTTTAAAATTACACGAGACGGCAAGCTCTTATGTGGAGTGGTATGCTTCAGACAACTAAGACATTATGAATAAATTCTTCCTAATTGATGGCCACTCGCTCATCTTTCGTATGTACTATGCCTTCATACATAGGCCTATGATAAATACTAAGGGACAAGACACATCTATACTTTTTGGATTTACAAAATACATTCTTGAACTTATTCAACGCGAAAAGCCTACTCATATTGCGGTAGCACTAGATCCTCCAGCAAAGACATTTCGTCACGAGATGTACCCTGAATACAAAGGAAATAGAAGTGCTACTCCTGAACAGGTAAAAGCTGCACTTGAACCAATAATCGAGATATTAAAAGCCTTAAACATTCCGACTTTAATGATCACAGGCTATGAGGCTGATGATGTAATCGGAGCGATGGTAAAGAAATATACATCTGCTGATACTCAGACTTATATGGTCACTCCAGATAAGGATTATGCACAGTTAGTAGGCCCTAATGCTTTTCAGTATAAGCCTGGCAAGGGTGGCGCAGAAGCAGAAATACTTGGTACGAAGGAAATATGTGAGAAGTACTCTATACAGGAACCAAGCCAAGTAATAGATATTCTTGCTATCTGGGGCGATGCTTCAGACAATGTTCCTGGTGTTAAAGGAATAGGCGAGGTCGGAGCAAAGAAATTAATCGCAAAATACAGTTCAGTAGAAAATATCCTTTCGAACATTAACGAGTTAACTAATAAACAGGCCGCTGCGTTCAAAGAGTCTCACGACAACTTAATACTAAGTAAGCAGCTAGTAAGTATAAAAACAGATATCGCTCTTGAATGGTCATTAGAGGACTGCAAGTTGAATGTTAGTTTGAACAGTACCTTTGAGAAACTCATACACGAATATCAAATGAACTCTCTGCTTAACCTTCTTCAAAAAACTGCGGGTACTCCTCAAGTAGAGGTCGAACAAAAGCAAGAGGAATTTAAATATATCGATATTGACCTGAAAGGTTTAAAACTTAAAATAGATGAAGGGAAAGCCTTCGGCTTCAATGTCGAAAATGGAACAATTTTCCTTTCGTTCGGCGAGTTCATCTACGTTTGCAAGGAAGCAAGCGAGGTAAAGGATCTATTTGAGGATGAAAGTACTACAAAGATAGGTTACAATATCAAAGCCTCTCTTCTCGAGCTTAAAAGTTTAGGTATTAAGATTAAGGGGAAGCTGGCAGATATTGAAATAATGCACTATCTAATAAATCCAGAATCTAGTCACAGGTTTGAAACCTTAGTTCTAAGTACTTTAGGTGTAAATATCGAATTACTTACATCTAATAATAAATCGATAGAGCAGCTTGACCTTTTCTCTTCTAGTAATTCCGAGGAACCATCTTGTAATGAGTCAACAAAGTTAAGGACTGCTTTATTATATTCTCTATATGAAGGGATTTTAGATGATTTTAATAAAGATGAGTCAAGAGCTAAATTATATGAAGAGATAGAGATGCCACTTATAGAGGTACTTTCTGATATGGAGCAAGAAGGATTCCGTATTGATACTGCCCTCCTTCTAGAATTTAGCGCGAAACTGACACAAAAGGCTTTAGAAATAGAGGCAGAGATAAGGGATGAAGTTCAAGATCCTAGTCTTAATATTTCCTCTCCTAAGCAGCTAGGAATACTGCTTTTTGAAAAGTTAAAACTAGACACAAAGGCAAAGAAAACATCTAAGGGAAGCTATAGTACAGACGAAGAAACACTTACCGCCTTAAAAGACAGGAGTCCTATAATAGGCAAGATATTAGAATACAGAACGTTAAAAAAGCTAACTAGTACATATATTGATCCACTTCCAAAGTTAATCAATCCTAAGAGCGGTAATATACACACAACTTTTAATCAGTCACTTACGGCCACTGGAAGACTTAGTTCGTCAAAACCTAATCTTCAAAACATTCCTATCAGAAGTGAGTTAGGAAAAGATATACGAAGGGCCTTTATTTCTTCTCATCCTGACGGCTATATTGTTTCTGCCGATTATTCTCAGATAGAATTAAGAATAATGGCTGCCCTGAGTAAAGATCCAGCATTAATTGAAGCATTTAAAGAAGGTAAAGACGTTCATAGTGCAACTGCTGCAAATATTTTCAAGGTAGATGAAAGTGAGGTTAACTCTGAGCAAAGACGACAGGCTAAAATGGCTAACTTTGGCATTATTTATGGTATATCTTCATTCGGTTTATCACAAAGGCTAGAAATACCAAGGAATGAAGCAAAGATACTTATCGAAAAATATATGGAACACTATAGCAGAGTGCAAGAATATATTGAGGCTACTAAGGAGAGAGCACACAAGCAGGAATATGTTGAAACGATCTTCCACAGAAAGCGCTATCTTCCTGATATTAATTCTAGGAATCACACTGTTAGAGCTTTTGCTGAACGCAATGCCGTAAATGCCCCTATTCAAGGTAGTTCTGCAGATATTATAAAGCTAGCAATGATAAATATAGCTAAGAGCTTCAAGGAAAAAGGGCTTAAGAGTAAAATGATTTTACAGGTTCACGACGAGCTAGTTTTTGACGTGGTAGCAAAGGAAAAGGAGATAGTCTTAGAGCTCGTTAAATATGAGATGGAAAATGTCATTGACTTAGAAATTCCTTTGACTGTAGACTGTAACGCAGGTAAGAACTGGTTAGAAGCACATTAATTTAATATGAACAAATCTAACCTTATTAAAGAACAGGAGTTAATTTCTGCATCAAAGCAAGGAGACCAAAAAGCTTTTTCTGAGCTTATGAGCTCATATAGAGATTCCCTACTTGTTTTTATTCTTAAATATGCTAGATCAGAGGAGGATGCTGAGGATATTATTCAAGAAAGTCTCCAGAAGGTTTTCAGAAATATAAAGCTATATAACTCTCAGTACTCATTTTCAACCTGGGTATATAATATAGCTAAGAATACGAGTATGGATTATATGAGAAAAAACACTCGAAATCCTATACTTCAGTTAAATGAAAATACTGAGCAGGCTATTCTAGAAGAAAAAAATTCACCTGAAAGTGAATTAATTAATAAGCAGAATCTTAAGCGAATAGAACGTATAATTAATGATTTAAAGACGCCTTATCGTGAAGTTGCGGAGTTACGTTTTATCAACGATCTCTCCTATGAGGAGATATCTGTAATGCTAAATATTCCAATTAACACAGTAAAAACACAGCTCAAAAGGGCAAGAGAAGTACTTAAAAATAAATTAATAGAAGATCAATATGTCAGTTGAAATTATATATAAATATTTTCCGAATTTAAGCCAGAAGCAGATAGCTCAGATTGAAAAATTGAAGGATGTCTATACAGAATGGAACTCGAAGATAAATGTGATATCGCGAAAAGATATTGATTCTATCTACATACATCACATTCTTCATTCATTAGCTATAGCTAAGTTTATTCAATTTGAGAAGGGTACGAAAATAATAGATGTTGGGACAGGTGGAGGTTTTCCTGGAGTACCGTTAGCGATTCTATTTCCTGACTGCGAGTTCACATTATGTGATTCGATCGCAAAGAAATTAAAGGTGGTTGACGCAGTTTGTTCCGAATTAAATATAAATAATGTAACTACGCTTTGGGGTAGAGTTGAAAGTTCAAAGGAGAATTATGACTACGTTGTCTCACGTGCTGTCACAGAATTAAAGAATTTTATGCCTTGGGTTAAAGATCGCTATAAAAAAGGTATAATTTACTTAAAGGGTGGAGATTTAGAGCAAGAACTAAAAGATGCAATCACTGAATGTAAGCTTAATGAAAACAAGCTCAAAGGGGTAAATATCAGCGATTTTTACGATGAGGACTTTTTTGAAACAAAAAAAATCATATTTATCCAAAGATAATTTGCAATATCAAACAAAATAACTACCTTTGCACTCCAAATTTTTCGACAAAAATAAATAAAAACAGAATATGAAACGTACATTTCAACCTTCACAACGCAAGCGTCGCAACAAGCACGGATTCCGTGAGCGTATGTCAACACCTAATGGCCGCCGTGTATTAGCTGCTAGACGCCGTCGTGGTCGTAAAAAACTAACTGTATCTTCAGAGAACTTATTCTAGTTAGTTACCACAACATAGTTGAAGGCTGAGTTCGCGTTAGCGGGTACAGCCTTTTGCTTTATATATACATGTCAAATATGTTTGATTTAAAAATAATAGAAAATAAAATAGCTGACGGTCAAGCACTCTCTGCTTCTGAACTATTATTTTTATACGAACTTCCAGATCTCACTACCCTGTCCTATTTTGCAAATATTGCTAGGAAAATGCATAATGATAACGTGGTAGTTTATAATAGAAATTTTCATCTAGAACCGAGTAATATCTGCAAGCATCACTGTTTATTTTGTTCCTTCAGAAAGGAGTTAGTCTCTGACGATGGAGCATGGGACATGACTCTTGAGGATGTAAAAAGATACTGCTTAGATAAATACTCTAAGGGTATCACTGAAATACATATAGTAGGAAGTGTTCACCCAGAGAAGGATTTAAGCTACTATATGAATATTATTAAGACAGTTAGACAAACTCTTCCACCTGAGGTTAGTATCAAAGCATTCAGTGCTATAGAGATAATAGGAATGAAGGGGGAGTTTAGTCTTAAGGAGTGTTTAGCTTCTTTGAAGGGGGTCGGCTTAGACTCTCTACCTGGCGGAGGAGCTGAAATTTTAGTTGATAGTATAAGAGAAAAAATTTGTCCTGATAAAGCAAATTCGGAACAATGGTTGGATGTGCACAGGCAAGCGCATAAACTCAATATTGCCTCTAACGCTACGATGATGTTTGGGCATATTGAAAGCAGGAAAGATAGAATTGAGCATCTTTTAAGAATTAGAGAGCTTCAAAGTGAAACTAACGGTTTTATGGCATTTATTCCACTGAAGTATAGAAATTCAAATAATGAAGCAGCAAAATTATTTTCTATCAAGGAGCTTTCAGATCAAGAAGTTCTAAGAACTTTTGCGATTAGCCGTATTGCCCTAAATAACGTCAAACACATCAAAGCATATTGGCCAATGCTAGGCAAGGAACTAACAAAGCAGGCATTGCTCTTTGGAGCAGATGATATAGATGGGACTATCAACGACTCAACCAAAATTTACTCTGAGGCTGGAGCCGAAGAACAACACCCGAATATGGGCGTGTATGAGCTAGAGAAGATAGCCAATGAGGCTGGATTTATAGCCAAAGAAAGAAATACATTTTATAATTAAAGTTATGGCAAAGAAATATCCTATTCTTAAAACGATCTTATTTATTATACTTACATTAGTTGTAGGTATAATAGCGATACATCTAATATTGGCTGCTTATACTAGGCATAATGACGAGTTGAAAGTTCCAGATTTGACACAATTGAGTCTAGCTCAGGCCCAGTCTATTGCTAATAATATGGAGCTACAGTTAGAGATTGTTGATTCTGTTTATGTTCCACGTTTTCCTAAAGGTCATATAACTAAACAAAACCCTATAGCTGGGTCTATGGTTAAAAAGAATAGACGCATTTTCTTAACACTGAACTCATTCACAACAAGAATCGTAGAAATGCCTCTTTTAACTAATTACTCACTAAGGCAAGCTAAGACTAAACTTGCTTCAAGTGGATTTAACCTTGGTAAACTTATATATATAGAAGATATCGCGACTAATAGTGTTATAAGATCTGAAATAAATGGAGTGGAGATACCAGTTGGGACAAAACTTGAGAGTGGTAGCACGATTGATCTAGTGCTAGGAATAAATAGAAATATGAATTCAGAAACTTTTATCCCAAATGTGAGAGGTTATAAACTAAGTACCGTTAGGGATATTCTTTCTAATAATTCTCTAAATATTTCGGAAGTAGTTTACGATGAAACTGTAGTAACTTATGCTGATTCCTTATCAGCGATAGTATATGATCAGTTCCCTACCCCATCACTTAAGTATGGAAGGAGACTTGGCACCAATGTTTCTCTTTACCTGAGTAGAGATACTTCTAGGATCGTGTTTGACAAAGAAATAGACACTGTTTATGTATCTCGAATAGTAGATAGCATCATTACAGATATATCGATTCAAGATACTTTATTTAATAAATATCTTATCAGCGATGAGATGATTAGTCTTGTCTTTCATAAGAGTTTCACTGACAGTATTAGCTATGATATCATCTCAATGATAAAAAATGACACAAGCATTACTATCCTTCCTAAAGGAGATAGATTTATCCGAATGACTGATAGTAATGTTGTTAAGTCTTTAATAAATAGAAATTATTTAAGGGAGATAACTTTAGATACTCTTGATATAAGCTTAAATGATAGCCTATATTTTGAATATCTTGATTCCTTAGATTTTGAATACATTGATTCTTTAGAAATAGAAGATTATGAATAATAATAGTGTAGAAAACGTAGAGATGGGGGATTTCCTTCTTGAGGACGAAGAACAGGGTATGTTCGAACACTTTAGATTTGAAGTGGATAAAGGACAGTCAGCTGTTCGCATAGATAAATACCTAACTGATAAAATAGAAAATACCTCTAGGCATAGAATTCAATCTGCTATAAGTGCTGAATATGTTAGAGTTAACGGTAAGATAATAAAGGCTAACTATAAGATCAAGCCATTAGATCTTATTACTATATCTATGCCTTTTGAGAGAAGAGGTATAGAGGTACTTCCTGAGAAGATAGATCTTAATATATGCTATGAGGATGAGGATGTTCTTGTTGTGAATAAACCTGCTGGAATGGTTGTACACCCAGGGTGCGGAAACTACTCAGGCACTCTTGTTAATGCACTAGCCCACTATTTAAACTTGCCAGAGCAAGCTGATCCAGAAGATAATCGTATGGGAGTCCTCGTGCACCGTATCGATAAAGATACCTCAGGGATTTTAATTATAGCTAAGAATGAACAAAGCCAACTTCATCTTGCAAAACAGTTTTTTGACCACAGTATTGAAAGAGTATATATTGCGCTAGCATGGGGTGATATTAAAGAAAATTCTGGGACAATAGAAGGCCATATTGGAAGAGATCCAAATAACAGAATGTGTTTCAAAGTTTACCCAGATGGTGAAACTGGCAAAAGTGCAGTAACTCACTATAAGGTAATCAAAAGATTAGGATATATAACTGTGCTAGAATGTAGGTTAGAAACTGGTCGCACTCACCAAATTAGAGTGCACTTAAATCATTTAGGGCATCCGATTTTTAATGATGATAGATATGGAGGAGATCGTATTCTAAAAGGAACTCTTTATAATAAATATAAGCAATTCATCGAAAACTGCTTTAAGTTAATGCCTCGACAAGGGCTTCATGCTAAAACACTAGGATTCACGCATCCAAGAACAGGAGAGCGCATCTTCATAGACAGTGAACTTCCAGAGGACATGCAACAAGTAATAGCAAAATTTGAAAAATATAAGGGTCAGTAAATAGCCCAACTATAAATATTAAATTTGTATGGTGTGATCTTAAGATTAAACACGCCATTAAATCTTATAAACATATAAATATATCGATATGAAAAAAGCAATTATTGTCACTGAAAAAGGTGAAATGAAGGTGGAGTTTTTTGAAAACGATGCTCCAGGAACTGTTGAAAACTTCTGCAAACTAGCAAAAGATGGATTTTACGATGGTCTAACTTTTCACCGCGTTATTCCTGATTTCGTTATCCAAGGCGGCTGTCCTAACGGAATAGGTACAGGTGGTCCAGGCTACAAAATCAAATGTGAGACTTCAGGAGAAAACCAATATCACGACAGAGGTGTTCTTTCTATGGCACACGCAGGAAAAGATACAGGTGGATCACAATTCTTCATCTGCCACTCAAGAACTAACACATCTCACTTAGATAGAGTACACACTTGCTTCGGCAAGGTATACGAAGGTCTTGACGTAATCGACGATATACGCCAAGGAGACTCTATCGAGAGCATCACTATCATCGAGGAGTAATTTACTGTAGGCCCTCCTGCATCACTCTGATTATCAAAAACATACAAAAAGACTAGCCTCGAAAAAGGCTAGTCTTTTTGTAAATAACTAGAGTACAGAACCTTACAGAGGGGCCTAAAAAATCACCGCACCCAAAAGTCGCTACAGCGACCACTACGCAAGGTGCGCATCCTTTTATGCACCTGTAGTAGTGAGCACCCTCAGCAGCGAAGCTGATGTTAACTCAATGAAGAGAGCTACGCTCTCGCATCTCCACAAACAAAAAAAGGA
>CAYJFD010000042.1:0-13668 GCA_964369605.1 uncultured Muribaculaceae bacterium | reverse complement strand
CCCGCGACCCTCAGCTTGGAAGGCTGATGCTCTACCGACTGAGCTACTTCCGCAATGTATATAAAAAAGAGTGGGGAGAGGAGGATTCGAACCTCCGAAGGCGTACGCCAGCAGATTTACAGTCTGCCCCAGTTGGCCACTTTGGTATCTCCCCATTAATTTCATATATTCAAAAAACTAGAGCCGATGGAGGGATTCGAACCCCCGACCAGCTGATTACAAATCAGCTGCTCTGGCCAACTGAGCTACATCGGCGTTGCTTTTTGGGACTGCAAATATAGAGCTATTATTTCAAATACCAAATTTTTTTTATCTTTTTTTGCATTTATTTTTTCAATTATTTTGAAATAATAGTTTTATATATGTCATCTGTAGTGTATCCACACTCTTTAATTAGTTCATTTACAGTTCCTTGCTCTATAAATTCATCTGGAATGCCTAGACCTGTTAATTTTACATTTTTTTCCTTAGATGATAGGTACTCTGCGACTGCTGAATACAGGCCACCACTTAAAGTTCCGTCTTCCACAGTAATAATATGGCTCGCCTCAGAGCAAGCATAGTCCAAAGCGTCTTTGTCTATGGGTTTAATAAACCTCATATTATAGTGTAAAACATTAATTCCTTTTTCTTCTTTTACCCTTTTAATGGCTTCACTCACCTTTATCCCAACCGAACCCAAACTTAAAACTGCAACACCTTCCCCGTCATTAAGTAGGTCGGCCTTTCCAATTTTTATTTCTGTATAGTCTTGATTTCTCCAGTCTGATCCTAAGCCATAGCCGCGAGGATACCTTATTACTATGGTCGGGTAGTGTTCGAGAGTTGCAGAATATAACATATTTTTTAGTTCGAGTTCATCGATAGGGGCAGCTATGCATAGATTTGGAATAGGGCGAAGACATGCTATATCAAAATATCCGTGATGTGTAGCTCCATCCTCACCAACAATACCTGCTCTGTCAAGACAGAATATAACCTTTAATTTCTGTAGTGCACAGTCATGAATGATATTGTCGTAGGCTCTTTGCATAAAAGAAGAGTATATATTGCATATAGGCAGCATACCTGCAGCTGCTAGCCCAGCCGAAAAAGTTACTGCGTGTGACTCTGCTATCCCTACATCGTAAACTCTGTCTGGGAGTTCCCGCTGCATAGTGCTTAGTCCACAACCGCTGACCATTGCAGGAGTAATCGCTACAATTCGTTCGTTTTTCTTTGCTAACTCTAGGATCGTTTCTCCAAATACATCCTGAAATTTGGCCATATTCGGATCGTCATTATTAAGTCTAGTACCAGTAGATGGGTCAAAGACACCCGGTGCATGCCATGTTGTTTGATCTTTTTCAGCAGGAGTGTAGCCTTTCCCTTTTTTTGTTACGATGTGTAATAGTATAGGACCTTCTAGTTTTTTTAATCGATTAATTGTGGAGACGAGTTGTTTGATATTATGACCGTCAACTGTTCCGAAATACCTAAATCCAAGAGACTCAAATAAAGATCCGTTATTAAAGATGGCTATTTTTGAACTCTTTAGAAACGTTTGAACCCAACTGCGGATTTTTTCGGAACTAATAGCCTTCCAAACACGCGACTTGAAACTATTGTAGCTTCGAGAGCTAGAAATACGCATTAAATGGTTGTGAAGAGCTCCCGTACTATTATCTATAGATATATTATTATCATTTAATATAACTAAGAGGTTTGCTCTTTGCGATCCAGCATTGTTTAATGCTTCGAATGCCATACCGCCAGTTAGCGCTCCATCTCCGATAATCGCAACTACTTTTGAATCGTCTTTTAAATGCTTTGATGCTGTCGCAATACCAAGTGCAGCTGAGATAGATGTTGATGAATGCCCCGTGCCGAAAGCATCGTACTCGCTTTCGCTCATTTTAGGGAAGCCGCTAAGACCTCTATATTTTCTATTATTCTTAAAAGCCTCTTTTCTGCCAGTTATGATTTTATGGGCGTAGGCCTGGTGGCCTACATCCCATATTAATTTATCTTTAGGTGTGTTATAGCAGTAATGAAGTGCACATGCTATTTCTACTGCGCCTAAACTAGATCCAAGATGACCAGGGTTAGATGCGCAACACGTAATCATATATTGACGAATCTCAGAACAAAGCGCTTCTAGCTCTTGGATATTAAGCGACCTTATGTCTTCGGGGAAATTTATTTCGTCAAAATTCATCTATGAATAATTATTTAGATCTAATAATAGTTTGTTCTCTATCTGGTCCAAGAGATATAATATATATAGGTATATTTAATTCTCTCTCGATAAAAGATACGTATTCTAAGAATGTTGCAGGAAGATCCTCTTCCTTTCTTATATCACAAAGCTGAGTTTTCCAGCCTTTGAACTCTTTATATATAGGTGTTACTTCCGCGTAAGTATCATAAGGTACTTGCTTAGTCTCTTCTCCATCTACTAAATAGGACGTAGCTACCTTTATAGTCTCAAATGTGTCCATAACATCGGACTTCATCATAATTAAGTGAGTTACGCCGTTAAGCATTACCGCATACTTAAGTGCTACTAAATCTAACCATCCGGTTCTTCTGTCTCTTCCAGTAGTAGATCCATACTCACGACCAATTCTTCTTAGATCTTCTCCTGTTTGATCGAAAAGTTCAGTAGGGAATGGACCTGCACCTACTCTTGTGCAATATGCCTTAAAGATGCCGTAAACATCTCCGATTTTACCTGGAGCGATGCCAAGTCCTAAACAAGCTCCTGAACAGATAGTTGTAGAAGATGTAACAAAAGGATAAGAGCCAAAATCAACATCAAGTAGAGAACCTTGAGCTCCTTCAGCAAGTACTTGCTTCTCGTTTAGTTCTTCATTTATGAAATATTCTCCATTAATAAGTTGGAAAGTCTTTAGAAACTCTACAGCCTCTAGCCACTCCTTCTCATTTAACTGCGCATCGTACTCAAAGTCGAATTGCTTAAGAAGATTAATATGTTTTGTCTTAAGAGTATTGAATCTCTCATCGAAATTTTTGGCTAATACATCTCCGATTCTAAGTCCGTTTCTACCAGTTTTATCCATATAGGTCGGACCAATACCTTTTAGCGTAGATCCGATTTTAGCAGAACCCTTTGAAGCTTCAGATGCTGCATCTATTATTCTGTGCGTAGGTAGAATAAGGTGAGCCTTTTTAGAGATCACAAGTCTTTCTTGAATCGGAACTCCTGCTGCGATAAGTTTGTCGCACTCGCTTTTAAAAATGATAGGGTCTATAACCACACCATTTCCGATAACATTCATCGTATCTTCTCTAAAAACTCCAGAAGGAATGGTATGAAGTACGAAACTTTTATTATCGAAGTGTAATGAGTGTCCAGCATTAGGACCTCCTTGAAAACGAGCTACTATATTGTACTCATTAGCAAGTACATCTACTATTTTTCCTTTCCCTTCGTCTCCCCATTGTAAACCAAGAACTACATCTACTTTATTCATATCTATATTTTTATCTGTTTCTATATATTTAATTATATTTACCTATCTATTAATACTAGAAAGGAAGGTCATCTTCTTCGTCTGCCTCAATATTAACTTGAGGAGCTGCTTGTGGTGCTGAACTAGCAGTATTGGGTACGTTAGGAGCAGTAGCCTGCGGCTGTCTAAATTCACTCCTAGCTTGAGAATCGTTATTCTCAGGTCTTCTTCCTAACATTTGAAAAGAATCAGCTACGATCTCTGTGATATATCTTAAATTACCCTCCTTATCAGTATATGAACGATGTCTCAGGCGTCCTTCAACATATAGCGGAGTACCTTTTTTTACATATTTTTCTGCTATCTCTGCCAGACCTCGCCAGCAAACAATATTATGCCACTCTGTTATCTCTTTAGTGTCTCCACTTCTATCCTTATATTTTTCAGTAGTAGCTACTGTAAATGAAGCTGTTACGGCGCCAGTTTCAAGTCTTCTAACTTCTGGATCCCTTCCGCAGTTGCCTATTAGCATAACTTTGTTTAGTGACATATATTTTTGTTTTAGATTAATTAAAATAACATACAAAGTTAAAATTATTAAATGATATGTAAAAAAAAATCGTAAATTCGTGCTTTAAACTGAGAAAAATCTAATAATTAAACAATAATAAAATGACAAAAACACAAAGAATTTTAAGCGACATACCAGTTTTAAGGTGGTTTGTCCTACTTATGTTGTCTCTGATGATGTTTTTCGCATATATGTTTGTGGATGTACTATCTCCACTAAAATCTATGTTAGAAACAGACTTGGATTGGACATCTACAACTTTTGGAATATTTTCAGGATCTGAATATTTCCTAAATGTATTCTTCCTATTTTTAATTTTTGCAGGAGTTATCCTCGATAAAATAGGAGTGCGTAGGACTGCACTACTTTCTGCAGTATTGATGGTAATAGGAGCATCGTTGAAATACTATGCGATATCTAGCGCTTTCCAAGGAACAAGTTTAGAATTATGGCTAAACTCTTGGTGGACTGCTATGCCTGGCTCAGCTAAACTCGCATCATTAGGATTTATGATATTTGGTTGTGGTGTTGAGATGGCAGGTATTACTGTTTCAAAGGGTATTGTAAAATGGTTTAAAGGAAAAGAATTAGCCCTAGCTATGGGATCTGAAATGGCTATCGCTAGACTTGGAGTGTTCGCTATCTTCCGTATCTCACCAAGGATCGCCGAGTCTTTTAGTGGGTTCTCATCGTCAGTATTATTCGTCCTGATACTATTAATAGTAGGAGCACTTTGTGCTGCAGTATATTTCTTCTTTGATAAAAAATTAGAAAAACAGCTAGGAACTTCATTGGAGGAGGCAGAAGAGCCATTTAAAATCACAGACCTAAAATTTTTATTTACGAGTAAAGTTTTCTTAATAGTAGCAGGTTTATGTGTATTATATTATTCCGCTATTTTCCCTTTCCAGAAATATGCTCCAAATATGTTGGAAAATATACTAGGTCTTAAGCCAACAGAGGCTTCTGATATCTTCTCTTGGTTTCCGATCGGAGCAGGTTTCCTAACTCCGTTTATCGGAGCGTTTATAGATAAAAAAGGAAAAGGAGCTACGATGTTAATGCTAGGCGCAATATTAATGATTTGTTGTCACTTGACTTTTGCTTTCATCCTTCCAGCTACAAAGTTAGCTTGGGTAGCATATTTAGGAATCATTGTACTAGGAGTTTCTTTCTCTCTAGTTCCTGCATCTCTTTGGCCATCTGTACCAAAACTAGTATCTGATAGATATTTAGGATCAGCCTATGCTGTAATATTCTGGATTCAAAACATAGGTCTTATGACTATTCCTATGGTTATAGGTAAGGCTTTGGATGTAGCAAATAAGAATACCCCAGAGGGAGCACCTCTTGATTATACTGTTCCTATGGTGATGTTTGCGTCTTTAGGAGTAATAGCATTCTTCCTAGGAGTTTGGCTAAAAGCCGAAGATCGTAAGAAAGGTTATGGCCTAGAGAAACCAAATTTGTAGGTTTATAGTGATAGAAGGGGTTGTGCTTGAGCGTGTAGCCAGATATAACCCCCAATGTACTTTTTACAAGGTACTAAAGGAAATGAAGGGTGGTGATAGTTAGCTTCTATCACTACCTTTTTTTTGAAATCAATCTTTTCGATAAATGGTAGTGGTATGGGAAGGGTATAGATAATAATATCGTGATTTTCGATAATACTACGTAAGGAGAAATCTTCTCTATTAACGTCATCTATTTCTAATCCTTCTATTATATATTTATTAGTGCTGCCACTTTTATTATCATTACTTAGTCCTTTTTGAAGTCTATTTTTAAATGCTATACTAATATCAGTATTTCTATTTAATCCTGTAGTCTTCAATCCTAGCATTAAGCTAGCCACAGCGGCGGCTTTCCCAGCACCGCCCAAACCTAGGATTAGTACGCTGACTTCCTCTGCTTTGCGATCAGAATAGCAAGACTTAAGTGCCATTTTTAGACAAGTTGTAGCCCCGAGTACATCAGTGTTGTAAGCTTTAATTAAAGAGTCTTCTTTTATTAAAAGGTTAGATGCTCCGATGATTTCGCACAAGGGGTCAGAGTGAACAGCCTTTTCAAAGGCTTTAATCTTAAAAGGAGCGGTGACATTAACTGCGTTAAAGTCGCCAGTGATAAAACGAATGTAGCCATCCTCAAAGTTTTCTACATCGATTAATTCATAGTCCCAGTTAGGACGTGCCTTCTTAAATATTGAAGGGCTTTCACTATGGGCTATGTTGGAACCTATTAGTCCAAGCTTTACATCATACTTACTATTAGCCATATTTAAGTCGTTTTTACAAAGATAGTAAATAAAGTAACGAGTTTAAATATTTATTAAAGAAATAAGTTCTTCAGGTTTTGTAAATATATAATTGGATAATTCTTTTAATTCAGCTCTATTTTGAAAGAAAGTATCTTCATTTATTTCCTCTGGTATGCCCCAGTGTGCAAATCCAAATTCTATGCCAGCACCTATGGCGCAGTGAAGATCATAGAGTGTGTCGCCTATGTATAGACATTCTTCGGCCTTCGCTCCGCTTAACTCTAGGTATTTTAAAAGTGGTGCTGGATGTGGTTTATGTTCAGTGGTATCGTCAGCACAGATATTGGCCTCGAAGAGGTTTATAACAGTACCCATAAACGAATCATTAAAAAGTTCAAGTCTGTTTCTTGACGTGACAACGCCGCATTTTATTCCTTTAGCGACCAGTGCATTTAGGAGTTCACGAATTCCGTCATAGGGCTGAATTAAGTGCCTAAAGTCTCGGAAGTGTTTTTCCCAAACATCCAATGTGTCGGATTTTTGATTTTTAAAGGCGGTGCGTATGACCTCGCTGCTTGGTTTCCCAAAATAGGAATAAGCCTCTAGGTATGATAAGTGAACCTTGTCAAGCTCTTGAACGGTTTGTTGAAGAGACTTGACATAGGTATCGCATGTATTTACAAGAGTGCCATCAATATCAAATATAATGTACTTTTTTTGTAGCATCTAAAATGTGTTATTTGTTTTTACGGCGGCGTAGTTCTGACTTAATCATATCTAACTCTCTGTTTGTCTGTCCAGCTACCGAAGTGTTTTCATCAGCTCTACGCAGTAGATATGGAAGGACGTCTTTAACGCTAGCATAAGGTAGGTATTTAGTAACATTATGACCCTCTGCTGCTAGGTTAAACGTGATATTGTCACTCATTCCTAGTAGTTGAGCAAAGATGATTCTATTATCGCCCTTCTCAAGTCCTTTTTCATCCATCCACTTACTTGCTAGGTAGTTGCTCTTTTCATTATGGGTTCCTACGAAAAGCTCCATTCTATCAATATTATCAATAACGAATTTGACTCCTGCATCGAAGTTGTCGTCAGTTGCTTGTTTGTCTTTGCAAATAGGATCTTCATAACCCATTTGTCTAGCTCTCTCTCGCTCGTGTTCCATATATGCGCCGCGAACGAATTTAATTCCAGAGATGTATTCGTGCTCAACACAGTCAGCTAAAAGTTTAGCTAGGTAGGGAAGTCTATCGTGTCTGTACATTTGTAAGGTAGCAAATACTATAGCTCTTTTTTTGTTATACTTTCTCATAGCTATTTCAGTTAGCTCGTCTAGGGCCACCTGATAACAGCAATCCTCAGCATCTACGAGGATTCTAACATCATTGTCGTAAGCTCTCTGACATAGAGCCATAAACCTCTCAGAAAATTTTTCGTATTCTGCTTTCTCTTCAGCAGTTAATTCATCAGGTCTTTCTGACGCCTTTTCTAGGACGATATCATCAACAAGCGTAGAAGGCTTAAATACTGAGTATGCTATTTTTTCGTTGTTTTTTGCGTTGTCAATTGAACTGAGTGTTTCTTCGTAGACTTGTTTTATTCCTTCTTGGGATTTTTCGGCTTCGGCAGAGTAGTCAAGAGTCGACATTATTCCGAACTTATAAAGTAAGTCTACATATTTTTGTGATTCTTCTAAGGTCTCACCAGCGACGAATTGTTTGAAAAGCGTAGGCTTAACTGCCCAAGAAAGAGGAAATTTAATCTTTAGTGCAATATTTACTCCCAATTTAGCGAGAGCTACAAGTTTAGGTCTCTTAATCGTGTTGAATAAAACAAAGGCATTTCTTAATTCGGCATCTGACTTATATGAGAATGCGATTTGAGTATTGTTAAAATCCATAATGGTTAAATATATTTTAGGTTAAGTATTCAAATGAATTCTGGCGATTACGTCAAAATCATACAATATTACTACAATTTGACGTTAAATAAAAATTTTTTACGCATAAAAATTCTAATCTACAAAAATTTGTATGTACTTTTGCACTTTAAATAAGATTATGCAGGATATAAGAAATATAGCGATTATCGCACACGTTGACCACGGGAAAACAACATTAGTTGATAAAATGATTTACCAAGCAAAATTAGCACGAGATAATGATAAGCTAGGTACTTTAATATTGGATAATAACGATTTAGAGCGTGAGCGCGGAATCACTATCTTAGCAAAGAATGTGTCTGTTCCTTATAAGGGGACAAAAATTAATATCATAGATACGCCAGGTCACTCCGATTTTGGAGGAGAAGTAGAAAGAGTATTAAATATGACAGATGGAGTACTTCTTCTAGTTGATGCTTTTGAAGGAACTATGCCGCAAACTAGATTTGTGCTTCAAAAGGCTATAGAGATGGGAAAGAAGCCCATAGTCGTTATAAATAAAGTAGATAAACAAAATTGTCGTCCTGATGAGGTGAATGAGGAAGTATTTGACTTGATGTTCTCATTAAATGCAACAGAGGATCAACTTGATTTTAGAACTTTATATGGAAGTGCTAAACAAGGATGGATGTCCTTGGATTGGAAGAGTCCAACAGAAGATATTACCTCCTTATTAGATACAATTATATCGGAAATACCTGCCCCAGAAATAATAGAAGGAACTCCACAAATGTTAATATCTTCTCTTGAGTATTCTCCTTATGTAGGTCGAATCGCAATCGGAAGGGTTACTCGAGGCTGTTTAAGACCAGGGACTAATATTTCGCTTTGTAAGCGCGAAGGTGATATTGAAAAGCAGAAGATCAAGGATCTTATGGTTTTTGAAGGTCTGGAGAAAAGAAAAATAGAAGAGGTATATAGTGGAGATATTTGCGCCGTAGTAGGAGTAGAGGGTTTTGAAATCGGAGATACGATCGCAGACTATGAAAATCCAGAGCCTTTAGATCCTATAGAAGTGGACGAGCCTACAATGAGTATGTTATTTACAATTAATAATTCACCATTCTTTGGAAGGGAAGGAAAATTTGTAACATCTCGCCACCTGAAGGAGAGGTTAGAAAAAGAGTTAGAGAAGAATTTAGCATTACGCGTAAAGGAGGGATTGAGTGCAGATTCGTTCATTGTCTATGGAAGAGGGGTGTTACACTTATCTGTACTAATAGAAACTATGAGAAGGGAAGGCTTTGAGTTGCAGGTAGGCCAGCCAAAAGTTTTAGATAAAAATATTAATGGTGTGCGATGTGAGCCTATTGAAAGTATGACAATCGACTTGCCAGAAGAAATGGTTGGAAAGGCTATAGAACTGGCAACTAGAAGGAAGGCAGCTTTATTACATATGGAAACTAGGGGAGAGAGAGCTCATTTAGAGTTCGATATTCCATCGAGAGGGTTAATTGGCTTAAGAAGTAATCTGTTAACAGCTACGCAAGGAGAGGCGGTGTTAGCGCATAGATTTAAGGATTATCAGCCTTATAAAGGAGAAATAGAGAAAAGAAATAATGGTTCATTGATATCACTTGAAACAGGGGATGCTATAGCTTATGCTATGGATAAATTACAAGATAAAGGAAAGTTTTTTGTCTTCCCAGGTGATGAAATTTACCAAGGTCAAGTAGTAGGTGAGCATAGTAGATTAGATGATTTAAATATTAATATCTGTAAAACTAAAAAACTAACAAATGTTCGTGCGTCGGGATCGGATGATAAGGCTGCACTTGCACCACCTATTGTATTCTCATTAGAGGAGGCTCTAGAGTACATTCAAGAAGATGAATTAGTAGAAGTAACTCCTAAATCGATGCGAATAAGAAAGATTTTACTAACAGAAGTAGAAAGAAAAAGAAGAAAAGCATAAAAAATAAGGTAAATAATTAAAAATATTTTATAACTTTGCACCCCAATATTTTAGAATGAATTACTCTATTGACATAAGATCTTTAAAACAAGGCTTACATGCCTATGATTTTCAGATAGATAAAAAAATACTTCAAGTTTTTGAGTGTGATTTTATTGAAGACTTAGCTGTTGAGGCAAGGGTAACTTTAGAAAGGTTGGGGGAGATAGTGAAGGTGAAATGCGAGTTGAGAGGGGAATTGATTGTCGTTTGCGACAACTGTCTTGAAAATATGACTCACTATTTAGAAGTAGAAGTACCTCTGTTAATTAGGTTTGCAGCTGGAGAAGAAGAGGATTCGCTTCAGGATGAGGTGATAATGTTAGATAGATCGGAGACAGTGTTTGAACTTGATCAGATATTTTATGACTATATTTGCCTTGATTTACCGTTAAGAAACGTCCATCCTGATGGGGAATGTAATCCCTTGATGGTTGAAAAAATGAATAGTATACTGAAATAATAACAAATAAAATATAGAAAAATGGCACATCCAAAACACAAGATTTCTAAGCAACGTAGAAACAAACGTAGAACTCACTATAAAGCAGCGGTTCCTACATTATCTGCTTGTTCAAATTGTGGCTCAGCAGTACTGTATCACAGAGTATGTCCAGATTGTGGATACTACCGTGGTCGTCTGATGATCGCTAAAGATACTGAATAGTTTACGGCCCTATAGTTCAAGGGATAGAACGGAAGTTTCCTAAACTTCAGATTCGCGTTCGAGTCGCGGTGGGGCTACTATGAACGCAGGTATAAAGAGACAAAATTTGTCTCTTTTTTTTATTATTCTTATATTTGTCATTAGCTATGAGGTCAAATAAATGGGATATACGATTATCTGATTATGCTTTGTATCTTCGATTAGAAAGATCACTATCGACGAATACGATTAGTGCTTATATTTCTGATTTAGAGAAATTTCGCACTTTTACTTTGCAACATAATATAGATGCACCTGAGGATGTTGATGAGAGCGTAATAGAAGAATTTATAGAATCTCAGTTTGCCCAGAAGATTACAAAGCGGACACAATCTAGATTAGTAAGTTCCTTAAGGATGTTTTATAAATTTCTCGAATTAGAAGGACTATTAGATGAAGATCCTACAGAGCGAATAGAATCTCCAAAGATATCAAAAAAATTACCAGCAGTTCTGTCCTTTACTGAGGTGGAGAAGTTATTAGATTCTGTAGATTTAACGCATGAACTAGGCCATAGAAACAGGGCTATCTTAGACTTACTATATTCTTCAGGTTTAAGAGTTAGTGAATTAGTTAATCTAAAACATCTAGATGTATTTTACGAAGAAGGATTTCTTAGGATATTAGGGAAGGGAGATAAGCAGAGATTAGTACCTGTGTGTGAACAGGCTCTGAGGTCAATTAAATTTTATCTTGACTCCCCCACACGCTTATCTATGAGGGTAGTAGATAGTGAAATACTCTTTCTTAATAGACGAGGAAAAAAGTTAAGTCGAGAGATGATTTTCCTCATTATTAAGAAACAAGCAAGTTTAGCTGGAATAGGTAAAAAAATATCACCTCATACTCTTAGGCATTCCTTCGCAACTCATTTAGTAGAAAACGGTGCCGATATAAGAATAGTACAGCAGATGCTAGGACATCAAAGTGTTCTAACTACAGAAGTCTATACACATGTAAACGCCGTAAAGTGGCATAAAGATGTACTAGAAGGAATAAAAATAACAGTAGAATAATTTTTCTAATTTAATATATAATATATGCCATTTTTCCCCTCAGAAATAGAAAATACAAGCGTCTCAGCGGTGGATTATAGAATAGAGTTAGACTTAAATACTCATCTAGTTCAAAATGCAGCATCGACTTTTTTCGCTCAAATAGCAGAGAGGCCAGGAGATATTATCGTAATAGATAAAAGTATGGATACTTGCGAATCCTCGCTCGTTGTAGTGTTTATTGATGGAGAATTTAGGATAAGACGCTATAGTGATTTATTGTTGCATCGATTTGATACAGAGCATATCTGGGGAGTAGTACGATATTACATTCAAAAAACATTTTAAGAATGGTTGGACTGTGTGATTGTAATAATTTCTTTGTTTCCTGTCAGAGAGTCTTTCGTCCAGATCTTAATAAAAGGCCAGTAGCAGTTATGTCTGGAAATGATGCTTGTATTATTGCGCGAAGTAATGAGGTAAAAGCACTAGGGATTCCGATGGGTTCTCCTTTATTTAAAGTAAGAGATATAATAAAAGAGAATGATGTAGTATTATTTTCGGCAAACCATAAACTATACTCAGATATGTCAAGTAGAGTAATGTCAGTTCTAAGACAATCTACACCCTCTATCGAGGTATATTCGGTTGATGAAGCATTTATAGATTATAGAGGAGTTGAAATAAGCACCTTGAAGGTAAGCACAGAAGAATTAGCAAGAAAAGTATATAAATATACGGGAATACCTGTTAGTATAGGTATAGCACCGACAAAAACTTTAGCTAAAATCGCAAGTAAACTATGCAAACAATATCCAAGGCTAAATGGCTCATGCTTGATGAGTAGATCTGAAGATATAGAAAAAGTCTTAAAGAAAATTGACATAGGTGAAGTATGGGGAATAGGTCGACAAACAAGATTAAAGTTGTATGCGATGGGCTTAAATACAGCGTATGATTTTTATCTACTACCACATGAAAAGATAAAATCTAAATTTAACATAAACGTTCAAAGAATACATGGAGAATTAAGAGGTATTCCTTCAGTTCATCCGATAACAGCCGATAGTGAGAATAAAAGCATTAGCATAACTAGAACTTTCAATAAAGAAATAAAAGACCTAGAGGCTTTAAGTTCGGTTTTTAGTAAGTTTGCAAGGCTTATGGCTGAGAAGTTGAGAAAGCATTCCCAGTTTACGACAGAATTAAGTGTCCAGATATTTACAAATCGCTTTGGTGACGCAAGTAAACAATATTGCAATAGCTCAGTAGTTAAGCTCAAGGAGCCAACGAATAATACACTGGAAATGATTCGAGTTGTGAATGACGAACTGAAAAAGATTCATAGGCCTACATTTGGGTATAAAAGAGTAGGTATTGTTTGCCAAGGCTTAGTTACAAGTAGATATGAGCAGGACTCCTTATTTGAGCATCCGTCAGAAGAGAAAAATAAGGCATTGATGAAATCTATAGATGATATTAAAAATAAATATGGTGGAGGACGAGTTGTAGTTGCATCTGAATATTCAGTGAAGAAAGAACATAAAATACAGAGCCTATCTAAATGTTACACTACCATCTGGAATGATATTTTAACAATAAAAATAAACTAGAATTAGCGTAGTAAATAAAATATTATTATATTTGCGCGTGATACTATTCGGTGTATTATTAATAATAAACTTAAGCTGACATTTGAAATAGAAATCATAACACATTATAAATATTTAAATACAATGAAATTAAAAAACTTAATCAAAGGTTTTGTGGCATTAGTCACAGCTC
>CAYJFD010000041.1:14640-14860 GCA_964369605.1 uncultured Muribaculaceae bacterium | reverse complement strand
GATCAGAAGTTTAAGGATAAGAACTTATCTTTGGTTTCGATGTCAGAATATCTTGCAACAAATACGACTTATCTGTCACGCATTATAAATCAATATGCAAATCTTTCATTTTCTAATTATGTAAATTATTACAGAATTAGAGAGGCTACTGAAATCTTAGCGAAGACTAATCTCCCTATAAAAGCTGTATGCGACGAGGTAGGATTTCTAACTTTGTCAA
>CAYJFD010000041.1:0-14630 GCA_964369605.1 uncultured Muribaculaceae bacterium | reverse complement strand
TTTATCGTGCTTTTAAAAAAGAAATAGGATATTCTCCCTTGATGTATCGAGAAAATTTACAAAAGGCTAAGTCGGCGAATTTGAGATATATATAAGAATCGCATATATGCAATTCTTAAATTTTAAGTATTACAAATAGTATATTAAAGTAAAAAATCACACCATTTTTATCTTTGTATTGAAATTAATCTAAAACAATATGAAGGTAAAAAAAATCAAAAATTATTTATTGCCACTAGTGTGTTGTGCTGTGTTATCCTGTAATGAAGTGCCAATTGAAACTAGAAGTAATAATATTTCATTTACTGTAGAAAATGAAAGTTCAGGTGAGATAAATTCACCAATTGGAGTTTATGCTAATTATACAGGCGATAATGCGCTCTTTCTAAGGAATGAGATGTTCATCGAAAATAATGGTATATTCTCAAGTACAAAACAAGATTATCTTAAACGTAAAGAGGCTGTAATGTATCTATACGCTCCATATCAGGAAACAGTATATGATATTTTATCTGAAAGTTTGATATTTAATATCCCTATAAATCAAGTAGGAGATAATATATTGAGATCTGATTTTATATACGCTAAGTCTAATATTTCTGATTACAGTAATGTACAAGAGGTAAAAATGAGGCACCTACTTTCCCAGTTAACTGTGAAATTCGACATAGAGAGTGATCAGAAAGTAAAAAACAGCGAAGTCAATTTTAAGTTATTTGATCAACCAGCCACTGGTAATATTAATCTAAAAGACGGAACTATAGAATCAACGACTAATATCCAAACTATTTGGGTAAAGGATACTTTTAAAAATAGTAATGGGGTAGTGGAGGGCTTAACCATGAATTTATTTCCGACAACCATTACTTCGGGGAAGATTTTTGCAGAGGTAATAATTGATGGTGTAACTTACGATCTAGTATCTGATAAAAATATCACTTTAAGTTCTGGGAATAGAACTGCGTTAACGATTAAAATCGCTGATCTAAGTGCAAGGGTAGAGGTCGAATTAGACATTACAGACTGGTTAACAGACGCTGAGATAGATTATGATATGGACTTGGATAATGGAGATTTGAGTATTGAAGATATCGATGGAAATAAATACAAAGTTGTAGAAATCGGCGATTACTTATGGATGGCAGAGAATCTAAGAGTAAGAAACTATACAGATGGGACTCCTATTCATCATAGTACTGATACAGACGCCTGGCAACTATTGACGCAAGGTGCTTTCTGCACTTATGATCATGCAGCTCCTGAAAGTAGTAAAGATCATTTCCTTTATAATTTCTATGCTGCCGAAACGGATAAGTTATGTCCAACAGGATGGCACGTACCTACTTTAGACGAATGGTACAGTATGGCTGATGTATTTGGAGGCAAAGATATTGCAGGAACTGCACTAAAATCAATACATTCATGGGATAATGATGGCGGAGGAACAAATGCGTCAGATCTAGATATAAAGGCTGTAGGCACGATGGAAGCATGGTTTAAACTAAAAGGAACGTATGCCTATTTATGGACTTCGACAGCACTACCTACAAAACCTGAAACTCATAGATATGCCGTTTATCTATCGTCAAAAACAGAAAAAATATCTCACTGGGGCTTCGGAGCATCAAAAATAAGAGGCTATTCTATTAGATGTATTAAACAAAAAGACTAAAAAAATGAAGAAATTAAATTATATAATATTAGTATTAATATGCCTTTGCAGCGCTTGCAACAAGGCGGATATCAGATCAATGTCCACACTGAAAATAAACCTGTTAGAGGGCGATTTCGGATTAGAAGAAGTAAATAACTTGGGATTCTATATGGGAGCATCAGATTTGGACCAATCCAGTCTCATTTATGAAAACATCAAGTTTGATAAGGTCGACGGGTTATTCTCCTCTGTTAATGCATTAGAGTACGATAATGATAAGAAGTATGACGTGTCAATATATGCGCCATATAGTGATGATATGAAGGTTGAAGATGGTAACTACTTATTCAATCTTACAACAGACCAGTCTAGCATAGAATCTCTAATGTTAAATGATTTTTTACACTCTGGTGAAGAAGGTATCTTGCTAAGAAATAAGATACAGTTAGAAAGCTTAACCCATCTAATGAGCCAACTAGAAGTAAATTTAGCTATAGGAACTGCATATCCAGAACTAAATGAGAAAAACACGAATGTAATCCTAAAAGACTTTATGACAAAGGCATCAATAAATATTTATGATGCAACATTAGGTGATCTAGGAGAGGCAAATGATATACAAACATATAAAGCTGGTGTTAAATATGAACCAACTAAAGTCTCAGGATTCAAAGCTATAGTTCTACCTCTTACTTTGAAATCCGGAAGCATCGTTTGTGAGTTACAACTAGGAGATGAGAAAGTGATGGTAAGCCTGGATAAAGATATAAGATTACACCCAAGAAAAAAGCATATCTTAAATATCGAACTTAGCACTAATATAGAAATTAGCTGTGAGGTAGTAGATTGGGATGAAACATTTACAACTATCGACACAGAGATACTTCCATCAGGAATAAATGAGGTTTATGATGTACAAGGAAATAGATATGATGTTGTAAAAATAGGAAATTACTATTGGACGGCTTCTAATCTTATCACAACATGCTATAATGATGGTACTCAAATCGTTATAGGGGAGGAGAATAGTGAATGGCATAAATATGAAGAAGCAAGGTATTGTTATAATAATAATGATTCTAATGATGTGCTACAAAGAGGTGTATTCTATAACGGTATGGTGGCAATTAGTGGAAAAATATGTCCAAGTGGATGGGAAGTTCCAACAAGAGATCAATGGATTGACCTAAGAGAAGCAGCAGGTGGAGAATATGCAGCTGGGTCATATTTAAAGACAATAGAAGGATGGTTAGATAGAGATGGCGTAAGAAAAGATTCATATCAAGGAATTAACTATTTCAATTATAATGCACAACCATCAGGTTTTAGAGGTTTTAATGGTATATTTAATCACTATGCAGAAGGGTACGGCCCACAAAGTATTTTTAAATGTTGGACAAGTACACAACGAGACGAATTAAGAATGTATGCCTTTGAAATCTTATATGTAGCTCCAAATCTAAGGGAAGACGATTCTGCTCTTACCACTGATGGTTATCCTATAAGATGTGTCAGAAAGGTTAATCAGTAAGATTCACAAAATATCAAAAATAGATAAATAAGAAAAAATGAAAAAAAACATATATATATTACTACTAGCAGTCATAGCTCTTAGCTGTAGTAAAGAAAATCATCATACAAATAAGGAAGTAAACTTTAAATTCAATATTGCTACTCAGACGAGAGCAACTGATTCAGAATTTGAAATAGGAGATAAGGTAGGGTTATTTAATTATAAAAATGAGGAATTCTTATATTCTAATATCCTATACAGTTATACCTCGTCAGGCTTTTATAGCTTTGAACCAATATTCTATGAATTATCTGAACCTGTTAACTTTGTAGCTTACTATCCATACTCTGAGTCCCTTATATGGGATTTGAATGATTCATTATCTTGGAATGTGGCTCAGTTTCAATGGGAGGATAAAAATTACTCAAACTCAGATCTAATGGTCGCAAAAAATCTAATGGTTACACCATCAGCCGACTCAGAGATAGAAATGAATTTTAATCACATTATGTCTAAGATAGAACTCATTTTTATCCCAGGAACTGGTAAAACAGCAACAGATTTACTAGAAAGCGAGATAAATGTGTTCATAAAAGAAACAAGTCGCTCGTGCAATGTAGGAACTAAAGAATTAGGAATAGGTGCAAGAAGCAATATCGGAGACATCGAGACAACTCCTATGAGCGCTATTTCAAATAATACAGTCGTAGGGGCGCAAGCTATAATTATCCCTCAAGTGATAGAGGCAGGTAAAACCCTGATCGAAGTAATGGTTGATGGACAGAAATATGTCTATAAACCAAGTGAGCAACTTGAGTTTAAGCAAGGAAAGAAAATAGTATTTAAGCTAACAATAAACGAAAGAAACATTGTTTTTGCTTCAGAAATTCAAGACTGGAAAGATGGTGAAACTATCACAGGAGAAGGCAATGTCTTCGTGGAAGAGAAAGTAAAAGATTACGATGGAAATGAATATTCAATTGTAGTTATCGGTGAACAATCGTGGCTATCAGAAAATATTAAATCATTACACCTTAATGATGGAACCTCAATAGTCAAAGGGTCTATGTTTGATTTTATGAGAGGTGGTACATTCTACACAACAAGTCAAGCTGCAAATCAAGAAAATGTATTATACAGTAAAAATGTAGTTAATACAGGTAAAATTTGTCCAGAAGGATGGCGAGTGCCAACAAGTGTCGATATGACAGCACTTATTAATTACTTATCTAAAACTGAAGCTGGATTAATGACAAAGTCAACTCAGTTTTGGAGCGATGGTAGCAGTGAAAAAGAAACATATCAAGGAGATGGTACTACAGCACTAAATATTCTTCCAACTGGGTTTGCAGATAAAAATTCATACGGAGCTATAAAAGATGCTAATACAAAGGCTCATATCTGGGTTCAGGATAGTATGGGTTCAAGTTATTCGTATAGTTATACTTGGGCATATAATTCTAAAGCCATAACATCAAACTATAGAGTAGAAACATCAAACTGTTTAGGTATTAGATGTATTAAAGAAACAAACTAATGAATATTAAGAATATGAAGCATATAAATAAAATATTACAATCAATAGTATTAGTACTAGCTATAATGAGCTGTACTAAATTAAATACCCAATTAGATCAAGGTATTACATTCACATCTACTATCTCAGATATTCAAACCAGAAGTCTTGACTTTAATATAAACGATGAAATAGGGATAATAGCAGATGTTATGATAGCAGAACAATCCACTACTCCTTTCTTTTATAATGAGAAATTTGTAAAAACTATTAATGGTTTCACCTCAAGTAATGTATTCTTTGAAAAAGAAGATAATCAGTATTCATTCTATACATATTATCCATATAATTCAAAAGCAAATATTACAAGTGATAAAATTATAACACATTCAATATCAACTGCACAAAATGAGAATTTAAACCTACAAAACTCAGATTTACTCTTAGCAAAAGCTGAGAATATAAGAAATACAGGTGAGCCTATTCATCTTGAATTTTGTCATGTTTTAACAATGTTAGATATCACTATAAATCTTACAACTCCGATTTCAAGTGAACTAGTGTGTTGGGTAAAAGAAACACCTACAACTTGCAAGATTGATATGAAAGATAATTCAATCATTAGCACAGATACTGTTTCTGACATCTATACTAAGATAGGCATTAATAAATCACCATCATCCATATTTGCTAGTGCTATTGTCATTCCACAGACTTTAGAATTAGGATGGTCATTAATCGGCATCGAATTAGATGAGCAAATCTATGAATTTAAACTTCCTCACGCCGTTTCATTCGAGGCTGGTCACCGCTATAGTATCGTAATAAATCTAGATAATACAGTGACACGAAACGCTACGGAATACATTATTAGTAAGATAAGTGTAATATAAAAACAGTACGCTTACCCGAGAAAAATAACTTATTTGAAGTTTAGCAATATTCGGGTTGAGCGTCTGTTATGAAGATATTAATTTATGATACATAAATTAATTTATAGCGCGATTATTAGTTTAAGACATGTTCGAAGTTATAGCTATCAGTGTAAATGCACAGGAAAAAGCTACACCTGAAGAGGTATAAACTAATAAAACATATCTTAGAGGCAGACTCTAAGTAAGTCTAGTATGATTAAAATTACCCCACCACTTTGCGATAGATCACTAATGAACTATAAGCAAAGGGTGGGGCTTTTTAATATTTGTAAAATAAACTACACTTTAATTAAGATGATAATAAATATAAGTGGTAAAGCAGATGTAATCAACCATTATTCAGATTGGATGTTTAATAGGGTTTCCAAGGGTATGTTTTGTCAAGAAATTCGTTTTCCCTCTTTTCATTAGAAGATACGAGCTTACTCCTAATAAGGTATAATGTATTATTGTCGATACTAAAGAGCTATGCTCCAGCGTTAAGCAGCTTAAAAGCAATAACCGATATAGCTTTTAATCAGTTGTAAGACTACTTTAAAAGAGAAAGAAAGGAGTTTGATTTACCACTGCTATTTATAGGAACGGAATTTCAAAAAAAGTATGGCGAGCTTTATACGACATACCGTACGGCGAAACACGTAGCTACAAAAAATAGCTATTGCCGTAGGCAATCCCAAATCATTAAGAACTTTCAGTGGTTTGAAGGGAAAACTGCATTTTTAGATATCGAGAGTAATGATTTTTATAAATAATGTATATCTTTGAAAATTGCATCGAATAAACTAAAATAGAATATATATGAAGTATGATTTTTTAAATGACAATACAAAAAAGAGTTCTGGATTTTTTGGAAATAATGGAATTATGAGAATAATACTCATCCTATTATCTTCACTGATCGTAATTTTTATGACCCCTTGGATAGTAGTATTCTGCTTTAGTATTCTTGAGTTATGCGGTTTGGATCCAGATCACGCAGCGATAATTAAGGATAATGGGGAACTATTTGTCGCCATAATTGCAACTATCGCAATATTATATCAGCTTCGTCAAACAAAAAATTCTGAAGATAGACTCAAAGATATCGAAGAGGCGAAATTCATTTTACAGTATAATCAAGCGTTTATAGAGAATCAGAGAATATGTGAAATAGAGGCATTGATAGAGAAACAAATGGAAGAAAAAATAAAAACTCCTATAATAACTGAAGAAAATAGGCAGGATTTTATTAATTATTTGGTTTACTTAGAAGGACTTTCGACGACTATAGATAGAGGTATCTTGAAAATAAAGAATATGGATAATCTATTTGCTTATAGATTCTTTCTAGCGATGAATAACAAAGAGCTACAAGAAGATCAAATCTGCAAATATCCTGATTATTTTAGAGGGAGTATCAAATTATATAACACTTGGTCAGATTATAGAATAGAAAAAAAACGATCTATCTTAATGGAGGATACATCTCTAGATAAATGGCTAAAATTTGAAGATTATATCGACCACGATGTAAAAGTAAGAAGATATGCAAAAGGGGACTCTCTAAAAGATATATCGAAAATTCTATATCAAACAGATAGATATATATATCCAGCAGCATTTAAGAACCCTACTATGGCGAAAAAGGTGCTACCTAAGCTGTTCAATATGAAAAACTCTATTTTCTCTACAGACAATATCTTTGTAGCTATTTACAACAATAAAATCGTCGGAGCGGCTATAGTATTATCAAACAAAATATACGAAAAAGTAGATGATAGCTTCATAAATAAATATAAGAGAAGACTACCAGGGTTTATTGATGTCAATAATAATTATTTTAATAAACTGCTTGATCATCAATCTTCTACAAGCATTATGTGCTTAAGCATGGACGCTCCATATAGAAAACAAAGAATCGGCACTATATTGTTCAAAAAAATAATTCGCAACCACCAAAGTAAAGACATCACATTACAAGTGCTAAAGCAATACTCAAGTACTAAGAGCGACGCTGTTAGTCCCGCAATAAAGCTTTATCAAAACTGCGGCTTCGTTATAACAAATGAACTCGACGGTTATTCGCCTACAGGAAACACTCCACCACGAGTTTATAATATGAAACGTATAGCCACATCAGATAAAGATGAGGAGATCGAAGATACAGAGAAGTAGTGAAGTGCTTTCAGATTACATCTTTGAAATCAAAGCTTATAGAAGCTAGGCATTTCACTAGAATTTAACGACTATATTCGTCAATTATTCGTACAAGTAGATCATTTAGTTTTTCTACCTCATAATCTCCAACAGAAGGTTCAATATGTCCACTCCCTACACCACTGTGTCCAGTAATGAATGTGTAGGTTCCTCCAGTTGTGATAGCCATATTGCGAAGTAAGAACTCACAGAACTTGTTAATTCCACTTGCAGAGATAGGGATGATAGTGACTCCTTTTTCTGCAGCCAGTTTAGTGTTTTTGTGCATCTTACTAATAACTGCTGAGCTATAATGAGGCGGTGCATCAAGAAGAGTGAATAATATTCGACATCTAGCATCGTCATCCCAAGATAGTTTGTTTATTGACTCTTCTAGCGCAGTGTCCACAGCCTCTTCATAATCCCCACCTCCATTGGCATTCTGCTGAACAATGAATTGAATTGTATTTTGAATGTCTGAAAAATCTGAGAGCCTAGTTAGATATTCATCCTGTGCATCACGATAGAAAAGTGCTGCAGTCTTAATATCTAAGGAGCTATTATTTTTGAACACCTTGTTAATTACATCTTCAAGATCTTTTTTTAGAAATTCCATCTCATCACCCATTGAGCCAGTAGCATCAACCATAAAAGCGACCTGAACCTTGTTATTAGCAACAGTGCTACTAGTAACCTTAACCTCGTTTATTACCTCCTCACTTCCATAAAATTGAATTGTAGAGCTAATAGCAGAGTCATCAATAGTTATAGACAACTTACTGTTATCTACATTATTAGATTCTTGTTCTAGTGATACCCATAAGTGAGCAATACCTTGATTGTTGGTCCTACAACTCCATACCTCAGAATCATTTATAAGCAGTTTTACTTTACGATTTATCGCAGGGGAGTCATCGTCGTTAAGCACTTTTATAGTAATTCTATTGTTTGTGTACCAAGACCAATAAGATTTCATCTCCCCATATTCACCGCTACTATTAAGGTCAAGCCAGAAATCCCAATTATCCAAATCATTCCATTCTCCTGCTGTCACTACACCTGGTTCAGCATCAATCGAGTCATTCCCCGATGGAGCAAATCCTCCAGACTCAAGACTTTCGCTACAACTTACTATAGAGAAAATTGTAGCAATTCCTAAAATAAAAGAAAGAATTTTTTTCATACTATAAATATAAATTACGACACCCTCATTCAATAGGTATCTTGTTAATGATAATTAAAACCACCTCATATTGTATACATAGGGTAGGGTACTACAACATTACAAAGATATGGATTTTTTGTAAATTACTTTTATAGATTACTATCTTTGAAATATTGGAAACAGCGTGTTCTTCTGCCTTAAAACGTGTGGATCGTTGTGAATTGCTTTCAGATTACTATCTTTGTAGATTATACGGTAAATATGATAATATAACTAACTTAAATATGACTACACAAAGCGAACAAGCCCTTGAAAATGGACTGATAGATACGCTTGTAATGATGAATTATAGGCGTGTGCAAATAGACGATGAGGCATCGTTAGTGAGTAATTTCCGCGCACAGTTAGAGAAGCACAATAGAGTTGAACTTACAGATGATGAGTTCAACCGTATTATGATACATTTGGAGAGTGGTTCTACATTTGACAAAGCAGGTAAGTTGCGTGATAAATTCTCACTTACACGAGAGGATGGAACAGTTAAATGGATTGAGTTTCTTAATACGCAGGAGTGGTGCAAGAATGAGTTTCAAGTAGCAAATCAAATCACTGACGATGGACGCAGGAAATGCAGGTACGATGTAACTCTTATCATTAATGGTTTGCCACTAGTACAAATTGAGCTAAAACGCAGGGGGGTAGAACTTAAACAAGCATATAATCAAGTACAAAGATACCACAAAACAGCTTTCAAAGGTCTATTTAGTTATATCCAGCTATTTGTAATATCAAACGGTGTAAATACTCGTTACTTTGCAAACAATCCTAACCAAGGTTATAAATTTACATTTAGATGGGCTGATAATAAGAATAATCACATAGATAGACTAGAGACATTTGCTGCTATGTTTTTCGAACCATGCACTATTGGAAAAATGATTTCAAAATATATAGTCCTACATCAGTCCGATAGATGTTTGATGGTTCTTAGACCATACCAATACTATGCTGTAGAGGCTCTAATTGATAAAGTATCCAATAGTGTTAAAAATGGGTATATTTGGCATACTACTGGGTCAGGCAAGACCTTGACATCCTTTAAAGCGGCTCAGTTAATTGCAGAAATGTCAGATATTCACAAAGTGCTTTTTGTCGTCGATAGACATGACCTAGATACACAAACAAAAAAGGAATATGATGCATTTTCAAAAGGAGCTGTAGATAGCACTGATAACACTGCTGCACTTGTAAAGGCACTTAAGGGTAATAAAAAATTAATGATTACAACTATTCAGAAGCTAAATAATGTAGTCACAAAGGAGTACTTCAACAAAGGTCTTGATGAGGTGCGAGAGCAAAATGTGGTAATGATTTTTGATGAATGTCATAGATCGCAGTTCGGCAAGCAACACGAAGCTATTATTAAGTTCTTCAAGAATATACGCTATTTCGGATTTACTGGAACACCTATATTTGCTGACAATGCCAATGGGGGGCGCACGACAAAAGATATATTTGGTGAAAGATTACACGAATATCTTATCAAAGATGCCATCTCAGATGAAAATGTATTGGGCTTCTTGGTTGAGTATCACGGTAGTTGGAGTCGCAAAAGCGAAGATGATAAAAAAGTGAGGTCTATAGACACAGCAAGTGCATATATGGATGATAAGCGCATGAATGAAATAGTTGATTTTATTATAGATAATTATAATACCAGCACCTATGATAAGGATTTTAATGCAATATTTGCTGTTGCTGGTATCCCTATGCTCCAAAAGTATTATGATTTATTCAAAGAGCGTAATCATGATTTAAAAATAGCTACCATATATACTTATCATCAAAATGAAGAAACTGAAGACCATTTAACTTCTCTAAATGAGGGTTTTGTTGAGTACGGAACAACAAGAGATAAACTTGATACTCAGATAGAAGATTATAATAAAATATTTGGAACTGATTATGACTCGAATAATTTCAACTTATATTATGACGATATTAATAAAAGAATGAAGAATCGTCAAATAGATTTATTATTAGTTGCAAATATGTTCCTTACAGGATTTGATGCTAAAAAATTAAATACACTATATGTTGATAAGAATTTGTCTTATCATGGATTAGTTCAGGCTTTTTCCCGAACTAATAGAGTCCTTAATGAGAAGAAAAAATTTGGAAAAGTTACGTGTTTTAGAGATCTAAAGACAGATACAGATGAGGCGATAAGGCTATATTCAAATAGTGCTGCAAATGAGTTTGTATTAATGAAACCATACGAAAAACTTGTTGAAGAGTTTAATGTTCGTGCAGCTGATTTGTTAGATAAATTTGAGTCTCCGGATTTTGTTGGCACACTTGATTCTGAGGTTGAGAAGAGACAATTTGTACTACTATTCAGAGCTTTAATCAGAGTTTTTACTCAGATCAAAGGATATAACGAATATAATTCTGACGACTTAGCGATTGACGAACAACGCTTTGCCGATTATCAAAGCAAATATCTTGATATGTCTAATGAGTTCGCTATAACTGCTGATAAACCAGAAGCCGAAAGTATCAATCAAGATATTGACTTTGAGTTAGAGCTACTTCATCGAGATATTATCAACGTGGTATATATCATAGCACTACTTCAAGAGCTTAAACCTGAAGATAAATCTTATGAAAAGGATAGACAGGTTATTCTCGACACGATGAATAACGACCCTGTTCTACGCCCTAAGAGCAAGCTAATTGACGAGTTTATTAAGTCGCATATCGATGGACGCTCTAACGACTCGATCTCTGCGGATCTTGAAACAGACCTTGACAAATATATTACGACGATGAGAAATAAAGCTATAGACACTCTTGCAGAGGAAGAGGGCGTAGCAAGTGAACTACTATATAAATACGTCGAGGATTTCGACTACTATGGTATGCCTCAGAATGAACTAATCAAGAAGGCGTTAGAGGATAAAAAAATACCGTTCAAAGAAAAACGAGCAAAACAAAAATCCTTAATTGAAAAGATTAAAGAAATTATTAAACTGTTTAATTGGAATTAAAAGTATAGAGAAACAAATTATGCTAACTAAAGAAGAGCAAAAAGTTCGTACATATTTAATTGAATTGGCAAGGAGTCATCGCCAAATAATTCAATACTCTGAATTGTCAGTAGAGTGTGAGTTAGGATTAGATATGTACAATAATCCGAGCCATAGAGAGCTTATTGGAAAAATACTAGGGAGTGTTTCTTATTATGAATTTACTAATGATCGTCCGTTGCTATCATCCTTAGTTGTGTCAGCTTCAAATGAACAAGGAGATGGCTATTTTAAGCTGTGTGAAGATTTAGGATTAGGCAAATGGCAAGCCCTAAAAAGAAAGGATAAATTAGATATGGCTATGATAAAAAACTGTCTCGACTTCTGGAGGGACGACATTAAATACAATAAGCACAAGGAATATATACAGTAATGAGCGAAGAACAACAAAGAATACTAAAAGCACAGCTATGGAAGATGGCGTGCGATATGCGTGGTAATATGAATGCCAGCGACTTTATGAATTATGGACTTGGGTTGATATTTTACAAATATCTATCTGAGCGTATTGAGTTGTATATCTCGGAGCAGCTTGCCGATGATAACACAACATTCTTGGAGGCGTGGAGTGCTGACGATGAGGAATTGAAAGAAGAGCTAAAAGAGGCAGCTATTGAGGATATTGGCTACTTCTTAGAACCTGAGTATTTATTCTCAACACTTGTTGCAGATGCTAAACTAGGAAAATTTATTCTTGAAAAACTAGGACAGTCATTCAAACATATCGAAGATAGCACACTTAGTGCCGACTCTCAAGACGATTTCCAACATTTATTCGATGATGTCGATTTGACCTCTGCAAAGTTGGGTAAAACGGCAGACGATAAGAACAAACTTATCAGCGAGTTGCTACTCAACCTCGATGAGATCGATTTCCAGCTACACGACTCTGAGATAGATATTCTTGGAGATGCCTACGAATATATGATCGGTGAGTTTGCTGCAGGTGCAGGACAAAAGGCAGGTGAGTTCTACACTCCGCAAGAGGTTTCAACTATCCTTGCACGCATCGTTACGGCTGGTCGCCCACGTCTGCGCAATGTCTATGACCCCACGTGTGGTTCGGGGTCGTTGCTTTTGAAGGTTGCAAAGTTGGGAGGTGCTGAGTATATCTACGGACAGGAGAAGAACCCAACGACTCACAACCTTGCACGTATGAATATGTTGCTTCACAATCGCAAATATGATAGATTTGATATTCGCAGTGGCGACACCTTGGAGGATGACCAATTTGATGTAGACCAACAGTTTGACGCTATCGTTGCAAACCCTCCATTCTCGGCTAAGTGGTCGGCAGACGCAAAGTTTAATACCGATGACCGTTTCTCTCGTGCTGGTGCACTTGCTCCAAAGAGCAAAGCCGATTACGCCTTTATTCTGCATATGATTCAGCACCTACACGATGGCGGAACGATGGCTTGCGTTGCTCCTCACGGTGTACTCTTTAGAGGTGCAACCGAGGGTAAGATACGTCGCTATCTTATCGAAAACAAAGACTATTTGGATGCTGTCATCGGACTTCCTGCTAACCTTTTCTATGGCACAAGTATCCCTACCTGCGTTTTGGTATTCAAGAAGTGCCGCAAAGAAGGTGACGATATACTATTTATCGATGCAAGCCGTGAGTTTGAAAAGGTTAAGAACCAAAACAAACTTCGAGACAATCATATTGAGAAGATTTTGGAGACGTACGCCACTCGTGCCGAGATCGAAAAGTACTCACACAAAGCCACTATGCAGGAGATTGTAGAGAATGATTACAATCTGAATATTCCTCGCTATGTAGACACCTTTGAGGAGGAAGAGCCAATCGACATCAAAGCGGTGATGAGTGAAATTAAGGAGCTGGAATCAAAGCGCAGCGAGTTAGATTCTCAAATCGAGGTCTATCTAAAAGAGTTGGGTTTAGAGTTTTAATTTTTTTTGCCATTTTGAAATCCTCAATGTGGTTAATTAACAAGAAAAAAAGAACAAATGACAAAAATAAGTAATAAAAAACTCAATGTTCCAAATTTGCGATTCCCTGAGTTTACTGAGGAATGGCAAGAGTGTGCTTTATCTGTAATAGCAGAGGTAAAAAAGGGGGCGGGAATATCAAAAGCAGATCTATCATCAGAGGGAAAGCCTTGTATCCTATATGGAGAGCTGTACACTAAATATAAAAGTGAGATAATTGACGAAGTAAAAAGCAGAACAAATCTCAGTGATAGCAATTTGGTTAATAGTAAATTTGGCGATATAATTATTCCATCATCAGGCGAAAGTGCATTAGATATTGCTACTGCAAGATGTGTAAAGTTTGACAACATTCTGCTTGGTGGCGACTTGAATATTATTAGATTAAAAAACAATGATGGAGCATTCTTTAGTTATCTGCTTAATGGAGTAAGAAAAAAATCCATTGCGAAAGTAGCTCAAGGTAGTTCAGTAATACACCTATATGGAGAAAATTTAAAAAAACTTCGAGTTAATTATCCTTCTTTAATTGAACAACAAAAAATAGCCTCATTACTTTCATTGATAGACGAGCGTATCGCCACCCAAATGAAAATAATTGAAGAACTGAAGTTATTGAAGAGTGCA
>CAYJFD010000040.1:0-16039 GCA_964369605.1 uncultured Muribaculaceae bacterium | reverse complement strand
AAATAGAATTATAACACTCTAACAATAATTATTAAAGTAATCATAATTTAAAAAACTGATCACTCTTTAGAAATTAATCTAAACGGTGATCAGTTTAACTTATTTTTTAACTAACTTTCTTAACTTATCAATAAGCTTAGAACCCAAGAACAAATATACCACTCTTGAGATTTTACCTTTAAAAGATAACTTTTTATAAGCTTGATGGTAAATATCCGCATCTATTTTATTTTTAGGATATCCTAATCTTAATAACCTCGTATAAAAAGGTAATGAATTCTTATCAAGGTAATCCCTATATTTATAGTCAGTAAATTTATTAATATTGTTATTTAAGTTAATAAACCCTAAAGCTATCTTGTATCTGAATTCAGTTGATTTAAATTGTGTCATCGCAGAATTATTAACATTGACATTATACTTAGCAGTTGGAACATTAATAAAGTGAGCATAGCCAACAGCAGTAGAATACATAGCGGTTCTTCTGTCTCCACCCCAGCAATATTCATAATAGTAGTCAGGATATTTTTCTAGATTACTTTTTCGATACATGAAACTAGCAGTTGGTATAAAGTGAAACTGCGTTATTTCTCCAACATTGAAGTTTTCTTGTTGGAGTAATTTTTCCTCTCTTTGTCGATATGGCAACATTATTTTTTCAGTCTTTTCTTTGACATCTGATAATATTGCATTAGTAAAACAGAATGAACAATTGTTATGTTTTTCAAGATAATTAACCTGCATTTGCAGTTTATTTTCATCAATCCAACAATCATCTCCTTCACAGATAGCTACATATTTTCCAACAAGATGAGGTTTAATGAAACCATTAAACATTCCCCCTGGAATTCTTTTCGAATGTTGATTTTCTGTCTGATATATAGGTTTGATTATTTCTGGATATTTAGCCGCGTATTCTCTGATAATAGTTGCGCTATTATCAGTTGAGGCATCATCATGAACTATTACTTCATGTTTAAAGTTTGTCTTCTGAGTGACAAATCCTTCTAAACATTCTCTTAGATATTTCTCATGGTTGTAAACCATGCAGTAAGTGCTTACTAATACTTGATTATCTGTTGTTGTACATTTTGTCATAATAATTTTGGTATTCTCCACTGATGATTGATTCCCACCATTCTTTATTTTCTAGATACCAATTTATTGTTAATAAAAGTCCATCTTCAAATTTAGTTTCTGGTAACCATCCTAATTCACTGTGTATTTTTGCCGGATCGATTGCGTAGCGCATATCATGTCCTTTGCGATCAGTTACATATGTGATTAAAGTTTCTGGTTTATCTAGGTGTTTGCAGATTAATTTTACAATATCAATATTAGCCATTTCGTTATGACCGCCGATATTATAAACTTCGCCAATTTTTCCTTTGTGAATGATTAGGTCAATTGCTTTACAATGATCAGTTACATATAGCCAATCACGAACATTTAACCCTTCACCATAAACTGGTAGTGGCTTATCGTTTAAGGCATTGGCAATCATTAAAGGAATTAGTTTTTCTGGGAAATGATATGGTCCATAGTTATTTGAACAACGACTAATTGTTATTGGTAAACCATATGTACGATAGTAAGCTTGCACCAAAAGATCTGCACTTGCTTTTGAAGAACTATATGGACTTGAAGTGTGAATAGGAGTGGTTTCAGTGAACATTAAATCGGGACGATCAAGTGGTAGATCTCCATAAACTTCATCTGTCGATACTTGGTGAAATCTAATGTTTCCAAATTTGCGACAAGCATCCATCAATACTTGAGTTCCTAAGATATTTGTTTTTAAGAATACTTCTGGATTCTCAATGCTTCTGTCTACATGACTTTCGGCCGCAAAGTTAATTATAATATCTGGTTTTTCGTTCTCAAAAATTTCATAGATAGCTTTTCTATCGCAGATGTCTGTTTTATAAAATGTAAAGTTTTTATTATCTAATACTGAACTTAATGTTGAAAGATTTCCTGCATAAGTAAGACTATCAATACAAATAACTTTATAGTCAGAATATTTTTCTAACATATGAAAAATAAAATTAGATCCAATAAAGCCAGCACCACCAGTTACAATAATTTTCATTTATTTGTCCTCCACTAAACTTATTAAATATTGACCATATTCAGTCATTTTTAATTCTTCACCAATCTTTAATAATTGTGTGGCATCAATAAAACCACGACGATAAGCTATCTCTTCAATACAGGAAACATAAAATCCTTGTCTCGATTGTACCGCCTCTACAAATTCGGCAGCCTTTAACATTCCTTCAGGTGATCCTGTGTCTAACCAAGCGATTCCTCTTCCGAGTAGAGTTACATTTAGTTCCCCCATTTCACGATAAGCATTATTAACTGATGTTATTTCTATTTCACCTCTTGCTGAGGGTTTAACATTTTTTGCGATTTCTATTACTCTGTTATCATAGAAGTATAATCCTGGTACTGCATAATTAGATTTTGGTTCTTTTGGTTTTTCTTCTATTGAAACAACTTTATGATTTTTGTCAAATTCCACTACTCCAAATTCTGTAGGGTCTTTTACTGGATATCCAAAGATAGTTGCTCCTTGTTTTTCCATAGCCTTATTTAAGGTTGCTGTAATATCTTGTCCAAAGAAGACATTATCTCCAAGAATCAAACATACACTGTCATTACCAATAAATTCTTCACCCAATATAAAGGCATCTGCTAAACCGCGAGGAGTGTCTTGTATTTTGTAAGAAAATTTAACGCCAATAGATTCTCCGGTTCCTAATAATTTTTGATAAACAGGAGTGTCTTCTGGTGTTGAAATGATTAGGATTTCATTAATCCCTGCTAACATTAAAATTGATAGTGGATAATAAATTAATGGTTTGTCATAAATTGGTAATAATTGTTTTGAGACTGCTTTAGTCATTGGATAAAGTCTTGTTCCTTTGCCGCCTGCTAGAATGATTCCTTTCATATTTTTTTATCTCCTTTTATTCTAGAATAATACCACAAATCTTATCGACAATACATAAGTCTAAGTCTGAATAAAGTGGCAATGTTAAGACATTATTGGCAATTCTTTCAGCTATTGGAGTCTTACTTTTATCAAAATTTGGTAGTCCTTGATAACATTGTACATCATTACATAGAGGATAAAAATATTTACGGGCCATTATCCCATTTTCCTTTAATTTAACAAAGATCTCATCTCTTGTATATTTGTATCCGTCAAAGACTATAGGGTAATAAATATAATTAGGTTGAACATCTTTTTGTTTGCACATCAAAGTTATTCCTGAAATATTTTTTAGTTTTGAATCATAGTGCTCAGAGATTGTTTTTCTTTTATTAATTTCTTCATCAATATGACGAAGGTTGCATATACCCATAGCTGCATGAAACTCGCTCATTTTTGCATTTCCACCAACTTTTGTTATTTCTCCATTACTGTCAGTGCCAAAACTTCTTAGAGTGTTAAATACATTTTCATAATCAGAGTTTGAAAAGGTAACTGCTCCACCCTCAACAGTATGAAATACTTTAGTGGCGTGAAAACTATACATTGACGCATCGCCAAAACAAGCCGAAGAAACTCCTTTATAAGAGACTCCAAAAGCGTGAGCTGCATCATAAATAACTTTTAAGTTGTGTTTATCTGCTATTTTTTTTATTGCTTCTACATCACATAAACTGCCATATACATGAACCGCCATAATAGCTACTGTTTTATCAGTAATTAAATTTTCAATCTTATTAACATCAATTGTATAGTCACTATCATTAACATCACAAAAAATAGGAGTTAATCCGCATCTAACAATCGCATGAGTAGTGGAGATAAAAGTATAAGGGGTAGTAATAACCTCACTGTCTTTAGGGAAATCCATCAACTCTAAAATATTCTCTAAAGCTAGATGACCATTAGTATATAGTTTTAGATTTTCACACTTTAAATAATCCTTTAAATTGGTCTCTAACTCCTTGTGTTTGCTGCCCATGTTAGTTAACCAACGACTATCCCATAAATCTTTTATCTCTTCACAATACTCATGGTAACCAGGCATTGAAGAACGTGTTACATTTATCATAATATTCTCCTACTTCTACAATTCAACAGACGCAATTCTTGGTTCAAAACAACAACAAGGTCTTAAACAAACAACTCTAACCCCACTTGCTCTTTGAGGGCCAATCTTTAAAAAAGTCGCAAGAACTGAAGTACTACCACCAAGACCTAAAGCTCCTACTCTTTTCTGATTTACTAAGTCTGTAATTTTCTTTTCTGTTTCACTCTGTTTTTGAAAATTTCCGTAAACTTGAGCTTCCATCATTAAAGATGTAGCCTCGAATTGTGAACGACCAACACCGATAGCTAACACACAAGGAGAACAACCCAATAGGCCAACTGCCTCCTTAGCCCAAGAAACAATTTCATCAATAACAGTATCTACACTATGCTTATGAAAAACGCGATAAGTTCTTCCACGAATAGCCGGACCCCCTCCCTGCATAATTATATGCAAACGAATTACATCCTCATCTACCTCTTTAATGCTAAAAGGAGCAGGTAGTACATCTTCACTATTAGGAGAAATCCCACCAGATTGATCAACTCTCTGTAAATCATCACCGACAATACCCATCGGACGACCAGGTAATAATTTTAAGCCCTCAGCAACACCTAATTTAATATCATTAAGCATTCCGCCACTAATCATCTTATCTTTACCTAACTCTAAAAATAAATGAGGGATACCTGTATCATCGCAAAGTGGACTACTATTCTTTTCAGCCACCTCAGCATTATCAAGAATCTTCTCTAAAATAAACTTAGCATTAGGATTAGTTTCCTTTTCAATAGCCTGACGATAAGCCATCTTTTTATCTTCTCTAAATGTTGAACCAGCCTTAACTAAGGTCTTTGCAACTTTATCAATAATCATTTTATCCATATCATTTACCCTTAATAAATCGTCTTTCCATTTATAGAAGCAACTATCGCAGGATATTCACTCACTTCTAAACACCAAAAAGCTTCCATCCCTAATTCTTTGAAAGCTATAACTTCTCTTTTAATTGTTTTATCTTCCAATAAAGCGGTGACAGGAGGAATAATCGCAAACAAAGAATCATTATCCTTTAAAGCTTCAACTGTCTCTTCCTTAATCGAACCCTTACCTAAATGAATTCTTACACCAGCCTCAGACAAAATTCCAATACTACTTTCAATCTCTAATTTATTACTAGAAGTAGGTCCAACACCAGCAGGACTTACAGCTGTGTGAAAGATAACACTACCTTCTAACTTAACATTGTGTTCACTTAGTTTATTGCTTTTATATAACTCAACAATTTTTGGTAAAACTGCATCTCTTCCACAATAAATATTTCCGCTAATCAATATTTGGTCACCAACACTTAAATTGATTAAATCTTCTTTTTTAATTGGTGTTGTTATTAATTTAACCATCAATGAGACTCCCTAAATAATTCAATATAACTCTCTTCATTTTCAACAACTCCATAAGCAAGTGCGCGCATATATAATCTTTCAGCCCAACTTTTATGTGGTCCAATTTCATTCATTTTATTTGAATTAGCACTCTTAATTACTCCTCCAGTTGTATTGAATATTTGTGATGCATCTTCATATTCTTCTCTTGTTACTGCATGCATTCCATTAACAAAATTCAAATGCGATGGGTGAATAATAGTTTTGCCAATAAACCCATTAGCTTTATCTAAAATCAACTCACGAAGTAAACCATCAACTGCATCATTTACAATAGGCTCTCTTTTAATTAAAGATGCATGAAAATCAAAGTCAGGGATATCTTTAAATCTCATAGACTTTTGAACTCTAAAATACTCCCAAACAGGACCAGAAACTGTATAATCATTATCTCTAATAAACATATTTAAGATATCTAATAAGCAATCTCTAACGGTCATGATGTCATATATTGTATAGTTGATTCCGCGTCTCACGCCAAAACAAGAAGAAAAATCAGTCCCACCAACACGAACATTTAGAACAAGTTCCTTATATCTGTCTAAAATATTTTTAATCTTTTCAAGTTCAATCATCCTTGTCTCTTTAAAAGCAATATTACGATCCTCTAAGATTGGCATTCCGTAAATAATCTCATCATATTTTTCAATCAAAGTCTCTAAATGTTCATAGTAACCCAACCCTGTATCACTATTAAATTTAGGGAAATTAAACGCACAAATCAATTTAATATGGTGCGGTTGCAACATTGAAGTAAACACCTTAAATTGTTCAACATTTCTAACCCTAAAGATGATCAAAGGTAATTCTTCATATTTAAAATTACCGCAAGTAATTTCTTGAGAAATACGATCAAGTAATTTAATTGAATTTTCTTGAGCTTTAGGCACATCCTCTTCTTTACAAGCATCCTCAAAACACAATACCATTGTTGTTAAACCAGGGTATTTTTTATTTAAGATCGCATCTGCAAAATCTTTATGCCCAGGCATATACATGGTAGCTCCTAAACAGTATTGCAACAATGACCTTTCAGTATATTTATTAAATTCGACTGGCTTAACTACAAAATCAAAACTCTCATTATATTTATGATGTCTCATATTACTCCCCTTATTATTTTTTTAGTTCATTATTAATTCTTATCATTTCTTCTAAATTCTCTTTGGTTAAATCATCGTGTAAAACCTTAGAATTTTTTTTAATAATTTCAGCAGGCCAATTCCACCACTTTATTTCATTTAGAACTTTAATAGTTTCTGCGTCATATCGATATTTTATAACTTTAGCCGGAATGCCAACAGCAATTGCAAACGGTGGAACATCTTGAGTAACTACCGCTCCTGCTCCTATAACTGCTCCATCTCCAATTTTGACCCCTCTAACAATGTTAACTCCGGCACTAATCCAGGTTGCATTCCCAATCTCTCCAAACATTCCTTCTTTTTCATCTGGATAACATTCATCAAAGACTTTTTTCCACCAATAAGAAGTATACATATTTGGGCTATTATAATTATGATTGCTGCCACCAATAGAAACATTCCAAGATATACTGTTGAATTTTCCAACATTAGTAAACTTCACTAATGAATTCTGACCTATGTAACTACCAAAACCAAAAGTAGAATCTTGAATATAAGTTCTTCTTCCAATCTCGACATTTTTCGCTAGAACACTTCTATCTACAACAACATCATCTGCACATAAAACATTCTCACTAATTTTTGAGTTTCTTACTAAACACCCTCTAAAAATCTTTGCCTTATCTGATACTTCAGATTTAATAATAGTTGCATCATTACTCATCATTTGTTCTCCTATAATACTTTTGACTTTTCAATCTCATCAAGTTTACCTTGACTAAATTTTTCAATATTATTCATCGCTCTACTAATCATCGCACTAAAAGAGTTATATGTAACTCCTCCAATATGTGGAGTTAATATAACATTTTGACATTTAACAATTTCATTGTTTTCACTAATAGGTTCGCTTTCATGAACGTCTAATCCTGCAAAAGCTATTTTACCTTTATTTAGCGCTTCTATTATATCTGCATTGTTAATCAAACCGCCTCTTGCAGTATTGACGATTACAACACCATCTTTCATCTTTTCGATATTCTCTCTACAAACAATATTTCTAGTGCTATCTAAAAGTGGGCAATGAAGAGAAATAATGTCAGAATCTTTAAACAATTCTTCTAAACTACAATAATTAATCCCTAATTCTCTTTCTTCATCCTCACTTAAACGATATAAATCATAATAAACTATTTTAACCTCGAAAACTTTTAATAGTCTTACTAGTGCTTTTGCGATGTTACCCATCCCAATCATTCCAACCGTTTTGCCTTTTAATTCATAAGTTGCAACGCCAATCTTTTGTTTTCTCCAAATGCCATTGATTGTATTATTGTGAAAAATAGTTAATTTTCTAAGACACGCCAGGATTAATAATAAACTATGCTCAGCAACACTTTGAGCATTAATTCCTTGATTAACATATAAAGGAATTTCTCTTTCTTTTATTTCATCTAAATCTAAAGAGTCTAAACCTACTCCTGTTCTTTGAATCATTTTTAAGTTTGTCATTTTAGACAAAAGATTGCCATCAACCTTAGTACGTCCACTGGCAATCATATAGTCTATTTTATCTAAATTTTCTAAGTTATCACTCAATCCATTAAATAATTGAAATTCTTCAGGAAGATACTCTTGATATATATCTAATGGTCCACTTTCGTATTTACTTATCAATAAAATATTTTTCATATTACTTTATTGATCCTTTCGGAGAAATTAAAGCATCTGGATAATATTGATCAATAACACGCTTCACTAAAACAATTTGCTTTGCACGTTTTTTTGCATCATCAGCAGTTGAATCCCAACTGTGATTTTTTGCAACTGAACCACCAGTTTTTAAATATAGCGGAGCTCCAACTCTAATCATTTCAGGAACTTCATAATGTCTAACAAACCCTCCTGATGAAGCAGGATTTTCTGTATGTAAATCTATAGGTATATTAATTGCTTGCCTGATAGAAGCGACCATTTGTAATTGAATATCACGAACCGGATTGACAGAATTTGCACCAATGCTCTCAATTAATTTTGCTGCACATGGATTACCTAAACCAGAATGAGCAGATAATTTAAACTTACAAGTATCAGGAATTTCTCCAGCTTTTCTAAATTCATTCAAAACATATAAACAGCCTTCATCATAAACAAGGAATGAATTACACCCTAACGAAGAGGCTCTTTTAACTTCTTCAATAGCTCTTACTATTTGTTCTTGTCCACGTAAACGATACCCCATACGTTGTCCTTCCGGAGTATTTACTGAAGCACTTGTATCGGTAGTGGCTCTTGGCCCAATCGCTAAAACAAGTTCAACTTGCCACTTATTTGCATAATCTACCATTTTAGATATTTCTTCATCAGTCAAAAACATAATTCCTTTTGTTTGAGTTACACGATGAATGAAAACGCCATACTCATCAAGAGTTTCCAATAGAGCCTTCATAGCTTTAGGACCTTGAATACCAGGAACCTCAAATCTAAACTGTCCATTATCATCAAATCTCTTGCTTGAAGTAGTTAATGCATAATCATCTCCAGCAGGTAAGTTTAATTTTTTTAAAAAATCTCTTGTATTATCGATACTTGTTTTCATATGTTCTCCTATTTCCACTATTAATAATATAATATTTTAAATAATTTGTAAAAATCTAACTCAATATTTTTAACGCACTCTAAGATGTTTTCAATATCTTGATTGGTTCTTCCACTATATTTAGACAATGAAACAAATTTTTCAATTAATTCTTGATTACTAATAGGATTTTCAGGCTCACCCTTGGCATAATCTACGCGCTCACTAATAACAGAACCATCATTAAATATCACATTTATTATAGCTGCTCTAATACCGGGACTAATAGCGGTAAGGTCAGGATCAACAAATACTTTAACTTTTTTACACAATTCGATAACGCAACGATCTTCAAGGTATGGAATTCTAAAACTATCAATATCCGCATTGTTTAAAGCTAAAGCTACCGCAACTGAATAAGGAATGCTCATTTTTCCGGAATTTTCACCATTTATCTCAACATGATCATGACCAAAAACTGCCAACTTATATGTATGTATCTCAACACTTTTAATAGAATCAATTTCAAATTTATTATTTTTTAATAAATTTAAAGCTCCTTCAATTGGCGCATGACAATGTCTACACGCGGCATAAGGTTTTAAATAAACTTGTTCAATACACAATTTATCATCTTTATTAATCTTCAACTTATCAACAAACACTTCATCAGACATTACCTTTAAAAAACCTCTTTTACCGCCAATTACATCATCAGGTCCACAAAAACCAGATTTTCCAAAATAAGCTGCAGTAACGCCATTTTGAACAGCAATTGCTACATTGTATGGCTTCATTTGAGATTTACCTTCAATAGACTCTAACAAGCCGGCGGCGGAAGTAGCTGCGGCGGAAAGTGCATTTTTCATTTCATCAGAGGTATAATTTAATGCGGCCCCTACCGCCATTGCAACACCTAACGTGCCACATGTTCCAGTTGCATGATAACCCCTAGCTTTGTGACTAGGTTGAATCGCCATCGCAAGTCTTCCCTCGACTTCAAAACCAATAATTACCCCTTTAACAAAATTCTCAAAACTCAATTTTTCTTTTTGCGCAACAACTAACAAAGCAGAAAAAATAGGAGCAGATAAATGAGCCATTGCGTAACGATGTCCATCATCCAATTCCATAACATGAGAATTATAACCGTTAACAAAACAAGCTCTCATAAAATTAGTTGATTCATTGACACCTACTGCATAATAATCACCAACTTCATTTAAATAACCTTCAATTCTTTCATTAGTAATTTTGCTTCCAGCTAAAGTTACACCAATATAATCAAGTAACGACCTTTTAACCAATTCTATCTCTTTGCTAGAAAACTCTCTATTAGATAACTCGATAATATCACTTATAAATAAATCAGTTGTATTCATATCTCTTCCTCTTAAAATAAAACTTTATGCATTCTCTACATAAAGTTAATTAGTTATTAATCAATATCCTCTACCCTCAAGTAGATATCTTTACGTAAGATTTTATTGTTATCAACATCGTAAACATCAATATTTTCAACAATTTTCTTTGCCTTTTCACAAACCTCTTCTTTTGTTTTTCCTTTAATTAACAAAAAAGCTATTCGTTCTGAACTAGCAGTCCCGCTCTTGATTTCCATACCTTTTGTTTTGATTGGAAAAATTTTCTCTATATATCCATCTTCAATTAGTTTATTAACACCTTCGATACGATCGTATGTTCCATCAATTCCATATAGAGTATTGACTCCGAAAATATATTTAGATTGTTTAGGGTTACAATTAAATTCAGTTTCTAAAAATGAATCGATCCCTGATGCAATATAATTAATATCACAGGCCATTGGAACTGTAACAAAGCACATTCCTCCACCAGTTCTAGGGGCGAATTCAATGATTGAAATATCATCTTCTTTTAAAATCACTTGCATAAAGAATGGGGTATTTTTCAAGCCATAAGCTTTCGCAATAGTTTCAACGCTCCACTTCATTCTTTCAAGAATTTTATCAGATACCTCTAAATTAGAGATAGTGCCGTAACATTTGAATGCTTTTTCGCTGCCCTCAACCCTGCTAAACCTTCTTGAAATTAAAAGTACATGCGAATCATTTTCACCAATAAAACAATAAACACTAGCTTCAGGTCCGTCAACAAATTCTTCAACAATTACTCTATTTGTTCTACTAATTTCTTTAGCTTCCTCTACATACTTAACTGCTTCATCAAAACTTCTTGCAACTTTAACGCCTTTTGAAGAATTAGAGTCAGCCGGTTTGACAATTATGGGGAATGTTAAATCGTAATCTTCAGTAAAGCGAGCATCCTTTTCCAAATAATAATATCTTGATGTAGGAACTTGATTTTCCAACATCGTTTTTTTCATATCCCCTTTATCACAAATTCGCTTTGCGGTCTCGTAGCTATATGGAGGTTTTTTTCCTAACTTTTCCATAACATAACAAGCAGTAATGTTCGCTTGATCTATACTTGTTGTAATAACTAAATCAACGTTTCTATCTTTAGCTATTTTTAAAACAGCTTCTTTATCTAATGTGCTTTCTTGAATATGTTCATCTGCATATTCTTTAGCTACAGGATTATCATAATAGTCCAATAATATTACATAAAAATCTCTATCTTGAAGCTGTTTAATTAATTCTATATGCGGTACAGTTCCACCTAATACAATTGCTTTTTTCATTAATTACCTCTTTGTGAAATTATATCACAGTTTTTCTTTTTTTAATCATATCTTTGATGATATCAAGTATGTAATTGAATGATTGAATCTTAAAAATTATCGATCCAGCTACATAAATAAGAACTCCTGAAATCACTTGAATTACTAACAACAAAATGTAGTTCAGATTTATTAATGAAATTAGATAAACACATATACCCATAAATACACTCAACAACATTCCTGGTAGTAAATCTTTCAATTGCTCAAAATATCCATAGTTAAGCAAGCGCTTATTTGGGAAAGAATTAATCACTCCACTAATAATACAACTTAAGAATTTACCGCTCATCATCGCCCACAAACCAAATGGTAATGTTACAACTAAGATTGTTATTCCAATAATTTTTTTAATAACTTCTAAACGTAAGAAGACATCGCTTCTACCCATAGCTTTATACCCTTGAAGATTAGCGGTATGAATAGGCATCCAGGCATAAACAAAACACCACCCTTGTAAAAAAGGGACACACAATAACCATTTATCAGTTAACAATAAGCGTACTATTGGTTCTGCACAAATTGCTAATCCCATCATAAGAGGAAAAACAAGATAAGAGCTTGTTTTTATCGATCTACTAGTAATGGATTTTAGCACTTTTTTATCATCTTGAACTTTCGCCATAACTGGGTACATTACTGTGCTAATAGTCCCATTAACGTCAATTATTAATAAGTTTGGAAATCTTTTGCCTTTGTTCCAATAAGCTAAATCAGTTACTGAATAAACACCTCCGATAATTAAAGAATAAATATTTTGATATAATGTTTGAATTATACTAGACATAAATAATTTTGAAGCAAATGGAAACAATTCTTTAAGTGAATCCATGGAAAAAATTAACTTTGGTCTCCATCCAACTGTGAAAGTTAAAATCACAGATTTCATCACGCTAGTCGATAGTTGTTGAAAGACCAAAGACCATACTCCGAATCCGTTATAAGCCATGAAGATTCCGATTATACCACCAACAATGATTGAACTATATGTACTGATGAACAATCTTTTAAATAGTAATTTTTTCTGCAACATAGTACTTTGCATACTATTGTAAGTTCCGGTTAATAATAATAACGATAGCACCCTTAGTGCATTCTCAATAACCTCAATTTTATAGAAGTCTGCAGCAGCAGGGGCAACGAAAAAGAATATTATCAAATAGATCGTTACCGCTAAGGCAACACTAAAATAAAAAACACTACACGCATCCTCATCAGTAATATTTTTCTTTTGAATTAAAGCTCTTGAAAAACCACTTTCAATAAATACTTTTGATATCGCAATAAAAACTGTCATGAGTGCAACTGCACCATATTCCTCAGGTGTTAATAACCTAGCAAGGATTATTGTTATAGAAAAAGTTATTACTTGCGCCCCAACCTTTTCAAATAATTTCCATATTAAAGAAGATATTGTTTTTCCTTTTAGTTTATTCATTTTATTTTCCTGCCTTTAATAATTTAAATAACCAAGGGAAATAAGCTCCCATCGTAATTTTTATTTTGTTTTTTAATGTTAATTCTTTATATTGTTTTTTATATTTTTGACTTTTAAGTTCTTTATACTCGCCTTTTCTTAAATATGCCTTGAATTTATCAATTGCAATTCTCTTTTGAATTGCATCTGTGTATTTGTATTCATAATATTTATCTACATTTTCAAGCATTTCAGTATAAGTAACTTTTCTTTTACTCGTACTACTCGCTTGTTTAGCATTTCCTCTTTTCGAACTCCAACTAGCAGATGAAGACATGTAGTTATACACAGCCATACAATCGCTCATGTAGTAGAAATCTCCGGAGAAAGCGGAATGCATTTGTAGTTGAAAGTCTCCTACCCCTCTGTAACTAAAGCAAGCAGGTCTATTAAAATATATATCTCTTCTGACCATCAGTGAACAAGTAGCTACAAACCCACCACCTCCGAGTATTACCTCATCGGCTGAATAAAATCTACTTTCAGTTCCTGGTCCATAATATCTAGTTTTATTTGTTTTGTTATTAACCCAGGTTACCGCGTGTGCACATAATGTACAGTTAGGGTGACTAATCATGAAATCATATTGTTTTTGTAATTTATCATTATCGGTCCAATAATCATCACCTTCACAAATGGCGATATATTCACCTATGCATTTATCATTAACAAATTTTTCACCTATTTTAACTCCTTGCGAATATTGGTTTTCTTTTTGCAAAATCGCAACAAAAAGTTCGGGATAGTTATTAACAAATTCCTGAATTATTTCTGCGCTACCATCAGTTGAAGCATCATCATGAATCACTATTTGGTATCTAAAATTAGTTTTTTGATTTACAAATCCTTCTAAACACTTTCTTAAAAATTTTGCATGATTGTAGACTATACAGCGTATTGTTACTTTTACTTCGTTAGAAGAATTTATTTTTTTCATTTAATAATTATAAAAATAATTAACTTTAATGTCAATGATACTACGGTTTAGCAAAATTAGTTGTCACTTATTTCTAAATCTTTTATCTATAATATTTTTTATTATTTTATCTATAGTTTTCAATGTATCTTTAAATTCTCTTGATTTAAATGTAAAAATGAAAATAGATAAAGACGTAATCACAAAAGAGCTTATCGAACCTAAAATCAACATTACAAAATTATTGAAATCAAATTGATTGATGAAGAAATAAGAACAAGCTATGGAAATTGAGAAAATGAAAGCATAATAAAATGATTTATAAAAGTACTCTGAACTGCTTTTGTTGAAACCGTATTTAAATATAATATTAGGGTCAAAGATAAAATATGTAGTCATTCTAGTAATAATTGTTGCCAATATTACTCCATGAATTCCGATGTATTGAACAAGAATTAAAGATAAGGATATATTAACAATTGAAGAAATAAGGGGTCTATATTTAGCTTGCTGAAAAAGACCCATAGATTCTCTAAACATACCTAAAGTTACACAAAGGCCAGAAGTAAATAAATCAACAGCTATAATTATAATGAATGAATTTGGTAATAAATAATTCTCACCAATCCAAATGCCTACAAAGTAATTTGCACTAATAAAGAAAATGACAGATAATAAGATATAAATCATGGAAATCATATAATTCAATTGAAAGAATATTTTCAATTTTTTTCTTTCATTATCACCAGCGTTTAAACTACCAACGCTCGCAGTTATCGAATTAACAACAATGCTAGTCAATGTTTTGACTCCTTGAATAATTAATAAATAGTTTGAATAAAGCCCAACTGTTACTAATCCTACAAAAGTAGAAATTACAATATTATCTGTTGAAGATAATACTCTTGAATTAACCTTGTAAAAGAATAAGGCATAACAATCTTTAAATAATTCTTTCACCTCTTCTTTAGAAAGATTTTCCTCAGTTTCTTCTTTAATATATGGATATAATTGTTCAGCTTTTCTTGCGACAATAATATTCTCTATCACTTTAATTAAAATGAAGCTCAGGGTATAAATTAAAAAGTCTTTAGTAACTATTAAAACTATGATTTGAATTGTATTTGTTGCAAACTGATATATAGTGTCAATTCTTCTAATGATATAAGTTTTTTGATCCGCTGAAATAATTGTTCTTTTATATGAGAAAAACCAATAAGTAACACAAGTTCTCATTAAATAAAGAAAGAAAAATAAATATACATTTATATCAACTGTTAAACCGGTCATAAAGTTAGGAATAAAAGGCAAGGTAATCATTCCTAAAGTAAAGATAACTAATCCTATATAACGATAAGCAAGCTTGTAAAACTTCATCAACACTCTTTGTCTTTGAATGTCTCCGTCAGCCAAAGGTTTATACATCCTAAAAGTAATTGCTGTCGCGACGCCCAATTCAGTCAATGATAACATTGATACTATATTCGCAAACAAAGAATTTATTCCGAGGTATTGTTGACCTAAAACACTAATGAATACTGTTCTAGTCGCAAAGGCAAATAAGATATGAACAAATTGATAAATAACTCCTGATTTTACATTTCTAACCGAATTCTTGATTCTTGATTTACTCATAACTAATATATTACCTTAAAGTAAGCTTTTTTCCAAATAAAAAGTAGCCATTTAAGTGGCTACTTAGTTTTTAAATAAACTAACAACTAATCATCATTGTCATCGTCATCATCTGAATCGTCGTTGTCG
>CAYJFD010000039.1:8683-16279 GCA_964369605.1 uncultured Muribaculaceae bacterium | reverse complement strand
TCGACCTATTCTTGATAACTAAGAGTTTAGGAACAGTCCCCTTTCTTTTTGTCTCCATTTCTATGGCTATAACTGCATATAATATTAAGTTCGCACCCTTAGCTACTTTTCTTCCCCTAGCAAGTTATTTATTAGGCTATTTAGGGAATTTAATGGGTGAAAAATTAAATTTTTTATTGTATTTGAGCCCTTTTGAACAGCTCTCAGCTATAAAAGTGTTAGATAACAGTATTTCTGATATAACTATGCTTGGCTTGTATTTTGTAGTTATTATTCTGAGCTTACCAATAGGAATGAAATTTTACTCAAAAAGAGATTATCAGATAGGATGATTTCGCTTTGATTAATTTGACAATTTGTCATTTTGAGAGCATCTTTTTTGACTTATTGTACATTTCTTATACCTTTGCGTGATTATAAATTTATAGAAAATTAAAATAATAAAAATGAAGAAAATAATATTTGCGTTCTTCGCAGCCTTAACTATGCTTTCATGCACTCCTACAGATGGTCCTGATGACGGAAAAACAGAAGAATTACCAGTAGGTGTTCCAGAATTAGTCGTAACTAAGAACTTAATCGTAAATGACGGTGTAGACTTTTCAGAGTTTGAAGTGACTGTAAACGATATAGATGTTGCAGAGCACTCTACTATGTATTATTCACTAGGAACAGAAGAGGCAGTTGAATTTACTGAGGATAAATTTACAGCAACTATAGAAGGAGACTACTACTTTTATGTAATTTATCAAGAGGAAAAATCTAATGTAAGATTAGTAAAGGTTGTAGCAGCAGGAGTAGGTCTTCCAGAAGATCCACAGCCTGAAAGTATAGATTTCAAATCTAGAGTTCTTGTAAATTATTTTACAGGCACTGATTGTGCTTATTGCCCATGGATGTCCACAGGTTTAAAGGAACTAGAGAAGGCAGGATATGATGAAAAAATGCTAATAGTGGCTAATCACGACTATAATGGAGGCCCTCTTGCTTCTCCATTTAAGCCAAGTTTAGCGAATGCAGTAGGCGGAGTAATAGCGCATCCAACAGTATGTTTTGACTTAAATTCGTTTTCAAAGCAGCAAGGTGCGTCAAGTCCAGAGCCAGAAAAGGCAGCAGAGCCATTGAAGGTTTTAGTTGATAGTGAGTTAGATGATGTAGCTCAAATAGGTATATCTGCAAGTACAGTTGTTGAAGGGAATGTGTTAAAGGTAAGTGTTGGTGTTAAGTCAGGAAAAACAGCAGATTATAAGTTAGGAATGTTCTTAGTAGAAGATAAGCTTATCGCAGACCAAGCAGGTGATTCTCCTGAGTATGAAGAATACGATCTAAGTACACATTATAATGTAATACGTGCAACTTCCAACTCTGTACCATCAAATAATTACGACTTTAAAGGAGAGAGATTAGGAACAATAAATGAAGGAGAGGAAACTACTATTTCTCTTGAAATCGATTTAAATCCAATATGGGTAACTGAAAACTGTAGAGTAGTAATCTATGTTACCGCAGGTGTTCCAGCTGGTTCTCTAAATTATTATGTGAGAAATGTAGTAAGCTGTGGTGTAAACTCTAAGGTGGCTTACGAATACAACTAGTCTAGTACAAATCATGATATTGAATCAGTGAGTGGTTAAGAACTACTCACTGATTTTTTTTAAAAGAAGAACAGAGCTTAGTATGGTTTACTGTTTCGGAAGCTTAGAGGAGATATACCTTACTTTCAAGTTAGTCGGATGAGAGTTAAAATAATTAGGGTGTCAACAAATAAAAGTTGACACCCTATAGTCGTATAATATATGTATAAATTATTTGACTGTTACAGAGGCGAATGGGCCATAGGTATTACTTTCAAAACTAAAGCTAGTTCCATCTACAGTTAGACCACTGTTGGATCCTATAGTGACATTTATGCCGCTGATAGTAGTATTAGCAAAGACGTCAGAGGCCATATCCGTAATAATAGACTCTGTTGCAAGAGTCAGTGTTGTAACAGCTCTGCTCCACCTTAGAATTTTTGCGCCTATACTTTGTACTTTAGGAAGGTAAATAGTTGTAAGAGCCCCTGCACTATAAAATGCTTGTGCGCCTATGCTTGTAGCCTCGGGAAGAGATAATTCTAAAAGAGCAGAGCAGCTACCAAATGCATTTGCTTCAACTGTAGTGACTTTCGGGAGGATGACATTCATTAACGCACTACAACTTAAGAAAGCATCAGATCTAATAATAGTTGCCTTGGGAGCTTCTATTTTGACTAAACCCTCTGCTCCGAAGAACATTTCAGTAGATATCTCGCTGAGTTCATTTGCTTTTAATGAAGCTAATGTAGTAATACCATAGAATGCACTAGATGGCAGCATCGTAATGTTAGGGAGTTCAAGGTTAATCACTCTTCCTGCTGAACGCAATGCTGAATTTAAATTAGTTAAGTTTTCAGTACTTGGAGAACCTGAATCTGTGATAATCCAGGTGTCGCCTTTGATGTCAGCTCCATTCTTTGGAATAGTTGTAAGAGTATACTCAACTCCAGCAATAGGTTTATCCACTATTTCTACAGTAACATTCTTATTAAGGTCATTTGAAGTATCTAGAAGATTAGCATTAAATTGACTTTGAGTCATCATAAGTTCCATAGTTCTGTCGAATTCACCATCCTCAGAAGTCTGTTTTCCGCAAAGTAGTTCATTTAGCATTAGATTCTTAGAAATATTTAAAACGAATAGGTGGTTATCATATATTTTAAGAATTCCTAGCTTTGAATTTGCAGAAAGGTCTATTCCAAATATGTCATTTCCATTACTTACAAGTGTTTTTAGCTCAAGATTATTTTTAACATTAATAATTTCAAGGCGATTAGAGTTAACAAATAGTTCTTCTAGCTTACTATTCTTTGTAACATCAATAGATGTTAATTCGTTTTCTTCTAAATTTATACTCTTGAGTGCCTGGTTTCCTGAGAAATCTGCAGCACTTAGATTATTATTACTTAAGTTAATTGATGTAATATTCTTAAAGTATCTGATGTCGATGATGTCTGTAAGACTAGTGTTACTTAGGTCTAGAGATGTAACGGCAAGCGCTTCACCTACTGATATATTATTGTCACTATTACTGTCTACATTTGCAGGTGTATGGCGCCCTGATAAAAGTACAGCATCTTTAAATGCTTGAGAACTAAATTCAATGATACTTTCTGGGTCTACTTCCTTAGTCTTAACGACAACATTTGCATTAACGCTTTCATGAGCTTTGAATATACCCTCTTCTATCTGTTTCTCTGTCATAGTTAGAGTCAGCTCCCTATTATTACCTGCACCATCTGTTTGCTTACCACAGTAGAATTCATCTTCTGCAGAAATAGAAGTGTTACTTACATCAAGCGCGGATAGATGATTTGCGTGCGCATAAAGACCAGCTATCTTATCGTTATGTGATAAATTTAGTTCTTCCAGCTTATTGTTGTCAATTAAAAATCCCCTTAACTTAAGGTTTTTGCTAAGGTCAATAGTTGAAATTTGATTTTTAGAAAGAAATAAATTAGTTAGCTCAGGGTTCTGGCTTACATTTATTTCTGTTATTTCATTCTCAGAAGCGTACAGAATCTGTAAAAGAGGCAACATATTTAAGTCTATCTCACTTATATTGTTCCCATCAGCATCTATATAAGATATATTTGTGAAATACTTTAGATCCTCAAGACTTGTGATACTACCCCCAGCTAGATCTAAAGAAGTAACTAATAGAGCCTCATCCATAGAGATCTCGCGGTCAAGGTTAGTGTCTATTATACGTGGAATATGAGTTCTTTCGCTATCCAGAAGAGCCTTTTTAAGTTCCTGGTCAACAAATACAATATTCTCTATTGTCTCACCGTCAACTAATTTTATAATTATATCTTTAACTACCTCATCATTTGGTAAACCATTTTGACTTTGTGCTGTGGTCATCTCAACTGTGATATCTTGCGAATTTCCATCTGAGGATGTTTGTCCTCCACAAAATAATTGTGAAAGTTTACTTAGCATGCTAACATCTAAGGTTGAGAGGTGATTTCTAGTTACTCCCAAGTAATTAAGGTTGAGGTTTTTAGATACATCAATAGTTGTGAATTTATTAACAGAAGCATCTAAATGTTCAAGATTAGTGTATGCTGAAGGGTCAAATGCGGCTAGCAAATTGTGTGAAATATCTATTCGCTTGATATTATTTATATTTGGTAGAATTAATTCACTGATAGCATTATTATCAGTTTCTAAAGTGATTAATTTAGTATTTTTGGAAAGGTCTAATTTTCTGAAATTATTTCTATTTGCTAAGAAAGTGTGAAGCATAGTACTTTTGCTAAGGTCGATTTCTGTTAGTTGGTTACCATCGCAAGCTATCTCTTCTAATTTAGAGTTCAAGGTGACGTCTAGGTGTGATAGTTTATTTGAGTGACACCATAAAAATGAAAGTTCTGTGCATTTGGATAAATCTAATTCTTGAATAAGATTATTATTAAGTTTTAGTATTTCTAGCTTTGAATTTAAACTTAAATTTATGGCTGAAATTTTGTTAACAGAACCGTTTAGATAATTAAGATTTAAGTTATTACTAAAGTCAAGGCCAGAAGCTATCTTATTTGCTTCAAAAGTTAAGGCTCTAAGCTCAGAATTAGTACTTAAATCTAACTCTGTAAGGTTATTGAAACTACAGTTTAGTAGCTCTAGTGCAAGATTTTTTGATAAATCAATAGAAGTTAAATCGTTGTCGTTAATATAGAGATTCGTGATAGATGTGAAGTGACTAATTTCAGTTATGTCAGTAATCTCTGAATAACTTACATTTATCATCGTAACAGCAGCAGCCTCTTCCATCGAGATCTCCCCATCTGAGTTTGCATCGATTTTTTTAGGTAGATGGCCATCATACTCTTCAGAGTTTACGTCCATATTTGAAACTCTAAGAAGCGCAGCCTTGAATTTATTGTCAGTAAATTCAATGTTTTCCTTTGCGTCAGTGACGTGTGGTGCTTGCGTAATGGAGATGGATATTGGCTCTAAACCTGCTGGTTCAATCGTGAGTGTTGCAGTTCGCACCTTATCTTCAGTATTAGCACTAGCTGCGATATCTACATAGTGAAGTACTGGAGATGTTCTAGTCGATGAATTAATTGTGAGCCAATCTTCATCAACAGGGTTGATTTCCCATCTTACATTTGTTCTAACATCTAAATATTTTTCTCCACCTGATGAAAGAAATGTAATGGGTGACTCGTCGATACTAAAATAAGGATCTTCTCCTTTTTCTTTCTCGCATGAGATTAAGTTCATAGCTACTAGCATAATCGCTAGTAAGCTTAGTAGTTTGATTTTCATATAAAATAGTGTGTTATGTGTGTGTTGCTGTATCAGCATAACAAAAATAAAAAATATAAATCAAAACAAGTTTAAGAAAACTGTAAAATTTCGTACATACATTATCAAGTATTTGTTAATGTAAAAAAAGAAGAAAAATATTTTTAGAAATAATTTGCCCTATCATTCACCTTTACAAAGCGCTAATTCCACCTCGATTGATTAGGTTTATAGGTGCAGTTTGTAAGCCTTAAATTGCTCTTTGATAATCTCGGCTATCTCGTCTCTGAACCACTGAGGAGAGAGCACTATAAGCTCTGCGCCGTGCGACAATAACTCTTGGCGGAAGTCATAGGTAGGGGATAGGTAGTAGCTGTAAATCGTGTAATTTTCGCTTTTTTCAATTTCTACTTGAGAATGATGTAGGGGAAGAGTAGCGATATATTTTGCCTTTATTCCTTTAGCTTTGATTCTTACCTCTGTTACAGGGATACGGCTATCGTTTATTATTCCGTACGATGCTGCAAAATACTCCTCGCAATCGAAATCGGTAGGTAGCGTATAAATTTTGTTGCTACTCTCTAAACTCGAAATTCTATCAAGAGAATAGATTTTAACTTGCTTGCCGTTATTGCCAACTACATACCACCTCTGTTTAAATACTTTCAAAGCGTAAGGCTCAAAAGTGATAGTCTGTTGTTCATCTGCACCAAAACTTTGATAGGTCAGCTCTAAAGCCATGCCATCACGCATTGCCTCGATTATTGCGCTCAAGTAGCGCTGTCCACTTGGGATTTTCTCGAGCAGAATACGGTGCTTTAATTTGCGGCTCTCGCTGATAAGGTTATTCTCTGCAAAGGTATTGATAAGCCACTGTCGCACCCCTCTACGTTTCAGATCCTCGGAGTTGTCGATATAGTAGACATATCCATTACGTCTGTCACACTCGATACATATATCGAATATATCTTCGATGGCGTGACGATGGTTGTGAAAGGTTTTTAGAGGAATATTGTCACCACTATAATTTAGTTCAGAATTTCGCCACTGCTCGTTTATCTCCTCAAATGTTACCTTACGCTTGCGGTATATCAAATCTGTTAGCCACACATAGCGATTGAAGAGGTTTGACATCTTCTCCTTTGATGATTTCCTTGTTAGCATAGTCTTATTTTGAGTCATGATCGTGAAATATTGAGTCAAATTATTCAATAAGCTGAAAATTTGGTCTGTTTTGAGTTAAACCAAAACAGACCAATATTGCCAATATTATCTTAAGATATTCTAAATTTGGATAATAACACACCTGCTTTATTCTCTGATAGAGCGGATGTTCTAATCTTTGATAATAACTCACCTGCTTTTTTCTCTGATAGAGCTTCCCATAGTTTTGTGTCCTCGATGTCATCAACAGAGCAAAGATACTCTTCGTATTTAGCAAACATCTCAAAAGTCCACTCAATATTACGATTATTTGCAAGCTTACTCCAGGATATTTTACTTGGGAAGCGATCTAACAAAAACTCGATTTGTGGCAGGTCAATATCCTCTGATATAATCTCCCAATCCCATTTGTCGATGAATTTGTCGATGTAAGCTATCAAATCCTCTCTTGACCAGTTTTTAATATCTACACATTGCCAACCCGAAGAACATAATGCTGCATCTGTTACTTTTGACCAATTTAAATAGTGTTCAAATCTGTCTAGCATTTCAGCACTCCAATTTATTGAATCATTTTCTGATAGTACATCCCAGTCCCATTCGTCTATATGATAAGATATTAGCTCTTTGCTCCATGCTATGCTATGTGATTCTGAGAGCTTTTTCCATGCAGCTTTTTCGATTGATTGTGAGACAAATTTGTTCGCAAATGTTTGGTTTTCTGTTTTCATTATAATTTTATATTTTAATTGTTTACATTTTAATTATACAAACGAGATTAAAATAATTTCACTATTTTGAAAATTCTTAGTAAATATTTTGTTTAGTACTGCAAAGTATAGCTTTGAAATAAGCCAATATGACACAAATTTCAATATCTAAAATATTAAGAAACAGAATGTTATCTGCATTGTAGAATGGATGCTATCTCTGTTTTAATTAATGATAAAAAAAGAGTGCAACTAAAGCAGTTGCACTCTTTCATATATTTATCCTTTCGGATGTCTTTCAGAATTATTTTGTCTTTTGCGTTGCAAAATCCATACATTCATCAAACCTTGATTCTCTTGTATTTTGTCTTTTGCGTTGCAAAATCCAT
>CAYJFD010000039.1:0-8583 GCA_964369605.1 uncultured Muribaculaceae bacterium | reverse complement strand
CATTCATCAAATCTTGATTCTCTTGTATTTTGTCTTTTGCGTTGCAAAATCCACACATTCATCAAACCTTGATTCTCTTGTATTTTGTCTTTTGCGTTGCAAAATCCACACATTCATCAAACCTTGATTCTCTTGTATTTTGTCTTTTGCGTTGCAAAATCCATACATTCATCAAATCTTGATTCTCTTGTATTTTGTCTTTTGCGTTGCAAAATCCACAATAGTTTCCTCGCCTCGGGAGAGTTCAAGCAAGCTTGACTCTCCGCTCGGCTCGTCACTATTTTACCTCTTCGAAGTCTACGTCAGTTACTTCTGGGCCTTTGTCGGCTTCTGGTTGTTGACCTGGGTTTGGTGCGCCAGCTCCTTGGTTAGGGTCAGTTTGACTTGCCTTTGCCATGTCCTCAGATGCTGCGTGCCATGCCTCTTCAAGGGCCTTAGTAGCAGTTTCGATTCTAGCGATATCAGTAGCTTTGTGAGCTTCTTTTAATTCATTCATAGCTGCTTCGATAGTTGTTTTCTTGTCAGCTGGAATCTTATCGCCATACTCTTTAAGGTTCTTTTCGCTTTGGAAGATCATAGCATCTGCAGCATTGATCTTGTCGATGCGCTCGCGTTCTGCCTTATCTGCTTCCTCGTTAGCCTTAGCCTCATCCTTCATCTTTTGGATTTCAGCATCGCTAAGTCCTGAAGATGCCTCGATACGGATTTTTTGTTCTTTACCTGTACTCTTATCTTTTGCAGATACATTTAAGATACCGTTTGCATCGATATCAAATGTTACTTCGATTTGAGGAATTCCACGAGGAGCAGGAGTGATACCGTCTAGGTGGAAACGTCCGATAGTCTTATTGTCTTTAGCCATTGAGCGCTCTCCTTGAAGAATGTGAATCTCAACAGAAGGTTGATTATCAACTGCAGTCGAGAAAGTTTCAGACTTACGAGTAGGGATGGTAGTATTTGACTCGATAAGTTTAGTCATAACGCTACCTAATGTCTCGATACCTAAAGAAAGAGGAGTTACGTCTAATAGAAGAACATCTTTAACATCTCCTGCAAGTACACCACCTTGGATAGCTGCACCTACTGCTACTACCTCGTCTGGATTAACTCCTTTAGATGGAGTCTTTCCGAAGAACTTCTCAACGATAGCCTGGATAGCAGGGATACGAGTAGATCCTCCTACAAGTAGTACTTCGTCAATATCAGAAGCTGTATAGCCAGCATCTTTAAGAGCAGTGCGGCAAGGCTCTAGAGTTCTCTGGATAAGAGAGTCAGCTAGTTGTTCGAACTTAGCGCGAGTTAAATTTCTAACAAGGTGCTTAGGCATACCGTCAACAGGCATGATATAAGGCAGGTTAATCTCTGAAGATGTTTGGCTTGATAATTCTATCTTAGCCTTTTCAGCAGCTTCTTTTAATCTCTGAAGAGCCATAGCATCTTTGCGAAGATCTAATCCTCCGTTTTCAGCTGCGAACTCGTCAGCTAACCAGTCAATAATTACGTGGTCAAAGTCATCACCACCAAGGTGAGTATCACCATTAGTTGATTTTACTTCAAATACACCGTCTCCTAATTCCATGATAGAGATGTCAAATGTACCACCACCAAGGTCAAAAACAGCTACTTTGATGTCTTTGTTTTTCTTATCAAGACCGTAAGCTAAAGCTGCAGCTGTAGGCTCATTGATAATACGTCTAACTTGAAGACCTGCGATCTCGCCAGCTTCTTTAGTTGCTTGACGTTGAGAATCACTAAAGTAAGCAGGAACTGTGATAACAGCTTCAGTTACTTCTTGTCCAAGATAATCTTCAGCAGTTTTCTTCATCTTTTGAAGGATGATCGCTGAAATCTCCTGTGGAGAATAAAATCTACCGTCTATATCTACACGTGCAGTATTATTATCTCCCTTTACGACTTTGTAAGGAGTTCTTTCGATCTCTTTACCAACTCTGTCGTATGTTTCACCCATGAATCTCTTAATAGAGAAGATGGTTTTGTGAGGATTTGTGATTGACTGTCTTTTTGCAGGATCACCAATCTTTCTTTCTCCATTTTCTGCAAATGCAACGATTGATGGAGTCGTTCTTTTACCTTCACTGTTGATGATAACAGCAGGCTCATTACCTTCCATAACGGCTACGCATGAATTCGTAGTACCAAGGTCAATTCCAATAATTTTTCCCATAATATTTTATTTTTTTTGTTGTTGCTAAAATTTATAAAGCAGATATCTGCTGCTTTCATCCTATATCAAAGCGAAGATTGTGCCATACTGAAAAAACTGACAAACTGTCACCGATATGCTAGGTGTTTTAATAAAATGCCTATGTCATTTGCCAAAACTATTATGACATTATAACTAGTAAAAGAGGTAAACAAAAGGTGAAGTATCTGTGAAATTCTAAACTTTAAGATTTAGATGAAGACCGAGATATCTAAAGTAAAAAGACTAATTTGAGACAAAAAATATATCATTTAATCCATAAAGTCTTAACAAGAAATGGTAGTGGAAAGAAAAAATAATATCTCTTAAAGTGTTGAGAAATCACATTTTTACTGCTCAAAATGCATATTTTGTATTTTGATACTATATCTACGATTAAATATCACCCTCAAAAGATTATATTTGCATTAAACAAACAAAAACTATCTCTTACCTAAAGTAAAAACAAACATGAAAATTAGATCGTACATCTTAACATTAATTTCTTTCTTTTTCGTTTTGGTGTCCTGTCAGGATACGACAATGGAAAAAGATATTGAAATAAATCTATTATCCGAAAAAGAACTCTTATTTAAAGGAGAAGGAGGTACTTCGGAAATACAATTTGAAGTAAATGACTCGTGGACAGCTGAAGTGTTGTTTGGTGACCAATGGTGCCATATAGATACCTTGTTCGGTGAGGCAGGCCAGAATAAGATAAGTTTGAAAATGGATAAAAATCCAGATGCAGCAAGAGATGCAAGCGTTAGAATAACCTCTGGATATAAATATTCAACTATAATCATTAGTCAAGAGGAGGGAGCAGAAATAAGTATGATAGAGAATATTCCTGGTTCAGTAAAGGCTGCAGGGGAAACAAAAAAAGTGAAATTTACCTCAAATAAGAATTGGAGAGCTGAGCAAAGTAGTGAAGATTCTTGGGTCGAGTTGAGCCAGAGCGAAGGAGTGGCATCAGAAGAAATCACACTTGATGTAGTCGTAGCCCCAAATACAGGGAATTCGCGAAGTGCGAGGATAAAATTAATTGCCGAGGATGAAGAGATAACTCTTGTTGTAACGCAGACAGAAGGCGGACAAATTAATTTTATTTCAAATCAAAATGATGCGATTAATTATATCGGGGGAAAGATCGAAATCGTATTTAAAATAAATAAAGGATGGACAGCGCATGTCTCAGAAGGTTCTGCATGGAGCTATATTTCACCTACAAGTGGAATGGCAGGAGAGTCCCTAAGGATAATAGCAACCTTTGAGCCTAATACTAAAACACAAGAAAGAAAAACTAAAATAACTATCGCTTGTGACGGTGCAGAAGAAATAGTAGAGATAGTACAGAGTGCTATGCCATCAGAAAATGCATATTTTATCGGGGATTTATATCCAAATGCAGAGGCTCCGATAGGCGTTGTTTTCTACATAGATCCAAAAGGAGATGGAGGAAAGATCGTATCATTTGAGCAGTTTGATGAATTCTGGGGACCTGAGGGAGTTCTTACGGGTGCAAATTCATTAGATGATGGACTTTATAATATGTCAAAGATATTTGAAATCGAGAATTATCAAGAAGACTATGCTGGTTTTCATAAAGTTCATCAAATGAATGTTAATGCCGGGATAGATGTTAACAACTACAAAAGTGGACAGAAGAATGTCTGGTATTTTGCGGCACAGAATGAGCTATTAGAATTATTAAAAGTAAAAGATAAAGTAAATAGTACCTTAACTCAGCAAGGAAAAGACTTTTTATCGGGCAGTGTCTATATGTCATCTACAGAGGCTGATGCTGACAATATGTATTATGTGAGTTTTTGGGATGGAAGTAATGGCGGAGATCATGAAAAAGAATTATTTACTAGATTAATTAGAGCAGTTTACGAATTTTAACAACAGAAAAAATGAAAAAATATATATTAATAATACTTTCACTAGTCTTAATTTGCAGCTGTGAAAAAGAGGTAATAGAAGTACCCACTGAAGCAACACTTTTGTCTGAAGAATCGTATACAGTAAAGTCAGTAGGAGGTCAAATTCAAGTAGAGTTTGAAACGAATTATAGTTGGACAGCAGAGCTTGTTGCTGGAACAAAGTGGTGTGAGATAGATGACTATAGTGGGCCAGCCGGTGCCGCGACATTTAACATAGATATCGAAGAAAATGAAGGAGACTATAGAGCAGGTATGCTTGTGATTACTACTAGAGAAAAAAGGCTAGAGGTGCTAATAGAACAAGATGAGCAGACAGTAGTAGAGCTACAAACCGATGAAGATAATTCTACTCATAGTATAGGTGGAGATGTTGTAATTAAAGTACTCACAAATAAACCTTGGAGTGTAGAGGTTTCTTCTGATTCTGATTGGTGCACTACGGAAGTGTCGCAAGATAATCAGTTAGATACCTTAGTTATAACTGCAGTGACAACATTAAATGATGATGCTCAAAGAGACGCAGTTGTAAGAGTTCAAGTGGAAGACAAGTATGTAGAAGTAAATATCTCACAGCCTGTATGTGTTTATTATGAGATCGGGGATTTATTCCCTAATAGTCAAGAACCAATAGGAGTAGTAGCGTCTACTACGCATAATGGCGCCTCAGGTGTGGTGTTAGCGTTAGAGGAGTGGACTAGAGGATATAGTCTTCTGTATGAAGTGTGGGATGCTGAAATCTTAGAAGCTGGCTCGTACGAAGACGGTTTGGCAAATATGGGAGCAGCTTGGGCAAATGCTAAAACAGGAAACTACCTGAACTACCCAGCTTTTGATTACATTCATGATATGAATCCTAAAGGACAAGTTTATTCGTCAGGCTTATATGGAGTATGGTATCTCCCAGCAGCGTACGAGATGACAGGAATAGCTGAACATATAGATAAGATAAATCAAACACTTGCATCCGTTAGTGATTCAGACCAGATCTCAAAGACCGAGAATTATTGGTGCTCAACCGAAATCGGAAAAATTGACGCATTTAAAATTAATTTTAGTAAAGATCCTATCGAGTTTCAGTCTTATAAAATAGATGTATGTAGAGTGCGTGCATTCATCAAATATTAGAAAAACATTAACCACAATTAACTATAAAAAATCAAAATGAAAAAGTTATCCTTATTCCTATTCGCAATTTTATCTTGCGTTCTTTTCATAGCTTGTGAAGAAGAAAAAGTACCAGTTACTGATATTGCTTTAGCAGAAAAATCTATAGCACTAGAAGTCGGACAAGAAAAACAACTAACTGCTACTATCAGCCCTGAAACGGCAACAAATAAAAACCTTGAGTGGGTTTCAGATAATATAGAGGTGGCGACAGTAAGCCCTGATGGTTTAGTTTCTGCAATAGCTGGAGGAGAAGCAAAAATTACAGTTTCTAGTAGTGAAAATCCTTCGATAAAAGATATATGTAATGTAACTGTTGCACTTATAGCACCAAGTGAGTTTGCTTTAAATTCAATAGATCCACAGAATTTGCCAAAAGAAGATTTATGGATAATCACGGATGAAAGTGCACAAAGTGGTGTAAGAGAACTTAAATTTACTAATGGTTCTCCGTATGACTCAGGTAATAAGCCAATGATTGAAGGAGAAGGAGACTTTAAGTTATTATATGATGCACTAGTTGAGGCAGATAATGCAGGAAGAAAGATTTCTATTATCTTAAAGAATATGAAAGAAATTCCTTATTATGCTTTCTTCGATACTCAATTACTTATAGATAAAGGAGCTTCTTTTGAAGCACATATTCCTAGATCATTAGTAAGTGTTGAGGCTCCTGAGGCTACTTCTATGGGATATGGAGCTTTAGGTTATACTTCTATGTCTTCTGCGAAGTTGAATAAAATGAAAAAGCTTTCTAATTCTGCCTTTATGGGTAATTCAAGTTTGACTGAATTAGTTCTTCCTGAGGTAGAAGAAGCAGAGCAATGGTCTATTTCGTTTTGCATTAAATTAGAGAGTGTAGAATTACCAAAGGCTAAATTAATAGGAACAGGTTCTATCTCATTCTGTGATGAATTAAAGACAGTTAAGTTAGATAATTTAGAAGAAGTGGGTGAATCAGCATTTTTTAATAATCCTGCTCTTCAAGAGGTAGATCTTCCAAAGGTAAAGACTGTAGTTAAGCAGGCATTCTCAGGATGTATAGCTATGAGAAGCGCAAACATTCCAATGGTAGAGACTATTGGCGAAAATAGTTTTGCTGTTTGTACTGGTTTGACAGAATTAACATTAGCTACAAGCTCAGTCGTAGAGAATGTGGATGTTAAGGCCTTTGAAGGCGTGAATCTAAGTAAGATTACACTTACCACTGGAAATGCAAATAATACTTTTGTGGAAGATAATAAATGGATTGTTCCTTTTGGTAACACATCTATAGAGTTCGGACCTTTTGCTTCAGTTATAGGAGGTGATGCTCCTATCGAAGAGGGTTATATGCTAGCAGATATCCCAGAGGATGGTTCAACTATCGAAGAAGATATCTGGATCATTAAAGATGAGACAGCAGTATCAGCAGAATATTTCTCTAGATTAAGAAATGCTATTAATAGCGCAGGAAGAGAGATATCAGTAGTATTTACTAACCTAACATCTATTCCTAATAGCGCATTTGTAGTCGCATTATATTCTCCATTAAATAATATGGTAGCAATAGAAGGACCAAGAGTTACATCTATTGGAGATGATGCATTTAATTATTGTTCTGTACTAGCTTCTTTAAACTTCCCTAGCCTAGAAACTATAGGATATAATTCATTCTATTACAATCCTAAGCTAACAACTGTGAACTTACCAGAGCTAGTAACATTAGGAGAGCAAGCATTTTATTATTGTAATGCACTAACAACTGTGGAGCTTCCTAAAATGGAAGTATTAGGAAAGAAGGCATTCGAGTATTGTTCAGCTTTAGAAAGTGTAGAGTTTCCTGCAGTGAAAACAGTTGGTGTAGCAGCATTTAACCACTGCGGTTCACTAGTAGATATTAAACTTCCAAATGTAGAAACGATAGAGGATTGGGCATTTAATGCAAGTTCTATCACTTCTATGACTCTAGCGACGAACTCAACTCTAATCAGCATGAGTCCAGATGCATTGGATAACTTTGTCGCAGCTAATATTGACTTAATTACTGCTGAAAATAATGGAACAACAACTGACGAGACCCAGACAAAGTGGAATGTTCCTTATCAAAGCGAAGGAGCTACTGAAACTCTAGAGGTAGGACCATTTAAATCTATAACTGGAGCAACTATTCATATCGAACCAGGCTATACTCTAGCAAATATTCCAGAGGATGGTACAACAATCGAAGGAGACATCTGGATTATTAAAGATGAGACAGCAGTATCTGCAGAATATTTCTCTAGATTAAGAAACGCTATTAATAGTGCAGGAAGAGACATTACATTAGTATTAAGTAAGATGACCTCTATTCCAAATGATGCATTTGTAGTAGCATTATACTCTCCTCTAAACAATATGGTAGCAGTTGAAGGTCCGAAAGTTAAAACTATTGGAGATAACGCATTTAATTATTGTTCTGTACTAGCATCATTAAACTTCCCTAAACTTGAAACTATAGGATATAATTCATTCTACTATAATCCAAAACTAACAGCTTTAGATTTACCAGAACTAATAACATTAGGGGAACAATCGTTTTATTACTGTAATGCACTAACTAGTCTAAATCTACCGAAGGTGGAAGAAGTAGGAAAAAAGGCATTCGAGTATTGTTCTGCCTTAGAGAGTGTTGAATTACCTTCAGCAAGAATTATTAAAGCAACGGCATTTAATTACTGTGGTTCATTAGTCGATATAAAGCTGCCAAATGTGGAAACTATTGAAGGTTGGGCATTTAGTTCAACTTCGCTGGCGACTATAACACTAGCGACTACATCCACTCTTATGAGTATGGAAGAGAATGCAATAGATACTTCAGGCCTAGCAAATATAGATCTAATCACAGGTGCTAATAATGGCACAACGGTGGACGAAGCTGGTAAAACTTGGACAGTGCCTTACGTTGATTCAGAGGGAGTTAAAAGTGATATAAACATCGGAGAATTCAAGAGCATAATGGTTAAATAATTTGTTATATTAATTTCGGGAGACTACCTAAGGAGAAATAGCCTTAGGTAGTCTTTGTTATATGTAGCTTGCCTAGTTGTATATTTTTTGTACTTTTGCAGCGTTTGAGAAACGACTAGGCTATAAATGAAACACTGTAAATATATATTAATTTTCTTCGTAATTCTGGCGTGTAATAGTAGTTATCAGAGAGATGGCCAGCATGAAAAACAAGCTAAACAGTGGGATAGTCTTCTAAAAGCGCAAAATCATATTTTACTAGTAGATACGTTATCTGCTGCA
>CAYJFD010000038.1:0-16371 GCA_964369605.1 uncultured Muribaculaceae bacterium | reverse complement strand
CCTTTTCAAAAGAAGTAGGTTGTGCCCCTTCTCATTACAATAAGGAGGCCGGAAAGGTTAGAATAAATAAATCCCCATCTAATCATTCTTAGGAAAGAATGTAGAGGGGGATCTGTACTGTAGTCTAAATGACTCTAGTTATTATTCATTTCTTTTATGTCTGCCGATGTCTCAGATTCTCCAAGAAGGTGCTCGCTGAAGTAGTCTGCCATCTTCCAGAAGAAATACTCATCCATATTTCCAAAGCTATGACGTTGCCCTGGCAAGAAAAGCATATCAAAACGTTTGTTCGCCTTGATAAGGGCGTCTATAACTCTAGTCGTAGCAGCTGGGTGAACATTGTCATCCATATCTCCAGTTACAAGAAGCAGGTGTCCTTTTAGGTTCTTGACAAGTTGCTGGTTAAATGCTATGCTGTAGTTAAAGGTTGTATCTCCCTCTGGGCTTACTACTTCTTCTACTCCGTGGTGGGTCTCACTCCACCAGCGATTGTATATTCTGTTGTCGTGATTTCCGGCGCAAGATACTGCTGCAGTGTAGAAGTCTGGGTAGGTAAGAAGCGCGGCAGTAGACATAAATCCTCCACCAGAGTGTCCGTGAATTCCTACTTTATTTATATCGATAAAGTCGTATCTAGCAGCAAGTTGCTGAACAGCATATTTGTGATCTTCAAGTGGATAGTCTCTCATATTGCCGTAACCGTAGTTATGGTACCATTTCGAACGATCAGGATGACCTCCTCTATGACCAACGGTAATAACGATAAAGCCAAGCTGAGATAGTCTATCTACACGGTTCATTCCTCTGCTCCATACATAGTTTGTGGATTCGACCTGAGGACCTGGATATACATATTCTATGATAGGATAAACCTTTGTAGAATCAAAGTCAAAAGGTTTGTACATAACTCCGTATAAATCAGTAATTCCATCAGCTGCTTTTACGCTGAAAGTCTCAGGAAACTTGTATCCAGAAAGGAATAGTTGACTAAAGTCAGCTTCCTGTAGGTCCATAAGTTTACGACCTCTTGAGTCTCTAAGTACAGCGTATGGAGTAAGGTCTACACGAGAGATGTTGTCAACGATGACCTTGCAGTCTTCACTCATATATGATTCAGCATAGAAGTCACCAGCATTTAAGGCTTTTAGTCCAGATCCATCAAGATTTACTCTATATAGGTGTTTGTAGTAAGGGTTTTCTTTAGTATCAAAGCCATTAGCTGTAAAATATACAACACGATTCTTTTGATCAACTCTGATGATGTCTTCCACGTGGAATGCCCCTTTAGTAATAGCGTTTTTCAGCGTTCCTTCTGTTGAATATAGATATAGGTGTGCCCAGCCATTACGCTCAGACCATTGAACTAACTCTTTGCCCTCATTAATAATAACTGGCTGGAGTGTCTCAATATATGTATTAAGTCTCTCTTCTACGACCGCTGTGAGTTCTCCTGAGTGGATATTTACTTTACAGATGTCAACCCTATGAAGATCTCTGCTGCCTCGAACTAGATAGAAATTATCGTTGTCTCCTAACCATGTGTAGCTATGGTAGTCCTTGTTCATCGCTGATTTAGTGAAAGGTTCAGCATAAGGATAGATAGTCTGATCTTTGTAAGCAGACACATCGATAGTTTTAGAAGATTTGTCTTCCATATTAAACACCATCAAGTAGGACTTTGGTCCTGGCTCACCAGGCATCTGATATTTGTATGTTTCTAGTTTTGGACGTGGCTCACTGATAGAGTTAATTACCCATAGATTTTTAACGGCGCTCATATCGTGAAGTACGATAGTGAAGTGCTTAGAATCTTTAGACCAAAGGATATTAGGATATACTCTTTTTGTAGTATCAAGATCTTCAACTCCTCTATAATCATCCCCTCCATAGGCTTTATCTTTGATTCCATCTGTTGTAAGGCGATGTTCTACTATAGTGCTGTCTTTTTCATCTTCCATAATTTTTCTAAGGTTATCCATATCTGTATAGTAAAGATTATAAGCCTTAGCGTAAACTACAACTGAACTGTCTGGAGATATAGCTGCCCACGTAGGGAAGTCTTTTTTCTTATCCTCGTCAGATATGTCAATTAGTTTTTTGGTTACTAAATCATATTTGAAGCGGAATAATTTATTTTCCATCTCAGGTATTTTTGTTTTTGTGCTATCAATAGCTACAGTGTCAGCAGGTTTGTCCTCCTTCTTTGGAACTTTTAACTTTGATTGTATTTCGAAGTGGAAATATCTGTCGTCTTTTAGCTCCAAACCTATCATTGGAATATTCTGCGCATCCATCGGGTCACGAGTAAGCTCAGTTAACTGCATAGCTAAGTTTTCCATATCAAAGATTTCATTTTGAGTCTTTGCTACAGGGTCAACTACATAGTACTTTATGCCATCACTTGTTTTCCAAGAGTACCAAAACTTGTTTGATTTTTGGAACCAATTAGGACGTAGGTGTGTAGAATGAACCATTGTGTTAATCTTCTTTCCAGAAAAACGTGCTGCCAAATCGTAATTTGGAGTGATTTCATTCTGTGCTCTTAGTTCGCTAAATGAACCGCAGAGCAGGATGCTTAGAAATGTTAAGAAAATAATTTTTTTCATACGATATAATATTTTGTAAATAATTCTAATTTGTAAGGCGCTTTAGATTAGTCTGTCCTGCCTTTCTGTGCTATATTCTTAGCTATGATTATCGCGTGGCCATTCTCCTACCTCCATCTCACATATTTTTTCATTCTCTATCTTAAATCTAAGAGCTGTTCGAACAAGGTGAAAGCCATGATTCCCAGCTGCTCCTGGATTAATACATAGCATTCCATATTTCTTGTCATTCACGATTTTAAGGATGTGTGAATGTCCACAAATAAAGATATTAGGCCTATGTGCTTCTATAAGATTAAGGGCTCGGTAATCGTAGCGGGACGGATAACCTCCTATATGCATCATGAGTATTTTTAGAGATCCATACTCAATGAGCTGAATGTAAGGTGCAGAGGAACGAATGTGAGTGTCATCACAGTTCCCATGAACTGCCTTTAGGGGCTTAAATGCTGCTATCTGATCATGATTCTCCAAACTAGCAAAGTCACCAGCATGCCAAATCTCATCGACATCCTTAAAGAAATCCTTAAGTTTATCATCAAAACAGGTATGTGTATCAGAGAGTAATCCTATGTACGGCATAATAAAATATTTAACATACAAAGATATAAATATATTCTAATTGAAGAAGTTTTTTACTATCTTCGGGGAATAAAATAAAGTAGATATGGAGATATTTTATTCAAATAACATAGAAGGTAATATAGTGACTCTCAGCGCGGAAGAGTCAACACACTGCGTAAAGGTCTTAAGACACAAATTAGGCGATACTATAATGTTATGCTCAGGAGAGGGCTTCTTATATAGTACAGTAATTATAGATATAAATTCAAAAGCTGTAAAATTACAGATAGAATCTATAGATACGAGCCTTCATAAGCATGGGTATTTCCTTCATTTGGCAGTGGCGCCAACTAAAAACATAGATCGTTTTGAGTGGTTCTTAGAAAAGGCTACTGAACTGGGAATAAATAAAATAACACCAATACTCTGTGAGCACTCTGAAAGAAAGGTAATTAAAGAAGACCGCTCAGCTAGGGTGATTCTTGCAGCGGCAAAGCAATCTTTAAAAACTATTCTACCAGAATTCTCACCGCTATGCCCATTCTCTAGCCTTATTGAGAGTTCTAAGGATTTCGAAGGGATAAAACTCATCGCTTGCTGCGACGAGTCAATACCAAAGAGCACCCTTAGCTCTATCCTATCAGAACTTTTTCATAGCGCGAAAAAGAGTGATATTGCCCCGAGGGCACTGTGTCTAATTGGACCGGAAGGTGATTTCTCCTCAAAGGAAGTTCAAAAAGCAATAGAGGCAGGATTTCTCCCTGTTTCACTTGGAGAATCCCGCCTCAGAACTGAGACTGCAGCAGTTTACGTTGCGGCAGCTTGTAATTATAATGACTAGAACATAAGCTTGGAAGGAGCTAGGGCCCCATCTTTTTTGCTTACTTTAGCGCCTAGTTGAGTTTCCATTGAACTGCGAGTCTCCGCGATTTGAAATGGAGAAATAAAAGTCTTAGTATCTATGTTAGAGTATATTTTATCTTCCCAAACACAGAAGGATGAAATAATGAATTCGCTGTTTGGGCGGAACTCTGGGAAGAAGCTATAGTCGGAAAAGGCTCTTCCTTTTAGTGCTGAGTTAAATGCGATGTTATATAAAGATGTTCCTCCTAGTTTTGAGACAAAGTATTCATCGTGCATAGTCATGATTTCTTTTGCAATATCTTCTTTACTAGCCCCTGGCTTAAATAGGTCAATATCCCAGAAAGAAATTCCGATATGACCGTGAGTGTAAACATCTAACGCGTAATCGTAAATGCCTGCAGCTTCCTCAGAAAGCATCTTATCCTTAACCTCTTTCAGGCTTGGAAACTCTATAAAAATACTATCTTCACTTATAGCATCTATTTCGAAGCTAACGTCGTAAGGGACGGAATCAGGAATAGTCTTAGTCTTGAACTGTGTGTAGAATATTTCAGATTGAATTTGCATAAAATGGTTACTGTAGTATGCAAATAAGATATAGTCTGTATCTGATTCAAGTGAGTTCCAACCAAGACCGTAGCCAAAAAAGTCAGGATTAGGCTCGACGTTACCATTGTCAAGAAGGGAGATGTAGTTATCCTTGTCTTCTTGGAGGTAATCGATATAGCCCTCTAGTCCACCATATTTATCGATAATGTGCTTCGGAGTACATAGTAGCATATATGACCTATTGGAATTCTCTCCAAGGTCTACGCTTTCAATAAACATAGACTTGTAGCCGATATATGATATCTCAAAGTCAATAAATCCGCTGCCAGAGCCATTTTGGATAATAAGTATATCCATAACCTTAACCCCATTGTCTACTTTTACAGAGACTTCTCTCTTTTCTGAATATAGGTTTCTATCGTGTGAGAACTTGATTTTATTATCTTCGATGCGAAGATCCTTTACCCAATCTGATTTGTATGTAAGAGTAGTAGCAGGATTAAAATCGTAACTCTCGAGACTAAGGTCGACTACCTTTTCTCCTTCAAGGTAATCAATATATATTCGACTATTAATAAGAACCTCTTTGTTGTTGGCTCCAGAATTACCTTTATCACAAGCGACAAATAGTACTAGTGAAAGGAATAGTAATGCGTACTTCTTCATTTTTGTGTAATTATATAATTTATTCTCTAATTATCTGTATTTCTCCTCCAAGACCAAGCTTTATAATAGATGATGCTTTGCCTGAAGATTCATTTGCATATACTGGATCAGCGACCCAATCGGCTGAGTTGATGATATGAATATTAATGTCGCTATACTCACTAGGAGATACTTCCCCTGAAATATTTGCTGAAGTCGACACAAGTGGTCTTCTGAAATTATCTAGGAGTAGCTGGCAAAACTCATTGTTAGGAATCCTTATGCCTACACTACCATCGGGTGCAACAATATTCTTCGCTAAATCCCTCGCGCCAGGATAGATGATAGTTAGAGGTTTATCGCTAACTTCAACTAGATTTCTTGCTATCTCAGGAACTTCTTCTAGGTAGTCCTCTACCATATTCATGTCCGAGGCGAGTACGACCATACTCTTAGCCTCTTCTCTTTCCTTAATCTCGAATATTCTCTTACAAGCAGATTCGTTAGTCGCATCGCAGCCTAGACCCCAAATAGTATCAGTTGGGTAAAGGATGATGCCTCCTTCTTTTAATATGTCTATTGCTTCTTTAATTTCTTCTATCATAATATAAATGTGCTAATTACCGGATAATGATCCGAATATTTAATATTTCTTAATGTTTTGTGCGATATTACCTTTGCACTCTTGGGTGCTAAGATATAATCAATTCTTAAAAGTGGCCATAGTATCGCAAACGTCGAACTGAACCCTTTCCCCGCCTCTTTAAACGTATCTACACGTTGGTCGCAAAGAGACTTGTAGGTGTAGGATAGGGGTGTATCGTTAAAGTCGCCACAAATAATGCAAGGAGTCTGAGATTCATTGATATGCTTAATAATTATGTCAACCTGTTCAGCCCTATTTCTATTACTCGCTCGCATCTTGTTTTGAACTCCTAGTATCTCGTCAGAAGCTTCATTTCGAGTGTCGATTAAATCCTTTAAAAAAGAGCCTGGAGCTATATTATATGACTCTAAGTGGCAATTATATACCCTAATGACCTCTTCCTTTACCTCTATGTCTGAGTAGACAACCAGGTTTGTAGAGCCTGGAAAGGTAATCTTGTTAGAATGAGAAATGGGATATTTACTAAGAATGATATTTCCAACATAATGATCCTTCCTAAAACGAATAAGATGTTCTGAGTGGTATGGATAGGACTCAAAATCAAGATTATCTAAATCATCAGGATCTTCACAGTAGTACTCTTGTAGGCAGATAATATCTGGATCTCCAAAGGAAAACACCTCGGAAAAATCAAAATCTTCTTTCCCTACATTATAGGTCATAAGCGTGGATGTTTCATTTGAGTCGACCTCAAGGCTATCGCTGTCAAATCTAAAATACCCTTTCCAAAAAAAGAGTACAGGAAGAAGTGCGACAAGCGCAATAACGGAAACACGCGAGCGTCTAATTATCGCTATGATGAAGATAATAAAGTTCAGAATGAAAAGAGGAACGAAGGCGATAGAGATAAGACTTGGAATCCAGATAACGGAAGGATTCACAAAAAAAGATAGATAACATATCGCTAGTAGCGTGGCAATAAAAATAGAGCCAAGCCAAAACGGAAAGTTAAGAAGTATCTTTAATATTCTTTTCATCTCTTCTGTTAGTTGTACAGCCTATTAGTCCTTTTTAAATATAAAATAAAGATTACTCCGAAAAGCATACCCCCTAAGTGAGCAAAATGCGCAATATTATCGCCAGCATTTCTAAAGCCTAGAAATAGTTCTATCGCTCCAAAAATTATTACAAACCACTTCGCCTTTAGGGCAATAGGAGGGAACATTAGCTGCATTATATTGTTAGGGAACATCATTCCATAAGCTAAAAGCAATCCATATACAGCTCCTGAGGCTCCAACAGTAGGAGTATTCATTATAGCTCTGTACATATCTCGTGGATTTATACCATCTATATATGAGTTCGACATAATTGCGGCTTCTACCTCAGAAACCTGCAGATAAATTACGAACTCGTGTAAGCAAGCAGCCCCTATTCCAGTTAGAAGGAAGTAAATAAAAAACTTCTTGCTACCCCATATTCTCTCAATAACCGTTCCAAAAATCCAAAGAGTATACATGTTGAAAAACAAGTGAAAAAAGCCTCCGTGCATAAAGAGATGGCTAAGAAACTGGTATGGCTTAAAAAAATCAGATTCGAAATAAAAAAGTGAGAAGTTTACCATCATAAACTTATGAAAGAAAGAAGTTAGGATAAACATAACTACGTTTATGATAATAAGATTCTTTACTACCATAGGAGTGTTTCTCATAAAGCCCCCTAAAGGTGAATTAAAGTTCATTGACATATTATAATAGGTTTTCTAAATTTTCAATATTTAATATTTTCATCGTAGCCTTGCCCTCAGGTGACCTATCAGGCTCGATACAGTTAAATAAACAATCGATAAGATTGTTCGCATCTTGATTTGTCATCGTTTGTGACTTTCTGCGAGAAGCACATCGTGACATAGTACTCGCAAGTTTATGTCTTACTTCTGCTCTTAGAAGATCTTCGGATTCACTTTCTTTTAGTATCCCAACAAGGTCAGCGATATTGCCCTTTGTAGATTCTAGGTCGCTAGGAAATCCATTTGGCAAGCCTTTCACGCAAATAGTTTCTTGGTCAAGGATATCGATATCGTATCCTAAAGTTAGTAATCTACCTGGGAATTCACTAAGAATAGAAACAGAATTAATATCCAATTCTATTTTTTGAGGAAACATAGAGGTCTGAATCGCCGGAACAGAATTATCTAGACTATGAATAAGTCTTTCATAATATATTCTCTGCCAAGCCCTATTGAGGTGTATAATTAGTAATCCAGCCTCGTGAGAACTTACTAGGTATTTTTTCTTAATTAATATAAATGTTCGTTCTGGTATAATTTCCTCTTTGAATAGTACCTCATCCACATCCTTTTTAAGATAAGAAGGGCGAAAATCTTCAACCGTAGATTTTTCATCCTCAAAAGGATTAAATAGAGGGTCGAAATTAATCTTAGGCATAGGGATATAAGTTCCCTTTTTAGGAGCCATAGGTATCTCAGGAGCATTTTCCACGTCAAAATCAATGCTAGGGTAAAGAGAATTCTTCCCTAAAGCCTCTCTAGTCGCAGCATTTAATATCTCAAAGATAAATGCGTCATTCTCGAATTTTACCTCCATCTTACTTGGATGGATGTTTACATCCACCTCATTTGGGTTAACCTCCATAAATAGGAAATAAGATGGGCTGTGTCCCTCAGGTATCAATTTTTCGTAAGCCTTAATTATAGCTTTGTGTAAATAAGGTGACTTAAAAAAACGACCATTGATAAAGAAGTATTGTAGACCTAAACTCTTTCTTGATTCTTCAGGAATCCCGATAAAGCCATCTATACTAATAAGTGATGTGCTTGTAGATAGTTTGATAAGTTCCTTCTGTAGGTTTTTCCCAGCTATTTGTAATATCCTCTTTTCAAGTTCAGTGCTTCCTTGAAGTTTATATACATCCTTGCCGTTATGATTTAAAGAAAAACTGATTTCTGGTCTACTTAAAGCTATTCTTGAGAACTCTGTTACGATCTGACGAAATTCATAATTATCGGATTTAAGAAACTTTCTTCTTGCTGGGATGTTGTAAAATAAATTTCTAATCGCAATATTAGTTCCTTGAGGAGTCGATGCTGCCTCCTGAGAAATGAAATTTGATTCGCAAAAGTGAGTGACACTGCCAAGTTCTTCGTCTTGTTTTTTCGTCTTAAGACATACTTCTGAAACTGCAGCGATAGAAGCAAGAGCCTCCCCCCTAAAGCCGAGAGTACAAATATTCTCTAAGTCAGAAGCCTCAGAAATCTTAGATGTTGAATGTCGAAGGAAACAAAGCTTTGCATCTTCATCACTCATCCCACATCCATTGTCGATAATCTGAATAAGAGTCCTTCCTGAGTCCAGGATGTTCACAGAAATAGAGTTCGCACCTGCATCTATGCTGTTTTCAATAAGTTCTTTTACAACAGATGCAGGCCTCTGAACCACTTCTCCAGCGGCTATGAGGTTTGAAATATGTGGAGGTAGTACCTTTAACATAGTTATAAAGCAGAAAAAAGAAGTACTATATATTGAGAGAAATAATACGCTAGGATAAACATAATTAGAAGCGAAATAAATACTACAATCTTTCGAGTAAAAGAACTCATAGGATGCTTCTTGTTTTCCACAGACGAATTCCTGATTTTACCCCTTATGTTTACACCTGGAGTATAGGTGTTTCTGTTATAACGTTCGTCCATTTTTTCCTTCTTCTCATTATAATAAAGAGGTTCGTAATGAAAAACGCGATGCTTAGATGTCTTAAACCAAGATATATTTAGTCCCATAATATTTATATATGTAGTATTAATCTACAAAGATAATAATTTGTATCTTTGTGATGAAATATTTACGTATGAAACAAATTAAATATCGAATAGGAAACGGTTATGATGTGCATGCCCTCTCCGACGGCCTATCCCTAGTGTTGGGAGGTGTAAGCATAAAACACTCAAAGGGTTGTATAGCCCATTCGGACGGAGATGTAGTGATTCATGCCCTTTGTGATGCCCTACTAGGAGCATTAGCGTTAGGTGATATAGGGAAGCATTTTCCTGATACGTCAGAAGAATATAAAGGAATCGATAGCAAAATCTTATTAAGAAAAGTAATGGTGTTAATTAGGGAACAGGGCTATGAGCTTGCAAATGCGGACATAACAATAGCAGCACAGCTACCTCGTCTTTCACCCCATATTCAAAATATGCGTAATACCCTTGCACAAGTGATGTCGGTAGATGTGAGTCAGGTGTCAGTAAAGGCTACTACTACTGAGAGACTAGGGTTTGAAGGACGTGAGGAAGGGATTTCCAGTTATTCGAGCGTGATATTAGAATTGAAATAGAACAAATTTTAAGAATTTTTTTGAATTTATTAAAAAGTTTCTACCTTTGCACTCCCAAAGAATGGCGAGATAGCTCAGTTGGTTAGAGCGCATGATTCATAATCATGAGGTCCGGAGTTCAATTCTCCGTCTCGCTACTTTTCAAAGCCAAGTCGTCAAGACTTGGCTTTTTTTATTATATTTGTAATTATGTTTAATGTTATAGAAAGATGAAAAGTATAAGCAAAATTCTATTATTAGCCCTATCTCTATTATTCTTTATCAGTTGCGATTCTGGAAATGGAGGATCTCAGACTGAATCAAATACAGATTATAGGGTATCTTCTTATGGAGGCGAAGTCTACCTTCCTATATCAAGTGGAGCAGTTGTAGCTTCTATTGTTTCTCTACCAGATTGGTTAACACTTGCAGATCAAGAGAATCTAAAATTTACTGCCCCTGAAAACTGGGGAGAAGAACGTTCCGGAGAAATTATCTTTAAAGTAACAGGTTCAGATGAAGAGTTAAAGGTAACGGTAGCTCAGGATGCGCATGATATGGAGCCAGAGTGGCTTGATAAACAAATCACAAAGACAAATGTAATAATTAGGTTTACAGGATCTTGGTGCGTATATTGTCCTACACTAACAAGGGCGATAGCTAAAGCTGATGAAGAAATCGAATCTGGTAATATGATTGTATATGCTGTTAATGAGGAATATTCGAACACTACCCACCCATTACACTATAATAGCAGTACCTATTTACAGAACTACTATTTCGTGAGTGGTTTCCCAACAGGAATAATTGATGGCAGAATGGTGCTAAAAAATTATGGAACAGAAGTACAGATCGCTAAAATATGTGAAGAGATGGTGGAAGAGACAAACAAACTTCATCCAGCGACCATAAATGCTGCTATATCTTCAGACGTAGTAAATGAGAAAATAAAGCTACAAGTTGCGCTAAATGTGAAAAATCCAGGAAACTACAAGATCGTAGCATTAATGACTGAGAATAACCTAGTTTCTTCTCAGAAAGATATAGATGGCGAAAAAGCAGATTACGTACATAATTCAGTACTAAGAGAATTCTTTACAGCGCATACAGGAGACGTATTTAATGCATTCGGTACTGGTACTTTTTATAGAGACTTTATGATTGATATCCCAGAGAAGATCCAAGATCTGGCAAACTGCGACATTATAGTTTATGTTTTAACTCAAACAGGAGAGTTAACTACAGAGGTGTTTGTTCCAAATGAAACTACTGATGATATCTTACTACAGAAAGGTGAAGTCGTAGACAATGCCTTCAAAGCGAAACTAGGCGAAAGAGTAGACTTTAAATACTAGAAAATAGTATAAATAAATTGAAACTATGTCACAGAATTTTAGATTCTTGACATAGTTTTTTTTATTTTTGTAGCTAGGTAATATATATATAACAGATGAAAATATTAATAGTTGAAGATAATGAAAGTCTAAAGGATGTAGTGCGTGAGACGCTTCAGCGACAGAAGTACATCGTTGAGAGTGCCTCCACTTATGCAAAGGCATTAGAATTAATAGAACTCTATGAGTATGATTGTATCTTGCTAGATATAATGTTACCGGATGGTTCAGGTTTGGACCTATTACGAGAATTAAAGAGTCAAGTACATGCGGATAGGCACGGAGGCGTCATTATAATATCTGCGAAAGGGGCAATCGATGATAAGATAGAGGGACTTAATTTAGGGGCAGATGACTATCTATCTAAACCATTTAATATCGCTGAGTTGGCCGCAAGAGTAAACAGCGTAATCAGAAGGAAACGTAATTCGGGAGAACTTTGTTATGCCGAGGGCAATGTTAGAGTCTTTCCTGAAAAGCAACAAGTACTAATAAAGGGCCAAGCAGTAGAATTTAGTAAGAAGGAATATTGCATATTAGCGCATTTCATTCAAAGATCAGGACACGTGATAAGTAAGGAGAATTTAGCAGAAGCGGTTTGGGGGGAATATGCTGACAAGTGCGATAACTATGAATTTATATATGCTCAGTTAAAAAACTTAAGAAAGAAGCTTATTGGAGCAGAGGCAGATATAGAAATAAAATCAATATATGGTTTTGGTTATAAGCTCGTAAAACTATAATGTTATTAATATATAAAGTATATGAAACTTTCTCATTACATCAGCTTAAGAATAATGGCCCTACTATTCATAATTATTTGTGTGTGGTCAACACTATTTTATTATGGGATAACAAGAGAGGTAAATGATGAAACAGATGATGTTCTCGAAGATTATTCAACTATGCTTATTCAGCGTTCTCTTGCTGGAGAATCGATGCCCTCTGTAGATAACGGCTCAAATAGCACATATAACTTAGAAGAAGTAAGTGAAGAATTTGCGAATAATAATCCAGTAGTGTCGTATACTGATGAAAAAAGATTCATAGAGTATAAAAGTGAGAAGGAACCAGCAAGGGTAATTAGGAGAATATTTAAAGCCCCAGGGGATAAGTATTATCGCTTAACTGTTGCTACCCCATCCTTGGATAAAATGGATATGGTATTTGCTATAATGTATTTAATGATAATACTATATGCATTACTGTTTGTCGTCATACTATTAACAAATATATACGTAGTCTATAGAAGCACAAAGCCACTTAGGGAGCTTCTTTCTTGGTTGGAAAATAAAGACATAGATAAGATATCGGACTATTTTAATGTTGAAACAAAAATCTTAGAATTTAGCGCTCTTAGTCGATCTATTAATAAATTTGCTAAGCGTAACTCGGAATTATTTGAAAAACAGAAAGAGTTTGTAGCAAATGCTTCCCACGAATTACAAACACCTATTGCTGTTTGCCAAAATAAGTTAGAGCTATTGATCGAAAGCGAACTTACTTCTGAACAAGTAAAAGTAATAGGAGAATCACTAGAGACATTAAAGGATATATCAAGATTAAACCGATCATTGCTACTCCTCTCTAGAATAGATAATGGTGATTTTAGCTCTTCCAAAGTTGATCTGAGGGCCTTAGTCTCAGAAGGCCTTGAGAACTGTTCTGAAATATATTCGAAGAATTCAACTCTTGAGTGGGAGAGTCAAGGAGAATGTGAATTGGTGATGGATCCTTCGCTGGCGCAAATTATGATTAATAATCTTGTTAAGAATGCCTTTATGCATAGTACTCAAAATTCGAAAATATTAGTGAGTCTAAGCTCTAAAGAATTTAAAATCACAAATACAGGATTAGATGTAAGTTTGAATAAGAACAGAATATTTGATAGGTTTAGCAATGCCTCTCGTCAAAAATCTTCAACAGGGCTAGGTCTAGCCATCGTAGGGGCGATATGTAACTTATATGGATACGATATTCAATACTCTTTTCAAGAGAAACAGCATACTTTTTCAATAAAGTTTTCATAATTCTGAATAAATTTCAGTTTCTTTTCAGATTCGCTCCTAATCTTTGCAGTGTAAATAACAGTAAAGTTTAATTTAATAAATAAGAAAATGAAAAGAATTATTATCATTGCTTTAGCAATAAGTGCAAGTTTATCTCTTTCTGCAAGAGAAGTTCCAATCAAACAAAACGAATTACCTGCTCCTGCAAGGGAGTTATTATCTAAACATTTCTCGGATATTAGTATCTCTTTTGCGACATTGGATAGTGAGTTGTTTAGCAAAGAATACAATGTAGTATTGGAGAATGGAACGAAGATAGAGTTTGATTCAAAAGGGGAGTGGAAGAGTATTGATTGTAAAAATAGTTATGTGCCTTCGGCATTAGTCCCTGATGTCGTTTATGAGCAGCTCAAAGAGTTATTTCAAAAAGACGAAATACAAGTAAAGGAAATAGATAAAGATGGACGACATATTGAATTCGAGCTCCCTAATGGAGTAGGAGTAAAGTATACTCTAAGTGGTAAGCTTGTAGAAATAGATGATTAATAACTGTAAAATTAAGATTATGTTAAAAAGAATATTATGTGCTGCTTTAGTTGCAGTAGCGGTGGTAAGTTGTACCCCAAACGAGATAAATACAAATAAGAATGTTCAGCAAGTTTTTGATTCAATGTTCCCAGATGCAAAGGATCTAGAGTGGGACTATGAGGGAATGTACCATGTAGCTGATTTTAGATTAGACCTTCAAGATGTGAATGCATGGTTTAATCAAGAAGCAGATTGGATTATGACTGAGTACGATATGAAGTACTCTTCTCTTCCGCAAGCCGTAAAAAACGCATTTGAGGCTAGTGAATGGGCGAACTGGAGAGATAAAGATGTAGAGAAGATCGAGCGACCAGGATTATCGCTACTATATATAATAGAGGCTGAGATGGGGGAATCTGATATCGAACTACGTTTTGGAGCTGATGGAGAGTTATTGGAAGTAATCGAGGGGGATGGATTGTATGATGACAATATAGACTTACTTCCGTAATCATTTCTGAATTACCAAGAGTCTATGCCAGGAGAATTTTTAAACTCAGGCATAGACTCTTTTTTAAATATAGGTGTCTTAATGCCTTCTGCCCTTTGCCTTAGATAGTCTTTTAATAGTACTAGGGCTTTATTCCCAAGAAGGGCGAGCGCTATAAGGTTACATATAGTCATTAAAGACATCGTAATATCTGCTAGCCCCCAAGCTGTGTTGAGGCTTATGAGTGACCCTATCATTACCATAGCTGCTACAAAAACTCTATATGAATGCAGCGCCCAGGACTTCTTTGTTATAAATCGAATATTTGATTCTCCGTAGTAGTAGTTGCCTAGGATGCTGCTGTAAGCAAATAATAATATTGCGAGAGCAATAAATATCTTACCCATCGATCCTATCTCAAGTGAAATCGCTTGTTGTGTCAGGATGATGCCGTCTGCGCCAGGTGAGGTACTGTCTATGTTGATAAGAATAATGAAGGCAGTACAGCTGCAGATGATAAGGGTGTCAACGAAAACTCCCAGAGTTTGGATGAGTCCTTGCTTGACGGGATGTGATACGGTAGCAGTCGCTGCTGCATTCGGCGCAGAGCCCATGCCGGCCTCATTGCTGAACAAGCCTCTTTTTATTCCCTGCATTATTATTGCACCAAAGGTGCCTCCTCCCAACTGTTCCCACCCAAGAGCTGAATCAAGGATGCTTCTTATTACTTCTGGAATCTTTGAAAAGTTAGTGACGACTATAAATAGGGCCAATAATATATAACCTATAGCCATAATTGGCACTATTATACTACTTACTTTTGCTATCCTGTGTATTCCTCCAAATGTTACAATTAGGGTAATAATTGTTAGGGCTATACCTATATATAAGGGATTGAAGGAAAATGTTTCACTGAGTGAGGCGCAGATGGTGTTGCTTTGGACGGAATTGAACGCGAATCCGAAGGTGATGCAGATTAAAACTGCGAAGATAATTCCCATCCAACGCTTTCCTATTCCTTTTTCCATATAGTAAGCTGGACCTCCTATGTAGGATTCTTTTGATTTGCTTTTATATAATTGGGCGAGTGTTGACTCTATAAAGGCGTTTACAGCCCCAAGTAGAGCGATAACCCACATCCAGAATACCGCACCTGGTCCTCCTATTGCGATCGCAGATGCCACCCCAGCTAGGTTTCCAGTACCAACCCTACTTGCTAGTGATACTATAAATGCTTGGAATGAGGAAATATGCTTTTTATTTTCTGAGAGTTCTTTCTCTGTATCTGTTTCTTTTAGGGATCTTAGCATTTCAGGGATCATTCTGAATTGAACGAACCTTGACTTTATAGAGAAGTATATACCAAATCCAAGAAGTGTTACTATTAATATGTAGGAAAAATAGGTATTAAGAAAGGAGATAATCTCAGACATAGTATGTGATTTTTATAAAAAGTGTATAAAAAGAAGGCAAATATAACGAAATCTAGAGTGTCAAAATTGAGAATTTTGAGTTTTTTTGAAAAAGAATGGAGATTTTTTCAAAAGATTTATGGTTTTTTTACATTTCTGATGTGAGAAATTTACGAGAAAAAAGAAGAAATAGAAAATGTTCTGAAAAGTTTATTAAAAAAGTGAAAAATCTTTAAAATTGTTAAAATGTTAATAATTAGTGGATTAAATTTAAATGAAGAAAAAACTTCAAAAAAAGTTGTTATTTTTTTTAAAATAAATTTGGAGATTAAAAATTAATCTCTACCTTTGCACTCCCTAAACGAAAC
>CAYJFD010000037.1:0-16642 GCA_964369605.1 uncultured Muribaculaceae bacterium | reverse complement strand
TGATATGACCCCCGAAAGTTGGACGGTTAATATAAATTAAGAAGCTCTTGATTGGATTAAAGCTCGGTATTGTACCGGGCTTTTTCCATTTAGCCTCAGTTTTATTCTTTTATTGTTATAATAGTGAATGTATTTAATAAGTTGACTTTCAAACTCATCTATACTAGCCCACTCTTGCAAATATAATAATTCATTCTTCATCAATCCAAAGAAGTTCTCCACCATAGCATTATCTAGACAATTTCCCTTCCTAGACATGCTCTGTGTAATACCTTTACGTGTGAGCATGTGTTGGTATTTCTTATGCTGATAATGCCATCCTTGATCTGAGTGTAATACCAACCCAGTAAGATTTCTTTTTTTCTTAAAAGCCTTGTCTAACATACTTGTAACCATTCTTAAGTTAGGGCTTTTAGATATAGAATACGATATTATCTCACCATTAAACATATCTAGTATAGGAGATAAGTAAAGTTTCTTATCCTTAATTTTAACTTCTGTCACATCAGTGCCCCATTTTTGATTAGGAAGAGTTGCTGAGAAGTCCCTGTTTAGAATATTAGGAGCAATCTTACCAATATCTCCTTTATAAGAACGATATTTTTGACGCTTCTTTTTAGCCTTTAGCCCCATTTCACCCATTAGTTTTTGCACGGTCTTATGGTTTATAATATCTCCGTTATTTCTAAGTGCAGATGTAATGCGCCTATAGCCATACCTACATTTATTCTCTCTGTATATACCAGATATCTTTTCCCTAAGATCTATATAAATATCGGGTTTATTTAGTCTTGCTATGTGATAATAATATGTAGAGCGAGCCATCCCTTGAATACTCAATATTAAATTGATATCAAATCTAAGCCCTAGTTCTTGGATGGTTTCCGCCCAATCTCTTTTAGTCGGTTTTCTCTTGATTCGACTAAGGCTTTCACTTTTTTTAATAGTTCATTCTCTATTGTCAGGCGTTCTACCTGTGCTCGTAATTGTTCCACTTCTGTCTGTGGCTCTTTGTGCTTTCTTGGTCGTCCCATATCTTTCCTTGGTTTTCCTCTACCATTAGATTGAAGTGCCTCTATACCTCCAGAAGCATACTTCTTCCTCCATTGACTAAAAGCAGAGTGTGATATATTGTATTTATAACAAATGTCTTCCAAAGTTAACTGATTATCTTGAAATTCATGTATTATAAGCACCTTTTCGTTTGCCGATAATTTAGAATATGGCTTTTTCTTAAGAGCTACTACGCCTACAGATAGATATTTTCGATATAATATTGAAAGTAAGGTCGAATTAAACCCATAATGTCTATGAATATACTCTATACTATATCCTTCATCGAGCATATACATATATTTTACTCGATCTTCAAATGTGTGTTTTTTATACATAATAAAACCCCAAAAGTTTTTGTCTAACTTTTGGGGTTCGGTTCAATTTTTTAGTCACCCTCATTTTTATTAAATATCAAGAATAAACTTGTATGCTCTTACCTTTAGTAATTCCGTATACTAAAAGCAAGAATGGCACGTGCTTTTTTAGATAAAAACTTTTCTACACGAACTTTTTTTTGGGCCGAATCTTGATAATATTGGATACATATAGCTTGGGAGAGTTGCAACGGGTTTTGAGTAGATGACCAATATAGTACACCATCTTTTAACTTCGCATTACTTTCATTATTTGTGTCATCTATTGCATAATTTACCTTATCTGCTTCACTCAGAAGCCCTTCTAATTCGCTTTCAGAAGGCAAATACCAAAGATCTTCTGCCGTAGATGTATATGAGTCAGAGCTAGTGCCCGATGGATTTAGATTATGTACATATTCAAAGGCAGGAAAATTAGATATTAACTCCCCAGTATTAAATATATTGCGCATATTGTCAAGTCCGTTGCCGGTATTGCTCTCTGACACAGCTATAAGCGGAGAAGATTTGTTCCACGCTAAGTCTGCACTCTCTTCTATAGAAACAACCTTACCACCATAGCCTGTCTCATCCACATCATAAACTATTCCAATTAGCGTTTTCTCTACATATAAAGTGTTCGAGTAGGTGCTATCTGAGTAGTAATAATCCCCAATCTCGGCTTTACGGGGGTCCCAGGTGTTAATCTTACCACGATAAGTATGCCCAGCTTTAAATTTTACAGTAGATGCGGTATTCGCTACGAAATATTCTGTTATGCCAAACATAGTATTAGCCACTTCAAAAGAAATTTTTCTTTCTTGTCCTAACTCGTTAGGTTCTATCAAGTAATAAACTTTTATTTTATTATCGACAGATTTAGGAAGAGTGGTATATATTCTAAGATTGTAAGTACTCTCGCCGTCTATCATAGACACCCAATTTGGGGTTACTTCTTCTAGCCAAGGAAATTCTAAAACATAAATTGCCACTTCATAGGAAAAATCAATATTCTCTTCTCCTGCCTGAAAAGCTTCATCCTTCATATAAAGTTCATCGTTTAGGTGAGTTAGGTCATTCTCCCTTTGATCCTGAAATAATAATAGCTCCGAAATATTTCGAGACTTGAGTGATGAGTAAGAGCATTGAGGATAAACTGCTTGGTAGATCGCACCTTGGTTAAGAGCAGTTGCTCCTGGTTCGATAGTAAATTGAGCGGATTTAGTTATAGGATCTACTGCTGAACATTTAAAATCACCCATACGAGTATTGCCATCTTCGCTGTAAATAGTGATAACATCATCGACTGCCCAAGTAAGTTTCATTCCTATAGCTTCCTCATCCTCAAAAGTGACTTTGGTATTAGCATCTGAATTTGGAGCTGCTACAGTGATAGTAGTAATTTCCTCTGAAGGTGTAGAAATATTAATATTAATATCTTGACAGCTAAATAATAATATAGATATAAGACCTATTAGTAAGAATGTGCTTATTTTTTTCATTTTTTTCATTTATAGATTTTTTATTAAATCGCATTAGTAATTCTTAATGATTGTGATTACCAACCTGGACCGTCATTAGGCATAGGATTAAGTCCTCCACCACTAGTGGCATAGCCTATTTCTACTTGAATTTCCACTATCTCCAACTCTGGAGTTTCATACATTTGTTTTACTTTTTTTTCCATATTATTATTATTATTTATCTTGAGTAAACAGCGTAACTGCCTTAAAAGCACGAAGATAGTGTATAAATTATGTTTTCCCAATCTAAATGAACAAAAAATAGGGTAATGTGGTAAAAAATAGCTGATTTTTGGGTTGAAATTAGATTAGTTTTTCTCAAATAATATCACTAACTTTACTCTGCATTATTAAGCGGAGATGAGCTCTGCTGAGGAGCAACTCATTGAGGAATAAATAGTGCTATTATACAGCAGAAATGGGAGTGCGAAAGTGAACCGAACCCCAAAAGTTAGACAAAAACTTTTGGGGTTCGGTTCACCTTTTAGTCTCCCTCTTTTTTATTGCTATTTCATTCGTTTCAGAGACCTGGTTAATTCTCGCCTTATCTCCATCCTATTTTGAGGATCTTCCGGCGATCCGTCAAGTAATACAGGTGGATGATATTGGATATCTACTCTTGGGAGTAAACCAGTAGTAGGCGTGCTTCCCGTCACTGGCTCATATTTATCTAAGGCAAGAAAGGCATCGAAGGTATATGTCTCACCGATAGTTTCATAAATTCTCTTTACCATAAGTTCTCTACTTGGGCCATTAAAATAAAGTATATTATTATTCATACAGTGATTATATTCTGCTCTCCAGACACCTTGGGTAAAGAAATATCCTCCCTCAAATAATTCAGGCACTACGATATCTGTATATCTTGGGTCGTTAAGTTCAAAGAAATGATCCCAAGGTACATCTGTCTTATCAATTGTTAAATTATAACCCATATTAAATACATTCCTTGATCTATTAAAGTTACTTACAAACGTAGTGTTTATCGGAGTGTAGTAGTACCTATATTCATCTAATAAGCGACCAAAGCCATGCCCTACCATCTCGTGATTAATTATTTGTTGAAATGGATATCCACCACCTTGATAAGGGTTATATCCAATACTTGCGCCATCACTATAGGTATAACAAGTACCTGCATACTTGCTTGAATTTACAACCACTGTAATAGGGGTGCTCGCACGATCAAAACCTGGAATTTTTCTTGCTATATTAAAGGCTGTGGCATCCTCTCCTCCGATCGAAGTTCCGTCTCCGAACCAAGTTTTAAGAGCAGTCTCATTTCCAGAAATAACTCCTTCATTCTTGGATACTAACTTAATAGCGTAGACATTAAAATAATTGCGATAGCTCTTTAAAGGTTCAACTAGAAAAAGATTCTCCATAGTTTCGTTCATGATTTGATCATATTTTCCACCTGGCACCATATCCCTATCTACGTAACCATCTCCCATTATAACGAAATCGACCCCACTCCCTACTGTTGCTCTTTGTAGAATACTCACCTCGCCATGCTTTGAAAAATCAGTTGATTCATAAGGCACGTAGACACTTGCAATATACGAAGGATAATAAATATTATAAGAACCTACTCCTCCTTGACTAATCATAAATGCATAGTCATAGAAACTAATAGTCCCATCGCTACCTATTGGTGCACTTATTTCTCCGTCACGGTACACCGCACCACTTACATCTATTCCATATAAATACATTTTACCATCTCCGTATGTAGTAGTGTTTGTGGTAGAAATCTGACCTAAAGGAATCGTTAATTCACTATGTGTTTCATTCAATATTCCGTAAAATCCTGCTCCTGTGTCCTCTCCTGCTATATTAGATATCCAAACCTTTAAATCATCTCCTGATGAATCCCTCACAAATTCTATATTGTATTCTACGGGAGCTACTTCTGTAAAATTGAAATTCTCAGATTTATTCACAAGGACCTCATACCACCCATATCTAAATTCGGGATAAACTGGAGGGCTTGTAAGTCCATTTATTGATTTAAAAGGGCCTAATGTTAGCTTTCTATCTTGACTTAGAGGGTCAGGAGAAGGCACATACCAGATAGTCCCATTAGTAGTTGTTCCATTATTCTCACCTGTGATTAGATCTATATTTGAGAGAGCTGTTCCTAAAAACGTATCATCCTCAAAAGATAATAATTCACTTTGGGTTGAAATCTCTAGCTCTTCTAGCCCTAGTAAATAAGAGAAGGCGCCATAAGCTACGCTTGTAGCCTTCGGTAAGTTTATCTCCTTTAGCCCTGCATTATTTACGAATGCATAATCACCTACGTTTTCTACCATAGGAGCATTTACAGAGACTAATGATGTTAGAGGATTTTTTAATGTATTATTCGATGCTCTAGATAGAGGTTCATTTGTTTTTGATCCAGAAGCCAAATTTGCCATATCAAAAAAGGCACCCGCTGGGAAAGTTTTCAAATTTGGGAAGTCAAGTGTTATCTCTCTTGAGTCCAATGATGCTGCTACTAATGCTTGATATAGATTATAAAACTCTCCTTGGCTATTAGGATCTTCTTGAACTCGTGCTACATCGCGAACTCCTGTGGTAACCGCCTCATTAGTGATAGCCCAGGTATTTTCTTCTGGTAGATTTGTGGGACTGATGCTTTCTAATGAGAACTGAGGTGTGACTAGTTCCCCTCCACTTAAGTCTAACTCTAGAGGGACTGTGTAGTATAAACCTTCCTTGATACTGAAATCCTGTGTCATTACTTTCTGGAATTCCTTAATATAATACTGAGAATCTACAATATAATAAACTTTCAAACCTATCACATCACTTTGTATAAGTTCAAAAGGAAATGTAGCTACTGGCATAGAATAGGTAATAGATTCTTGTAATGGGCTAATATGATCTACTTGTAGATCTATTACTTGTTTCTGAGTATTTGATAGAGGGTTAGTAAAGTCTGGTGCCTCGAGGTTCAAATCCGTAATGGATGCTAAATTAGTAATCTCAATTCTAGTTATTTCACTTTCTGAAGCTGTACCAAGACCTGTCAAATTTATTTGAAAATTTAAGACAGAACCTAAATGGACCATATTCGTATTCGACTCTTCCTCAGTCGAAATAGTCCTATCCGATATTAAAGATATCTTCTTCCCTAACTGATAGAATGGCTCCTCTAGGTCAACTGCTTGTTTTGTATAATCAAGCGCTACTACTCCATTTGATATCTGAGTTTCAATATATGGGTAAACTAGTCGTAAATTATATCCTCCAACTAATCCAGAAAAAGCAACGCTTGATAAATCCTTAGCTTTGAGGTCAGTGGTTGGAAGGAATTCAACAAAACGTATTTGTCTTTGTGGGTCATCAGATGAATACCCACCTAACATATCTCCATCTGTCCACAAAAATTTCCAAACACCGGATTGGGGAAGTATCGAGACCTTAGTGTCTGTATTAATCCCAGCACTAATAGTTACTGTTCGCGCATTGGGCGGCACCAGATCGTCTCTTAGGCAAGCACTTAAAATTCCAAACAATACAAGATAGAGGAACACTTTTTTAATAACATATTTCATATTTTATAGAATTAGGTAGATAATTTTAACACTGTCTAAAATAGATAGTAAAAAAATAGGTTAAAGTTTGTTTTTCAACGCAAATATAAGTTATCTTTGTGTATATATCAAAATAAATAATTGATTACACTTTATGAAAATATTTGTTCTAAATGGTAGCCCTAAAGGCAAGAGTTCCTTCACTTTATATACTATTAAGTTTCTTGCGAAAAAATTCCCCGAGCACACATTTGAAATTCTAAATGTTGCGCAACGCGTTAGAGCCTACCAGATTAGCCCTAGTGATCTAAAAGTGCTAGAGGAAGCAGATTTAATAATTTTTGCTTATCCTGTATATACCTACCTAGTACCTTCGCAGTTTCATAAAATAATTCAATTACTTAAAAAACACGACATTAACCTAAAAGGAAAGTGGGCTACTCAGATAACGACCTCAAAACACATGTACGATTACACTTCGCACAGATTCATCGAAGACAACTGTGCAGATATGGGGATGCGAATCATTAGCGGTCTTTCTGCTGACATGGATGATATATTAAAACCTAAAGGGCAAGAGGAGGCTCTAAAGTTTTGGGATAGTTTGCTATACGCAATGTCGCATTCTATCGAAATCCCTCGTAGTCACCTCGCTCATAGCCCCTCGGAGTCGTCCCCTCAAGTGACATTGCTAGGAACTAGCTCTAACTCTGAAAGTAAAGAAATAGAAAAGTCAAAGGAGTTTGACACTTTGATACTTGCAGATCTACCTAAGAATGAAGGAAATCTATTTGAGATGATAGAGTATTTTAAGGAGGTGTATCCTAATAAAACTAGACTTATCAATATCGCTGATTTTAAGTTTAGCGGAGGCTGTATTGGCTGTTTAAGGTGCACTGAGACGACTATGTGTATTCATAAAGATGGCTTTGATACCTTCCTACGCACAGAGATTTTAACTGCTGATACCATTATCTATGCGACTGAAATACAAGATCACAGTATGGGTTATAACTTCAAAGTTTTCAGAGATAGAAATTTCTGCAACGGTCACCGCACTACAACTATGGGCAAGCCTATGGGCTATATCATATCTGGCAAACTCTCTCACGAGGAGAATCTGAAGAATTTCCTTAGTATTTCTGCACAAGTGGAACATAACTATCTATCATATATAGCAAATGACGAATTTGATGCTGCAAAGGAAATTGAAAACCTGGCTCTTCAGACTGATTTCGCCCTAAGGAGTAAAATTCTACTACCTCAAAACTTTTACGGAGTTAGTGGACATAAGGTGTTTAGGGATCTTATCTATGAGATGCGTGGTATGATGCCAGAGGATCATAAATTCTATAAAAAGAAAGGATTTTATAAGGATTTTCCACAAAGAAAGTGGCTTAAGAGCATATTTATGATAGTCATAGGGAAGATGATGAAGAGCAAAAAGTGGAATTCTAAAATCCAGGCAGCTATTGAGATACCATATCAAAAAGTTATAGATAAAGCATAATTTTATAACTTAACAAACTCACAATAAGTTTGTAATTAGTTTGTAATATGTGTCACATACTTTTGTGGCTAATATTTAAAGTACTATTTTATAAATAAGTTGTGATACAAAAACTAATTACCCTATTATTTCTTGCTACACTGTGTAGCAGCATCGCCTTTGCTCAAAGGCAAATTGATAACGATTCTATCCCTGCCACTGCCTACTTTAAGAAGGGTAAGTTGACCTTCAAATCGAAAGATGAGCATTTTAAATTAACATTCGATAACCGTATATATATAGATGGAGCCGTTTACTCTCCAACTCAAGACATCACTGGTTTAGAATCTGACAAGAATGATGACATTGAAAATCTTGGATATAGTGGATCTGAGGATGATGGGCAGTTTAAATTCAGTAATGGGGTGATAGTACGACGTGCTCGATTTGGAGTTAAGGCTACACTTTATGAAAAATTCTTTGGAGAATTAGATTTAGACTTTGCATACAATGAGATAGAACTAAAGGATATGTTCATTGGGTACAAGTTAAATGAGTACATTACTTTTAAGGCTGGTAATTTTAAAGAGCCTATGAGTATGGAAAGGCTAACAAGTTCAAGGTATCTAAGTGCCTTGGAGCGCCCTATGGCTGTTCAAACTTTTGCTGGCGGTCGTAAGCTAGGAATCGGTGCGACTGCATGGGGAAAAGGTTGGTGGGCATCTGCTGGTGTATTTGGGTCTGAAGTTTCAATACTCCAAAAAGAAAGAAACAGAGGAAGTGATGGATGGGGAGTATCTGCACGTGCTGCTTTTTCACCAATAAATACTAAGAATAATGTCCTTCATTTAGGAGCCTATGCAGGTTATCGCACTCCAGAGGCTTGGGGTTCAGATGAAGAAAGATGGGTATATTTTGCAGCCTTTCCTGAAAGTCGTGTGGATAGTAGACGTTTTGTTAGAGCAAAAATAGGGAAAGATGGAGATTGTGGTTATGTTAGTAATTATAAAACACTTGGAACAGAATTAGCATTTAAGCATAATAAGTTCCTACTTTCTGGAGAATATATTAGCGTTCCCGTTTCTCGCTATGATATAAAAAATAATCAAAGGATTGAACTAGCTGATGCACAGCTAGGTGGATGGTATGCCTCATTATCTTATATGATTCTTGGAGATCAAAGAGTTTACGCAAAAGAGGATGCAGAATTTGCTCCTAGTAGAGTAGTACGCAAAGGAGGTAACCTTGAAATGATATTCCGCGTAAGCACTATTGATATGAACGATGGTTCAGTAAGTGGCTATTGGATTCAAGGTGGTTCAGCTGTTAACTATTCACTTTCTCTTAGCTGGGCTCCTAATGACAATGTCCTACTAGCTCTTAATTACACATTTGTAGACAACGATAAGTATGCTGATGACAAGGGAGATATAGTGGTAGCTGATGGCAATATGAGTCTTGCTGACTCTCCTAACTGGCAAAACGGTATAGACTTTAATGTTCTACAATTAAGACTTCTTTTATCATTTTAATATATGAAAATATTTTTATTTCTAAGCTACATCTGCCTTTTCTTTTCAGCATGTACGACTTCAGCATCTACGGTTAAAGTAATAGGCGTTCAAAGTGAAAACATTATCACAAAATATGGAGATACAATCAGACTTGGAGGTTATGGTTCGGCCATAGCTTACGACTCTAAACAAGATCTTTACTACCTCCTAACTGATAGGGGTCCAAATACAGATTTTGGAGAGAATGAAGCAAAACTCTTTCCTATGCCTGACTACTCTCCTACCGTTGGTGTATTCAAGTTAGAGGATGATTCTTTAAGACTAGTTCGAAAAATCAATCTTAAGGACTCTACAGGTTCTCCTTTTCTAGGTCTTCCAAACACTCAAGGCGACGGAGTTACCGGCGAGATAGCCTATACTCCTAATGGTGAACAGATTACAGGAGACTACTTAGGAATAGACTCTGAGGGCTTATGTCTTGCTCCAGATGGTACATTTTGGGTAAGTGATGAATATGGTCCTTTCATTTTAAACTTCTCGATGGAAGGAGAACTTCTTAGGACTATATCTCCGTCAAATATTCTTCCTGACTATTATGCAAATAGGCGTCCAAATAGAGGTATGGAAGGGCTTAGCATATCTTCTGATGGAGAAAGACTATATGGAATTATGCAGTCACCATTATACATTCCTGACAGTAGAACTCGTAATACCTCTGTAAACGTAAGAATCATAGAAATAACTATAAAAAGCGGAGAAACTCGTGAATTTATCTACCAGCTAGAGGATAGCCGAAATGTAATAAGTGAAATTCTATATCTAGGGAACAACTCTATGCTAGTCTTAGAAAGAGATGGTAAATTCCCAATTAATGGAGTAGGATTCAAGAAGATATTTAGGATTAATATCTCTGAGTCAAGCGATATAAGTGGTATGGAAATAGAGATGCTTAATAATACTGAGTTTAAAACTAAAAACATTATAATCGCTGATAAAGAATTATATATAGATATACTAAAGACCATTCCAAACTATCCTCACGATAAAGTTGAAGGTATGGCATTTGTAAGTGAATCTGAGCTAGCGATAGTAAATGATGACGACTTCACTCTTACTGATAAAAACAACACTTTTATTACTAAACTACATCCTTCTGGTAAAGAGGATCATAGTACAGTATATATAATCGATATAAATAAATTAAAATTACAATAAAAATGAAAAAAAGAACTTTCCTTTTTGCTATGCTAGCTTTATCTCTTTCAGTTATATCTTGTGAGAAAATAGATGAATTTGATGATCAAGATGACAACAAGAACGATGATAATGTCCAAACTAGCACTGTACTTTTCATTAATGAATTGGCTGGCTCAGATGATTTCGTAGAAATATATAACGCATCTGACGAACCGATAGATTTAGGTGGGTACCAAGTAAATGATGACGATTTTAATGCGGATGAATACTATAATATTCCTGCTGGAACTATCATTCCAGCAAAAGGTTTTTACTTCTTCTCTAAAGAAGATTTAGAAGAGAAAGGTCTTGCTGTTTTTGGTATATCAGGCGATGGAGATGAAGTTACCCTATATGACAAGGCAGGCAATATCATTAGTAAGGTAGAGATTCCTGAAGAAAATGGCGCTTCTTATGGACGCACTGAAGATGGAGGTAATAATTTTCAGTGGTTCACTGTAGCTAGCCCTGGTAAATCGAATAGCGGCAATACTGAACCAAATCCTGATCCTGACCAGCCTGGTGTATCAGATATCAAAGGTATTTTCATAAATGAAGTTCATCCTGATGGAGAGCCACAAGACTGGGTAGAGATCTATAATATGAATTCAGAATCTATTAATATTAGCGGCTTTCTGCTTTGTGACGATAAGGGTACAGAAGATGATGATGCGTTTATTATCCCAGAAGGGACTATAATAGAAAAGGGTGCATTTCTAATTCTCGAGAGTTTTGCCTTCGGAATAGGTAAGAGTGGAGACCAAATAAGTCTATACGACACTAAAGGAGATTTAGTTGATGCTATCGCAATACCAGAATACCTTGACGATAATAAAAGCTACAGTCGAATTAGTGACGGTAGCAGTATATGGGAATATAGAGAAGCTAGCAAAGGAACTACGAATAACAACGAAAGTTCAAGCATCTTAATTAATGAAGTATTTACTTATGGAGATCAAAAAACTATCGAAGCATTAGACTGGATAGAATTATACAATACAACTTCTGAATCAATGGACTTAAGCGGAATGAAACTATGGGAAGGAGGCGGAGCTGAAGAGGCTTGGCTTTTTCCACAAGGAACAAAAATAGCGGCTAAAAGTTATCTTGTTATCAAATGTGATAAGGAGGAATTACTTGAAGATCCTATTAATAATCCTATCTGGGGACTTAGCAAGGGTCCAGATGAAATCGTAGTACTAGCTGATTCTGAGAATAACATTATAGATATGGTAAGTTGCCCTAGTCTAATTGAAAATGAAAGCTATGGACGCGAAAACGATGGATCTAGTAAGTGGGTTATTTTCAAATCATCAACAATGAATGCTGAGAATGCTGGCGATCTTAGACCTTCACACAATATGTCAAGTACAATATTTATTAATGAAGTACAACACGACGGTGACGACGAAGCGACTGAACCTTGGAGACAAAGAGATTATATAGAATTATATAACAGCACTTCTAACCCTACTGATATTTCTGGCTGGAAAATGTATGATGATAAGGGAGAAGATGTTTTTACTATTCCTGCTGGAACTATAATTCAAGCGAATGGTTTTGTTACTTTTGAAACTCTTGAAGACAAATTGGGTGATGCTAATGATGGAACAAGATTTGATTTTGGTCTTGGAAAAAGTGGTGACTGGGTTTACCTATATAATCAGAATGGTAGAGACAAAAATGATATATATAAAAACCTAGTAGATATTATAGAAGTTCCTAGCTTTAGTGATCTTTACGAAGGTATGGGATACACCTTTGGCAGGGCTGAAGATGGTTCTACTAAGCTTGCAATATTTAGTGAGCAGTCTAAAAATGCATCAAATAGTGGAAAGAAAATAATTAGTAGTATATAAGTTAGTGGTTAGTAAATAATAATTTTGGTCCGCTATAAGTTTATCTCATTGATAGCTTATAGCGGTTTTTTTTGTATTAATTTTACACAAATACTACCTTTGTAGTGACTCACTTAATATCATAACTATGGATAATGATAAGACGAAAAAGAAGAAGTATAAATTAGGATATGCTCTCAGTGGAGGAGGTGCCAAGGGTTTTGCACACGCAGGTGCCATAAAGGCTCTTGAGGAAGTTGGGCTAAAACCTGATATTATAGCTGGCACTAGTGCTGGCTCTGTCGTCGGAGCACTATATTGTTCAGGCAAGAGTCCTGAGGAAATAAAGCAAATATTTTTAGTAAAGAGAAGGAGTGATTTCTTAGCTCCTACCCTTCCTAAATCTGGTATTTTTAAGCACGATAATTTCACCGCCTTTCTTGAAGAAAATATTCCATATAAAAGATTACAAAGTTTACCCATCCCTCTTTACATCTGCGCTACTAATTTTGACAAGGGAAAGACTGTTATTTTTAAATCAGGAGATATTCCAATACGCGTTATGGCATCTTGCTGCATTCCACTCGTATTTAATTTGGTCGAGATAAATGGGGTTCACTATGCAGATGGGGGTATTTTCAAAAATCTACCAGTTAGTCCTATTCGTGATTTATGCGATATCATTATAGGTATCAACGTCGTTCCTGCTCAGCCAGAATACAAGGATAATGTACTTTTTATAGCTCAGCAAAGTTTTAATTACATGCTTCGCGCAAATATGCTTGAGGATAAAAGTTTATGCGATGTTCTTGTTGAGACGAATGATGTAAGTAGATACAGTACCTTTGACTTAGATAAGGCAGAGGAAATTTTTGAACTAGGATATAAGAAAATGAAAAGAGTACTTGGTAGACTTACCCCTGAGATGAAACAGAGATTAGGGATATAACATCCCTAATCTTATTTATTCTTTAATATTATTTCTAAACAATCCGCTGTCACCTCTCCAGTAAAACGTATGCACTGCTCCATATGCTCTGGTGAACCTAGTTCATATTTCTTTGTCAGAACTTTACAGCAGCTAACTTTATTTCTCTCTACGAATCTATTCATTAGTTCTCTTGATAGAGCCATACATTTACCCACCTCAGGGGCTGCAGCCTTTGATCTTCCGAAGAAGTAACCTATAGCCATAATTGCGCCTGAAATGGCACCGCAGGTGCACTTTGTCCCGCCTATACCTACTGGAAATCCTGAAGCCATAGCTATTACCTCATGGGAGGGTGTTTCCCCTAAACCTTCTAATACTGATTTTAGGACTGCCTCTGAGCAGTAGAAGTCTCCATTTCGGTATAGAGCTTCTGCATTTTCTCTTATCTTTGTTTCTATCATTGTGTTATTTTAAGTACTACATTGTTGCTTGCGCCAATACTCCTATTGAGAGTAATATCCAGAGGACTACCGTAACTAGAAATACGAGTCCAAGAAAAGCTAGGATAGTGCCTAAGCATCCGATATTGCGCCTTTGCGCGCCTTCTCTAGGACTTGAAAGGAGGGTGATAATAAGTCCCAGAAGAGGAGTAAATACTAGACTCAAGATGAAGGCCCACCCAAAACCTATTCTTCTACTACTTCCTAACACTCCTACTAGAACTGCCATAAGTGTTCCTGATATTAGTCCAAAAATTAGAATTAATACTATTGACATATATTTTTCTATTTATTTCTAAAAGGGTTATAATTATTATAGTTACAAATATAATTAAAATTTCTTTCCAACAAGCATATCTTAGTGTTATCAAGGATAAGAATTAATTACTACATTTGCTACAGTTAAATAAATAAACTAGTGTACTATTATTGAATATAAATATGGATATAAAGGTTTTAGGATTAGGATGTGGTAAGTGCATCAAGACATTTAATTTGATAGAGAAAATTATTAAAGATAACAAATTAGATATCAACCTTTCTAAGGTGGATGATATAGAGCAGATGACAAAATACGACTGCTGCTTCACTCCTGCTGTCGTGATAGATGAGAAAGTAGTTCTTAAAGGTTATGTTCCTTCTGAAAAAGAGATTAAATCTCTGATTCTCTAGATTAAGATTTATCACAAAAAAAGGGAGCACACTTATGTACTCCCTAAATATATAATTTATAACTATAGCTTACAGTTTATCTTCAGGATCTGGGAAAATCAAGTTTCCCGAGTTATCATAACTGAAGCTAGACTTATATAGTTCCGGTTTAGGCATTTTCTTCAGATGTTCATTTATAGCAGCCATCGCAGAAATAAAATTAGACGATTCTAATAATATAAACGGATTTGGATTATATCCTTCCGTTGGCAATGTTGAAAGATAAGTGTGATTGAACGTCTCTGAAAGATTTGGCATAGCACTCTTATTTCCAATAAATGGAACAAATGTGCCTCCTGGTTGAATCCTTTCAAATGCGCCATCGACTTTGGTAGTTACTTTAGTAATAGTTGTCAGTTTTGGATCACCTATTTCTAGCTTTCCTACCATACCACCGATCATATGGGTGCCTGAAGTTCCTGGATTAATCGTTCCTGTATTAGATACAGCTATCGCGTAAACCTCTAGTGAAGTTATTATTGGAGTACTTGGCGTGCTTAGCGAGCCTGCACCAATAATCCTACCTATACCCACAAGACCTCCTATCACAGGATTTTCACCTGTGGCTATGATAGTTCCAGCATTTTCGATTCCATGGAAACCAAGCTTTGCTTGAGCCATTTCTATCTCACCAGCAATAGATCCAACAATATTCCCTGTAACTGTTCCTGTTTCTTTGAAAGATACACCCTGTGATTCTACATTAAAATTTGTTGCATCCATATCTGATGATGCTTTACCTGCGATTCCTCCTGCTACACCCTTTGGATCCGTAGCTTCTACTATAGCACTAGTAGTTGAACCTCCAAATGCTAGAACAGATCCATTTTCTAGCTTGGATAGAAGAGGCTGAGTATTAGCTTTCGTCAACTCAATAAGACCTACGATTCCTCCTACGTTTGTCGTACCAGTCACCTTTGTACCTGTAACATGACAGTTAAAAATATTAGCCTCAGATTTACCGATCAAAGAACCTACATTTTTACTACCTTTAATAGACCCGCCGTAAACTCTACAATTTTCAAGCACAGTACCATAATCTGCTGATCCTAGGAGAACACCAATATTATCACCACCCTCAGATACTGTTGGATTTTCAAAAATAACATTTTTAAAAGCACCTATATACTTATTATTTGCTCCAGCGTCCGAAGTAGATATCTTCGTAAAGAAAGGTTTATTGTCATTATAATTTAATATTGTTTCATTATTTCCATCAAAAACGCCAAAGTATGCTCCGCTAACACGAGCCTTAAAACCACTAAAATCCTCATTGCTAAAATCGATATCAATATGAAGCTTCACATCTACATAGAAGTAGCTATAACCTATGGTCAAGTCGTTCTTATCTGTCTCGCTAATGCCTGGCATATTTGAGAAACTTAAGGCAGACACAAGCATACCAGCATCAGTCGTGTTAATTACATTAACCACATTCTCAATGCTATATTTTTGCGCATTTGGGAGAGGGCGAATTGTTGAACTTGGATCCCAAGAAGCTTTGATATCAGATAGTGGATCATCAACGGTGTAAGTACCTATGTATGGTATTTTCTGCATTTCTTCCTTTGTGAGAGTTGATGAACCTGTTCCTTCTGGTTGTATAGGGAAGAAGGCATATCTTGTGCCTGTATAGCTAGCGTCGTCATAGAACCTATCTATAGCATTTACCATACGGTGATACATAAAAATATCTCGTGCATCACCTTTACTATACCAGCTCAATGCCGGTGCTGTCATCGCGAAATATTCTGGGCTTACTGTTCCGTCAGCATTTCCTCTCATAAAATAGGAGTTTGTTACAGTTGCACCAACATCTGCTGTTCCTACGACACCATCTCCTCTATGTCCATAATGGGAAGTAGTTGAATATTCACCGTGTCCTGGTGTTGGGGTAGCGTTTTTAATAAGCACTTCACCAGCATTAAAACAGCCAATGATTTTTCCTG
>CAYJFD010000036.1:4155-17217 GCA_964369605.1 uncultured Muribaculaceae bacterium | reverse complement strand
CCACCTAAAAACGGTCTCTAACGGCTAAAATGGCAGATACGAAAAAAGCACCTAAATCGGTGCTTTTTAATTGTTTATATGTTTTTGAACTAATTTGTTAAGTATCAACTACTTTCCAATGCAAAACTTACTAAATATATTTCCTAGGATCTCGTCGTTGGAGATGGAGCCGGTGATGGAGCCGATGTGGTAGAGGGCGTCACGGATGTCTTGGGTTAGGAGGTCGGTAGGGAGGTTTTGATTTAGGGCGTAGGAAATCCTCTCTAGGGATTCTTGGGCTGAACTTAAGGCCTCATAGTGGCGGATATTGGAAACTAGGGTGGTGGATGGTTGAAGTGAGAGTTCGCCGTAGGACTCTGTTAGAGAATCTTTTAGAGTATCAAGACCTTGGTTTTCTTTGGCTGAAAGTGGGATGAGGGCAGTAGGGGATAGGCCTAGTTTTTGGGACTGGGCTTTGATGTCTTCTAATATGCTTGTTTTGTCACTTTCTGAATTTGTAAGGGAGTCTATTTTATTTAGTAGGATAAATACTGTTCGGTCTTCTGTGTCTCCTTTTTGGGTTTCGTGAAGTTTTAGGCTGAAGTTTTCTAGGGTTTCAGCTATGGTGTGTGGTCTTTGTGCGTCAAGCATTAGAATTAAAATAGATGCAAGGGCCATCTTTGCATAGGTTCTTTCGATACCTATCATTTCGATAGTCTCGCTTGTATTTCTGATTCCTGCTGTATCTATGAAACGGAAGGTGATACCTCCAAGATTTATAGTGTCTTCTATAGTGTCTCGAGTAGTTCCGTGTATGTCGGACACTATGGCACGATCTTCCCCTACAAGGGCATTAAGTAGGGTACTTTTTCCGGTATTGGTAGCACCAACTATAGCTACTGGAACGCCATTCTTAATAACGTTTCCTAGTTTAAAACTATCTCTTAGGGTTCTAATGTGTATGCTTACTTTATTGAGCAAAACACTAAGCTGTTCTCGGTCTGCGAATTCTACATCTTCTTCACTAAAATCTAGTTCTAGTTCCATAAGACTCACTAGATTAAGTAGGCCTTCACGCATAATGGATAGTTCATTTGAGAATCCTCCCTTCATCTGGTTTAGTGCCATTTTGTGAGCTGCTGCGGTCTCTGAACTGATTAGATCTGCTACTGCTTCAGCTTGAGCTAGGTCTAATTTGTTGTTTAGATAGGCTCTTTGTGTGAACTCACCAGTGCTAGCATTTCGTGCACCTGCATCGATAAGATTCTCTAAGATGGACTTAATTATGTAGCTAGAGCCGTGACAGGAGATCTCGACACTGTTTTCGCCTGTGTAAGAGTGAGGGGCTTTAAAAATGCTTACAAGTACCTCATCTATATGTTCCTTAGTCTTGAAATCTACGATATTGCCAAAGGCTATACTTCTAGCTTTGTGTTCGCTTAGAGGCTTGTTACCTTTGAAAATTTTATCTGCTATGTGGATGGAATCTGGACCTGAAAGTCTGATTACTGCTATTGCGCCAGCACCATTTGGTGTAGCTAAAGCGCATATTGTATCTTCATTAAAAACATTATTCATAGTAAAATTGGCTTTTAATAGTTATATTTTTTCCATTGGTTTTGTAGTTTCCTACGTATTTCATTTTCTTTTGAATTCTCGGAAGGTTCATAAAAACTAGTTCCGCGTAAATTTTCTGGTAGAAACTCTTGATCTACAAAGTTTCCAGGATAATCGTGGGCATATTTATATTCCTTTCCATAGTCTAGTTCGGCCATCAGCTCAGTAGGAGCATTTCTAAGGTGCAATGGGACAGGGGAGTTGTCGCCCTTTACAGCCCTAAGTGCCGAATTTATAGCCATATAGGCTGAATTACTTTTAGGGGAAGTAGCTAGGTAGATAGCACATTGGGCTAGGATAATTCTTGACTCTGGCATACCTATTTTGTGGACTGCGTCAAAGCAGGACTGCGCTAATAATAAGGCGTTTGGGTTGGCTAGGCCAATATCCTCTGACGAGAGTATCAGCATACGACGAGCGATGAATAGGGGATCTTCACCTCCGTCAAGCATTCTTGCCATCCAGTAAATAGCTCCATTAGGGTCTGAACCTCTAAGACTTTTAATAAAGGCAGATATAATGTCATAGTGCTGTTCACCTGATTTATCATAAATAGCTATATTTTCCTGTAACTTTTCAGTTACTAACTTATTATCTATTATAATTTTCTTTGTTTCGTCAGAAGTAGAGATGATTATCTCTAAGATATTGAGCAGTTTACGAGCATCGCCACCTGAAAATCTGTACAAGGCATCCTTTTCAAGAATCTCTATATCTAAAGTCTTTAAGAATTTATCTTCACTTAAAACTCGTTCTACTAGTCGGTCTAAATCCTTAACTGATAGTGATTTGAGTACGTATACCTGACAGCGTGATAATAGGGGTGTTATAACTTCAAAGGAAGGGTTTTCGGTAGTAGCGCCGATTAATATCACATTTCCTTTTTCAACTGCTCCAAGTAAGGCATCTTGCTGAGCCTTAGTGAATCTGTGAATCTCGTCTATGAATAATATCGGGATGCCGCTAGTTCTAAACAATGAGTTAGAGTTTACCTTTTCAAATATCTCACGCATATCCTTAACACCTGAATTTATAGCTGAAAGTGTATAAAATTCACGATTTAAAGACTGACTTATTATCTGAGCCAAGGTAGTTTTTCCAACACCTGGAGGACCCCAAAGAATAAAGGACGATATATTTTTTGAATCTATCATCTTTCTTAGGATCGCAGATGGGCCCACAAGATGTTCTTGTCCAACATAATCAGACAAGGACTGAGGACGCATTCTTTCAGGTAAAGGAAGTCTATTTAACATAATATAAATTGTGTGATAATCTGATATGTAAAATTCAAGAGCTTAAAAGTTCAAATCTGCTCAAAAAATTACAAATCTTAAATAATATACAAATATACAATAAAAAGATTTTATCTAAAATTTAAGGTGACACAAACAGCAAATTTCTAAATCATAGTTTTTGTTGTATATTTGCATATTAAAGAGATACAAATAAGATGAGTAGAAAAAGAAAACCAAATCCGATATTAGAGTCAGTATTAATAGAGCAAGTAGCTGCAGAAGGAAATTCTATAGCACGTGTTGATGGAAAAGTACTATTTGTACCTCAAACCATCCCTGGGGATATCGTTGATGTTCAGATCACTAAAAAGAAATCAGCATATCTTGAAGGAAAAGTTATTAAGATCGTAAAACCTTCTGATGATCGACTTGAGCCATTTTGTACGCATTATGGTGTGTGTGGCGGCTGCAAATGGCAGTCTTTACCATATAAACTACAGTTAGAATACAAACAACAGCAAGTCTTAGATCAATTAACACGCATAGGAAAGCTAGAATTACCTGATTTTCAGCCTATTTTAGCATCAGAAGATACTACAGAATATAGAAATAAATTAGAATTTACCTTCTCGGATAGACGTTGGGTATTTGAAAATGAAGATCCAGATACGATTTTCTCTCCTCAGGTACAACTAAATCCAGAGGACTTTCCTAATGGAGAATTCCCTAAGCACCTAAGAAAGGGATATTCAAGTGTAAATACTAAACCTGAAGGCTTTGCACTAGGGTTTCATATAGGTGGCTTCTTTGATAAAATTATTGATATTCAGACTTGTTACCTTCAAGCTGAGCCATCAAATCGCATCAGAAATTTTATAAGAGACTATGCCATAGAGCATAAACTTTCATTCTTTAACCTTAGAGAACAAGTTGGAGCACTTAGAAATGTCATTATTAGAAATACCCAAAAAGGTGATCTTATGGTGATACTATCTGTTACAGAGCCAGTTAATGATTTACTAGATGCACTTATAGCAGAGTTTCCAGAGATTAAATCACTGCACTATGTTATTAATACTAAGGCAAATGACACCATTGGCGACTTAGATATTATTAATTATCACGGTGATGATGCCATATATGAAGAAATGGAGGGACTAAAATTCAAAATCGGCCCAAAATCCTTCTATCAGACGAACTCAAAGCAGGCCTATGAACTATACTCTATAGTTAGAGAATTTGCTGAGTTACAAGGTGGTGAAAGAATTTTTGATCTATATACAGGAACAGGTACTATCGCCCTATTCTTAGCAAGAAATGCTTCAGAAGTCGTTGGTGTTGAGTATGTTCCAGAAGCTATAGAAGATGCAAAGATAAATGCAAAGAATAACGATATCGATAATTGTACTTTCTATGCTGGAGATATGAAAGATATCCTAACAGCTGATTTTATAGAGAAAAATGGTGGTACGCCAGATGTTATGGTATTAGACCCACCACGAGCAGGAATTCACGCAGATGTAATCGAAGTAATCCTTGCTGCCCAGCCTCAGAAAATAATTTATGTGAGCTGTAATCCTGCCACCCAGGCAAGAGATCTAGCGGCTCTATCCCAAGATTATATAATAACAAAAGTGAGACCTGTGGATATGTTTCCACATACACATCACGTAGAAAATGTCGTTGCACTAATAAGAAAATAACATGTCACAAGAAAACAACCGTAAAGAATTAAGCGTAGAAATCAAACCAGAAATCGCTTCAGGAGTATATTCAAACCTAGCTATCTTAACTCATTCTAGCAGTGAATTCATCCTTGATTTCGCTAGATTATTACCAGGTGTACCTAAAGCGCAAGTTGGAAGTAGAATAATAATGACTCCTGAGAATGCTAAAAAATTATATGTTGCACTAAGAGATAATCTTCAAAAATTTGAAAATCAACACGGAGATATCAAATTGGACAACAAAAATCAAGTAGTTATTCCTTTAGGATTAGGTCCAAACTCTGGAAATGCCTAGTGTTTCCATCATAGGAGCTGGAAATTTAGCCTATCGTTTTGCTTTTGCACTAGAAGCGATAGGCTATCCTGTTGACTATATTTACAATAGAACAGCCAAAAATGCCGAGAAGCTCTGCGCAAGGCTGGCAAAACAGAACTCTCAGGCAAAACCCTCACAGTCTTTAAATCAGGTGCTTGGATCAGATGTCGTTCTTATAGCAGTAGCTGATGATGCTATAGAAGGAATTGTCGAGGCTATTAAGGAGTTAGCGTCCCATTCTGGGACAATATCAGAACTAGCGAGTACCTCAAAAAATGAGAGTGCTCCCCTATTTGTGCATTGCTCTGGAGCAACAGATATTGCAATACTTGCACCATTAAAAGAACTTGGTTATGGTATAGGCGTACTTTATCCGCTTATGACGCTTAGCAAGTCCAAAGAAATCGTATTTAGAACCTTCCCTTTCCTAATAGAAGCCCCCTGCCCTAGCTCGCTAGAGGTTTTGGTAAAGATCGTAGAAGGCTTCGAATCAGAATACAGTGTGTGTGATTCTTACAAAAGACTAAGACTACACACGGCAGCTGTATTTTCTTGTAATTTTACGAACTACCTATTCCAGCTGGCCTTTGAGGTGGGTGGAAACTGGAGTACATATTTAATTGCGCCTACCCTTGAAATGGCACGTAAATCTTTTATGCGTCATCCTAAGGAAGTTAGCACTGGTCCTGCAGTCAGAGGGGATATGAAAACCATTAATAAGCATTTACAGTTGCTTGAGGAGTTAGGGCTTGAAGAACACAAGGAAATATACGAGAAGATAACACAGAATATGCTCGCGGGCTTAAAAAAATAAGATATGGCGAATTATAACTATAAAATCAAATTACACAATATAAAGGCCTTCGTCTTCGATGTAGATGGAGTACTAACAGATGGTCAGGTAATATCTATGCCAAATGGAGAATTAGTTCGCTCCTTTGGTTCGAAGGATGGCTTTGCACTTCGCCTTTGTAAGCAATATAACTACCCTATCGGCGTCATAACAGGTGGTAAATCGGACAGTGTTCTTAATAGGTGTAAAGCATTACTAATCAATGAATATAACATATATCAATCCGCTCATAATAAGCTTCCACTTTTTCTAGAGTTTTGTAAGCGAAATGGCTTAGAACCAGAAGAGGTAGCCTATTTAGGAGATGATCTTCCAGATATAGCAGTATTAAAGGCAGCGGGATTAGCTGTTTGCCCAGCTGATGCGGCTGAAGAAGTGAAGAATATATGTCACTATATATCACCAAAGATGGGAGGACAGGGATGTGTGAGAGATATCGTAGAACAAGTTTTAAAAGTTCAAGGTAATTGGGTTTTTGATCCAATTAGCTATTCAGAAATATGGGGAAATTAAACGATTATAAATATATATTAGCGTCTGCTTCACCACGTAGACAAGAGCTACTAGGTGGACTTGGAGTAGATTTTAGGGTAGATACATCTTTTCAAGTAGATGAGACCTATCCTAACGATATCGAACTCGAGGCTATACCCGTTTATTTGGCAGAATTAAAATCAAATGCCTATACAAAGACCCTAGAAGATGACGAGATTTTAATCACAGCAGATACTCTAGTATTGTGCCCTGATCCAAGTACGAACCAAGTAAGCGTACTTGGTAAGCCAAAAGACCGAGAAGATGCTATAAATATCATTAATTGTTTATCGGACAATACCCATAAGGTTATAACCGGAGTCTGTCTTAGAAGTAAGACAAAGACTCTAAGCTTCAGTGCTGAATCCAAGGTAAAGTTTTCAGCCCTTACACAAGACGAAATCGAATACTATGTAGATAACTTCAATCCTTTTGACAAGGCAGGTGCCTATGCTATCCAAGAATGGATAGGCTATATTGGAATAGAATCAATCGAAGGTTCTTATTATAATATAGTAGGTCTCCCTGTGCAAAAGCTCTATTCTCAATTAAAAAAGTTTGTATAAATGAAAGCAGCACTTAGTATTTCGAAAAAAGAGATTTGGAAGATAGCATATCCAATTATTCTAGGTAATTTAGCCCAGACTATCTTGGCTATTACTGACACAGCCTTTTTAGGGCATTATAGTGAGATAGCATTAGGTGCCTCTATGATGTGTGGTATCTTCTATTTTGTATGGGCTACACTTCCATTTGGCTTTGGTATTGGGTTTCAAGTATTAGTAGCAAGGCGCTTTGGAGAAGGAAATTATCTACGAATAGGTGCTATTTTTCAGCACGGTCTTAGAATAGCTATGGTTTTGGGATTAGCACTTTTAACCATACTCTATTTAGTCACCCCCACTCTATTAAGAGCTATTATAACCTCCCCCAATATACTAGAGGCTTCCTTGGAGTTTATGAGTTTTAGGGTATGGGGTATAGCGTTTGTTTCTATAAACTTCTTGATGAGGTATTTCTTTATAGGTATATCACAAACTAAGGTTATAGCTTACTCTACTGTTATTATGACCATAGTGAATATAGTTCTGGATTATACGTTTATCTATGGTAAATGGGGATTCCCAGAGATAGGAATAGGTGGAGCAGCACTTGCTTCCTTCCTTGCTGAAGTGTCGGCATTTATATTCTTCATAATATACTTCTTTACAAAATTACCACTAAAGAAATACTACTTAAATGTATATCATAAGTTTGAAATGTGGCTAGTAAAAGCCTTGTTGAATCTTGCATTTCCAGCTATGATTCAGAAGCTTATAGCATTCGGAGCATGGTTCATTTTCTTTATCTTTGTGGAGAAAATGGGCGAACTTCCTATCGCAGTTTCAGGAATTATTAGGAGTTTATATATGTTATTAGGTATACCAGCTATGGCATTTGGAGCGACAGCAAATACTATCGTAAGTCGTCTTATTGGAAGCGGGAAGCGTGAAGAGGTCGTAGCTACACTGCGACGAATTACCTTTATGGGTTATCTATGTATGTTGCCAATTATTATATTTTGTATAGCCGCCCCAGAATTATTACTGAGCATCTATACAGATAATGCGGAACTAATAGCTGCGAGTATACATACCCTGTATGTCTTATGTGTAGCGATGATATTCTTTGTCCCAGGTTTTGCATATTTTGAGGCTGTATCTGGAACTGGAAATACAAAGCATGGATTCTATATTGAAGTAATAGTGATTTCATTCTACACACTTGGAATATATCTGTTTATGGATGTTTTTACAGTAGGTATAGCAGCAGCGTGGCTTGTTGAAACTATATATGCGATAGCGATGTTTGGACTATCTTATCTTTATATAAAGAAGTATAATTGGCAAAAAACGATAATTTAATATTCTCACTCCTAAGCTTATGATAACTATAGATGAACTAAATGAATTACGAAAGAGTAATGAAACATATCGAATAGAAAAGATAAGTTCGCTTGTAGATGTCGATAAGTTTTGTGAGGCTTTATGTGCATTTTCAAATGATTTTACTTCTTCTCGTAAGAATGCTTATATTTTAGTAGGTGTAGAGAGTAATGGTGATTTGAGTGGCTTACGGGTTACTGATTCACATATTGACACATTATACTCCATAAGAGCCAGTAATTTAATTCATCCACTACCGACTCTTAGTCACGAAACTTTTTCTTATGATAAAGGGGATGTATTAGTCGTAGAGGTAGTACCATCGATGCTAACTCCTGTGAAATACAAAAATGTATGCTATATCCGAATAGGACCTCTTAAGGATAGAGCAAATGATGGTGAAGTTACTTTTCTGACAAAAAGGTCTATCTCAAAGAATACATCGTTTGACTCATTACCTTGTATCGGGGCAACGATTAATGATATAGATATAAATCAGATGTCCCAGTACTACCTTTCTAAGCTGAACCTTAATCCGAATCTTGATATCATACAACAGATGACATCTCTTCGTCTGTTTCATCAAGAGAGCGGAACTCCTACAAATGCAGCTGTTCTTCTTTTTGGTAAGGATCCCTGCAAGTTTATACCTAGTGAGTATATTGAATATGTAAAATGGCACTCTGAGAAGAATAATGAGATTAAACATCGTGAACACCTTTTCAAAGGAAACATCATTCAGATAGTATCAAAAATAGATACTTTTATAGAGACATCAATAGTTAAGGCTGTGTCAAACTCTCAAACGGATTCGCCTAAAACAAACTATTCAGCTACTTGCTTAGAGGAATTAATCGTAAATGCAGTAAGCCATAGGGATTATTCAATAAACTCGCCAATTAAGCTACATCAGTTTGATGATAGAGTAGAAATCTCCAACCCAGGAAGCTTCTATAGAATCGTAAATCAAGATAACTTCCTAAGAGCAAATGATTATAGAAATCCTATAATCGCTGATGCTCTAAAAACTAAATATTATAAGCATAGTCATAGCTTAAGGGACCTCTTAGAGAACCTTAAAATCGAAGCTTATCCTCAGGCCGAATTTATAACTGAGCAAGATTCCGACCTGTTTTTGGTCTCATTGAAAAGTAACGAAGATATTGCACTGTCTAACAGTGCTTTTACTTCTAATTTATCGGAAGATAGTAACTTGGAAATAGGCGGCGACTTTGATACAATTCTTGCTGAAAACATTCTAAGATCGATAATAAAAGATGAGAGAATAAATCTTAACTCAGAACAAGAATCAAGATTAAAGCAGATAGATTTTAACATGGGAAAAGAGTCTGTAAAAATACTAATGCTTCTAAAAACAAAGGATGTTTCAAAGGCAGATATATTGAAGAAGCTAGGCATATCTGTACAAACTAAAAATCATAAGACCCACATTCAACCCCTACTTGATCAGAAGCTCATAGACTATACTATTAAAGATAAACCAACAAGTAAATTACAAAAATATAAAATTACCCACCTTGGGAAAGCAATCCTTCAATACTACCTTCAATATATATAAACAAACAAAGATGAAAACATTACTACTTATTTTATCATTTTTCTTTTTTGGAATTAGCTGTACTAATCCAACTTATCAAGGTATAAAAACTGAGACTCTTGAAGATCTTAAGGAAAACTTGGATAATATATCAGATTCGCAAAGAAAGCAAGAATTAAAAGATTTAATTAAAGCCACCGCTGTAGAACAAAGGGAAGGTATGGCATATCTTATAGCATATATGTCTTCAAATGACTTAGACACACTGAATATCGAGATACTAAAATCTAATGTAGAGTATGCCTATAAAGCTCGTGAAACCTTTCCTTGGGCTAAGAATCTTGAAGAAGATATCTTCCTTAATGAAGTGCTACCATATAGCTCAGTGAATGAGACTAGAGAGGCGTGGAGAAAGGATTTTTACGAACTATTTGCTCCACTTGTATCTGAATCCGAGGATATTTTTAGTGCAGTAGATACGATAAATAAACGAATAATAGATATAGTAGGTGTAGTATATAGTACTGAAAGAAAGAAGGCTAATCAATCAGCATTTGAGTCTATGGAGCTGGGTCTTGCCTCTTGTACAGGCCTATCAGTGCTTTTGACAAACGCTCTACGTTCAGTAGGAATACCTTCACGTTTAGCTGGAACTCCTATGTGGGCAACAGGTGAAGGAAATCACACTTGGAATGAAGTATATATAGATGGAAAATGGTATTTTCTCGAATACTACTACGCTCCACTTGACACAGGGTGGTTACTGCCGCGAGCAGCACAAGCAAGAGAAGATGACCCTATGACGTGGGTATACGCCAGTTCATATAAGCCAACAGACATTATGTTTCCTCTATCTTGGAGCTCAGAAGAAAAATCCATACACGCTCAGGTAGTAACAAAAAGGTATCAAGATATCTACAAGGCTCATAACATCGCAAACGGAGTGACACTAGGTGTAAAAATCTTTAAATACAAGAGGCAAGGCGAAAATTCGGCAAATAGGATCAAAACTAAAATCCAGGTAGTTGATGCTAATCGCAATGTCGTTGCTGAAGGCTCAAGCGCTACACCTTTTAATGATATGAATGACTACTTTACAGCGACTATAAAAGACCTTGATCAAGAGTACACTATAAAGTGGCAAGGGAAGGATGGAATTAAAACAACGAAGGTTGAAATAAGTGAGCCTACAGTTGTAATATTATACTTCGATGAATAATTACAAGCTAGGCATAATGCTCCTTGAGTAACTTACAAAGCGCAGGTAGACCTGTAATAGAATTCTGCTCAATATGCTGGACTGGATTAGAAAGTCCAGATATTGAGGGAGGATTTGGGTCGACAAGATAAACTGGCACATCAGCTCGTACATACCTAATCAATGAAGCAGCTGGATAAACAGCTAAAGATGTTCCAACTATAATTAATATATCAGCACTAGAGGCTATTCTAGCTGCCTGCTCAAACATCGGGACATCCTCACCAAAGAAAACCACAAAAGGACGTAATAAAGAACCATCCTCTGCCCTAGTATCTTTTTTCTGTTCCCAACCTTCGATATTATATACTAAATTCGGATTCTTAGAGCTCCTTAGCTTCCTTAGCTCCCCGTGCAGATGCGTAACCTTCGAACTCCCTGCTCTTTCGTGTAAATCATCCACATTTTGGGTCAATATCTCGACATCAAAATGATTCTCAAGTTCTACTAAAGCCCTATGTCCATCATTCGGCTCCTTAGTAAGTAGCTCCTTTCTTCTAAGATTATAAAAGTCTATTACTTGATCTCTATTATTCCTTAAGGCTTCTGGGGTGCATACATCCTCTATGCGATAATTAGCCCACAGTCCATTTGAATCCCTAAAGGTAGAGATACCACTATCTTGACTCACTCCAGCTCCCGAAAACACGATAACCTTTTTCATAGTTTATATATTTAGTTAGTATTAAAATCTTTTTACTCTAGCGTGGCAATAAGGCTCTGTTCCCTTAATCTCGTAATAATCTTGATGATAGTCCTCTGCCTCATAGAAAGTCGTTGCCGGTGTCAATACCGTTTTTACATCATAAGACTTTGACTTTAAAAGATCTATTAGCCTTGTCGCGACCTCTAGCTGATGCTCAGAAGTATAGAAAATCTCTGAACGGTACTGAGGACCTAAGTCAGGCCCTTGCCCATCCTCTTGAGTAGGATCGTGTATTTCAAAAAAAAGTTTACATAGCGTTTCGTACGAAACAATATCGGGATCGTAAGTCACCTTCACTGCTTCCGCGTGCCCGGTGGTCTTTGTGCATACCTGTTGATAGGTAGGAAATGCAATATCTCCTCCAATATAACCCGAAGTAACGCATATTACTCCTTCTTGTTGCTGCATAAGATGTTCTACTCCCCAAAAACACCCTCCTGCAAAGATAGCTTCTTCCATAATTTTCTTTTTTATAAATGTAAAGTTATGAACAAAGATTAATTTATTCAAAAAAAGGATAGTTTTTTAAGACTACCCTTTTACATTTTTTATGAATTAGAATGCTCCTCCTCCATTTCCGATATCATTTACTTGGTTTCTATTGACCTCGCTGCTAGCAAAGCCGTATTCAACTTTTATCTCTATGACTTCAAAAGCGGGTGCTATGTATATTTTTTCCATTTTTATATATTATTTTACGATTAATTGATAATTTCCTGATGTACCTGTTATGATATTATTATCATTTTGAGTTTGAGTAAGGGTTATAACTATACCATCTGTAATATTTGTGCAGTACAGTCTTTTTAACTTCGAGAAAGTAGTAATATCTATAGTAGATAAGTTCGTTCTTGATATGCTTAATTCTAGTAGATTAGGTATATTTTCTAGGCTTAAATTTGTAAGTGAACTACAGACAGATGTACTAATATTATCCAATAGTGGATTATTATTTACTGTTAATAGCGTTAGTTCGGAATTATAACTTAAATCAAGTGTTTTTAAATTTGGGTAAGAGCTTACATCAAAACTTGTTAATTTTGAATTATTGATGCCTAAATATTCAAGATTTTTACTTCCTAAAGATAAAGACGAAATATTTGTATCATATATCCCTAAATCCTTAAGATCGGTAAGAGATGCATCTATGGTAAGAGATGTTAAGTGTTCTGAACTATTAATTTTAATATCTATTAACTTAGTATTCTTACTTAAGTCCATAGTTGAACTAGGTAGCCCAACTATTGCTAGATTTGTTAGATTTATGAATGCTGATAAATTAGGAGATATGCCACTTTGCTGAGTCGGTATATAAGAAATAGTTAAATGTGTTAATCCTTTTGAATTCGCG
>CAYJFD010000036.1:0-4145 GCA_964369605.1 uncultured Muribaculaceae bacterium | reverse complement strand
TAATGAAGTGTTTTTACTTGCTGTTATCAAACTCATATCCATACTTTGGATTGATATCCTTTCAATCTTCTTTAGAGATTCTATATCGACAGTACCTGTAAGACCAAAAATATCTAAGGATCTTAGGTTCGGTAAAAATCTTAGGTCTGTTTCTGTTAAACTTACTATTCCAAACTCATATAGGGGTAATTCGTAAATTTGGGATGTTTCTTCATAGGTGATTACTCCATCAAAGTCCATATCTGCCATTTGTAGTAGATACTGCCCCATTTCTACGCTTGAAAATGGTACCATAACATATTTACTTAATTCAGTTAATCCCATATTACTAGGATTTGTCTCATCTATAATTTGACCTATTTGCGAATCATTCAGAACTACGACTACCTCCTTTGGATTGTTATTTTCATCTGTTTGACTTCCGCATACAAGTCCATCTTGTTGTAAATTAGGATATTGCGTAGCATCTACTAGTGCTAAATTATTTGATGAAACATCAAGTGTTTTTAGCTGATCTAACATTGGTAACTCTGAGGCGGACTCTATACCGTTATCACTTAAGTTAAGCTCCTCTAAATTAGGAAAGTGCTCTAATACATCTAAGGATGTTGAATTTTCTTGGGTATTGCGCGTTAGCGCTCCACTTCTTTGGAATAGATTTTTGGAGCTAAGGTCTAGTGTTCTAGTTGCAGCTGCTTCTCCCCTGCTTATGTTTCCATCGCTATTTGTATCTACTCCAGCGTCTATTAACGCCTGTTTTAGATTCGAATTAGGAATTATCAGAGGATGAGAGTCTAGATTTACGCTTAAATCTGCAGTATAGTACATACCTGGGATATAATCCACTGCTGTTTGTATTTTTATTTCATTCACATTTACTCCGTCTGTAAGTTTAAAATTAAGATCTCTTAATCCTGTCGTAGACTTAATCATAAGGGCGATGGTATAGACGCCTTGCTCACTTACAAGGTTTGATAAGTTTACGGTATATTGATGTTCACTACCGTCTGTAAATTCAAATGAATTAGGAGCTTGCGAACCTTCAGGCATTCTCATTTTTACTAGCATAGTGGATAAAAGATGTTCAAACATAATCTTTTCTTGATCGTATATAAAATCATCTGTCATCTTACAGTAGGAACTGAAATGCTCTAAGGAATTTGTACTCTGCTCTTGGGTGTATTCGATGTATTCAAGCCATCCATCGTAATTTTTCCAGATAGTTGCAGGATAAGCGGCAAAGTATTTGTCTCCTGCTACTAATGGTTCGACAGTTTGATCTGCTATTTCGAAGACTGCTGTTTTTCCATTATCTAAAAGACTAGTAGCTTTAAATTCACCTCGTAAAGACGCATCTTCATTATATATCGTGATACGATCGTCGATTTCCCAAGTAAGTTTGATAGCATCTCCTTCGTGGTTATAGTTCATTCTTGTAGTAGCATCAGCAATAGATACAACTATCCTTCGTCCATCATTTTCTATCTCTGGTAACGAAATAGGTTCCTTAGTACATCCTATTAGTGTACTTAAAAGGAATAATAGTAAGAGTGTTTTTTTCATACGTTTATATAAGATTAATAATTTTTTAGTTTTATATAGTAAGTAACTATATGCGTGTATACAAATTTACTATGTATTGAAATTATAGAAGAAAAATTTGAGTAAGGATTTCCTTACTAGTGAAAAAATAGGCACAAATTTGCAATGAATTTGGTGTTTGAATGCTTGAAAAAAAATGTCTTTATGAAAATTTTCTCTTTCTTTATTCTCTAGCTATTTGTTATTATTTATATATTCTCTAACTTAGACGGAAATTAACATATAAAGTATGTAACTCTTAAAAAGAATATTTATGGAACATAAACTACCAACATTGAATTACGAGCTTAATGCTCTAGAACCAGTATTAAGTAAAGAAACTCTTGATTTTCATTATGGAAAACACTTACAGGCTTATGTAAATAATCTTAACTCTTTAATAAAGGGAACTAAGTTTGAGGATATGACACTAGAAGATATAATCTTAAATTCTGATGGTGGAATATTTAATAACGCAGCTCAAATCTGGAATCACACTTTCTATTTTGAGACCTTCACTCCTACTAAAAAGGAAGTTAATGCTGATCTATTAAAAGCGATAGAAGCAAAATGGAACACTTTTGATACCTTCGTAGATGAAATGAGTAAAGCATCTGCAGGTCTTTTCGGCTCAGGATGGGCATGGTTAGTTAAAGACTCAAATGGAGAACTTAGCATCGTTCAAACAGCTAACGCTCAAACTCCCCTAACCCAAGGCCTAACTCCCCTATTTGTAATCGACGTATGGGAGCACGCCTACTATATCGACTACAGAAATAGACGCCCTGACTATATCAAAGAAATCTTCAACATAGTAGACTGGGACTTAGTCGCTTCCCGCCTAAACAACTAAACCCTACCTACCTCTTTTAACAAAGAAGATAACCACTAAAAAACCACAAGCAAGTAAATTTGTTTGTGGTTTTTGTTCCTTGGTAAGGGTTATTTGTTAAAAATATCAAGGTATAGAACAAATAAACGATACACTCTAATAACTATCTAAGTGATTTAAACATTTGATCTATACACTTCTTTTTTTGCTCCATATTTGGATGAACATATAGATTTAATGTTGTGCTTATATTGGAATGTCCAAGTAATACACTCACGGTTTTATAGTCACATTTACTCTCAATACATCTTGTCGCAAAGCTATGTCGCAGTCCATGGAATTTTAATTCAGAAATGCCTAAATCCTTAATAAATTGCTTGTAGTAGTTGCGATACGTACGTGGCTCTGTTGGTTTCGGCTCATTTGTCAAGATATAATAGTCATCATTGATAACATATTTAAGGTGCTTAATCAATTTTAGTAACTCTCGTGTCATCGGTATATCTCGAATCGAGTTCTTTGTCTTGGGAGTATCAATTACGATCTCAGTGTGCCTCGTATCTCCATCAATTACATATATACGCTGTATGGTTTGTCGCACGCAGACCACACCACGCTCCATATCAATATCACGCCACCTTAATGCACATATCTCACCTATTCTTAGACCAGTATTCAAGCACATATATATCCCTAGATTTCTAAAAGTAAAATTTGCTTGCACATAATCAAGAATCTTTTTATGATCAGCACGATTAAGAACATCGACATCCTTACGCTCTCGTTCTGTTGGATATTTTATCTCAAAATTTCTATGCTCCAACCATTTATACTTTTCACCATAACGAAGTATCATCTTTAGAACGATAAGGATATCCTTTACTGATTTAACACTTAAACCCTCATCTAGTTTCTTAAAAACATACTCTTGTATATTTTCCTCTTCTACTGTCATGAGGTCGCCAAATGTGGGTAAAATGTGATTTTCAACAAGCAGCGCATAGGCTGAAATCGTAGACTGTTTTACATACTGTCTTTTGTCCTCTCTCCAGAGGTTTGCAATTTCTTTAATTGTCATATTATTCTTATATTAAATTTAACTATAACAATATATTAGACATTGAGGAAAAACAAGAATCAAAGTTCCAAATTTGCGATTCCCTGAGTTTGGTGGGGAGTGGCAGGTTCGCAAGGTGTCGGATCTATTAGAGTTCTATACCACTAACTCATTGTCATGGGAACAACTGAGTTATGACGATGGAAATATACATAATCTTCACTATGGCTTAATTCACAAAGGTTTGCCCACGAATGTATGTATAAACAACCAAAATTTACCTTATGTAAAGAAAGGTTGCGAGCCGAACAATTTTACAGTATGTAAAAATGGAGATATTGTATTTGCTGACGCATCAGAAGATACAAACGATGTTGCCAAAGCCGTTGAATTTATAAATTGTGCTGACAAAGCTATTATATGTGGACTGCATACTATTCACGGTAGAGACAAGGCTGAAGAAACAGCTATTGGGTATAAGGGTTATGCTTTTGCGTCTACAAAATTTCACGAACAAGTGCGACGTATTGCACAAGGGACTAAAGTGTACTCCATTAGTCAAAAAAACTTTGCTGAACTATATATTGGTGTTCCGACTAAAGCGGAGCAACAAAAAATCGCTTCACTACTTTCATTGATTGACGAACGTATCGCCACCCAAATGAAAATAATTGA
>CAYJFD010000035.1:7146-19158 GCA_964369605.1 uncultured Muribaculaceae bacterium | reverse complement strand
CCTCCTTTACGATGATAATACCCCCGATAAAGATTTATTTCGCGCTATAATCAGGAATGAATAATTCTCTTAGTTATTAGAATTTAGTATCCCTCCTGTGAGTCTTGTTAGTTCAGTATTTGTAAAGATTAACTCCAATATAGAATTTAACTGAGAAACAGCACTACTTAGATAAGAAAGCTGAACCTCTCTAAAATTAAATGAGTTGATAACACCTGCCTTATATTTCTCTCTTGATAGATCTAATAGAATCTGTGCCGCTGCTAATTTCTCATTCTCCAACTTTACTAATTCTGTGTAAAGCATATAGGTCTCATACTGGCTATAAAGCTCTGAATCTAATAGAAGTTTCATCTCCTCTGTTGCGAGGTCTTCTGCTTCTTTACTTAGCTTCGCAATATTGGTATTTCTATTATTCTTCCCACCATTAAAGAGGGTATATGAAAGATTCAAGCCAACTTGAGGGCGCGCATAGTGACTAGTGTTTGATCCTACCATATTTAAACCTGCATCAAAAGATAGATTTAAGCCTATGGATGGATAATATTCCGAACGCATCTTTTTCACCTCTATTTCTTTAGCCTTTAAATTAAGGTATTGGTTCTTTAGATTAGTATTATTCTCTAGCATTGCGATTTTCATCGCCTCTATATCGTAGACTTCATTTGGGATTATAATCTGATCATCAAGTGTCCACTGCGCATCTACTGGAAAGGCTAGAAGCGTATTTAGATTTCGAATAGAGTTTCTAACTAATAATTCTTGATTTAAATAATTTGTCTTGTCACTTAGATAATCTGTCTGTGCTAGGATATACTCATATTTTCCGCTAGCTCCTATATCTTTAGCCGTTTCTTGCTGCTCTAACCTATCCTTGGAGATTTCAAGCACTGCAAGATTTACCTCTAATAGTTCTTGTTGTAAGATTATATAGTAGTAAAGATTTATGATAGACTGTATGGTATTCTCTAACTCTATCATCTCCATTCCCTCTGAAAGAAGTACAGAATTTTCTAACTGTGATTTATTCGCTTGAACTAGGAATCCATCAAATAATGTCCAGTTTAAATCTGCAGATAGCTGAGCATTAATATTCGAAGCAGATGATATGATGTCCTCATTCGCGAAACTACTAGCTCCTAATGTAATAGATGGTAAGCCACCAGCCATTCCATAAGTATTTCTTTGATTGGCCTGCTGTGTAAGGTTTCTGCTGATCTTTACTCCATAATTATTCTCTACTCCTATTCTAATAGCTTCACTAAGGCTAAGCTTTGTCTGTGCCGATAAGCCATTCGACAAGAAAAATAGAGAAATAATTATACTAATTCTTATATGTAATTTATTCATTTTTTTCTTTGATTACTTGTTTTAAATCACTTTCAATCTGAGTCTCTATAATCCTATTTTTGATTACCGTCTCCACATTTTCAGGAGTAGCTTCCTTGTTACCTACTAGTCTTGCTTTAAGCACTAGGAGCTTATTAGTAGAATATAATAGTACAGGGAAAAAGGCTAGAATAAAAATAGTACCTAGTAAGATTCCATAACCTAGCGATATAGCCATAGGCTTAACAAAAGCAGCATCACTACTTGTTTCATTAATAAGTGGGAAAAGCCCCATAATAGTCGTTACAGACGTTAAAATAATAGGTCTAAAACGAGAACGTCCACTCTCTAAAATAGCTTGATAAACGGTCTTTTTATCTAGCAACAAGCTATTATACCTGGATATAAAGACGACAACATTATTAATAATCGTTCCAGACAGAGCGACCATTCCCCACACACTCATCATCGATAATATCTCTCCTTCTATTAGGTGCCCCCATATAGCTGCTACTACAGCTACTGGCACCATCGAAATGATTAGAAATCCTTGTAAGAAACTCTTAAAGTGTAGCACTATGATAAGCATCATTATAGTAAAAGCTATGATGAAAATAAATGTACTACTTGAAACGCTCTCCTCGCTATCCTTTACTTGCCCTTGATACATAAAACTCAAATCTGGATACTTATCAAGAAGAGAAGGCATAATATTATCACTTACATCCTCTAATATAGGCAGTACTGATTCTTTTGGATCGAGCATAAAAGCCTCAACACGAATTTCCTTCTTTCCATTAAAATGGTTTATCTTGGTCACCCCTCGCTCTATATTCAAATTACATAGCTGATACAAAGGATAATCTCCACCACTAGTAGTTCGAATAATCAAATTCTCCAAGTCTCCCATATCCTTACTGTCATACTCGGGGTAACGAACATAGAACCATATCTCATTCCTACCCTCCTGTATTCTCTGAATCAGAGTTCCATAAAAAGCAGCCCTTACTTGTGACATTATACTTTGAGGGCTTAAGCCTAAGGAATAAGCTAATGGCTTTAATTCTAAGTGCACCTCCCTTGTTCCTAACTGATTATTATCCATAACATTATAAAGAGCTGTTCTTTTTTCCAGCTCTGCCTTTAGCTCTTCACTAGCGGCATATAATGTTTCAGTATTTCTACTGAACAGACTTATCGAAACTGGGGCTCCAAAACGCGAACTCGCACCTATCGCATATTTATATGCCTTCGGAATAGTAGGGATATGCTGCGCAATAGCTTTTTTAATCATCTCCGAGCTGACTTGACTCCTATCAAGCCTACGTACGAATAACCTAACGATTCCAGCGTGCTCCCCATTCTCATTACCAGAGAAAGATGATCCCGTTTGAATGTTATACCTTTCTATGAATAACGGTTCATCATACTGCTCAGAAAGGGATGAATCCACTTTCTTTATCCCAGACTCTAGGGTTTTAAGTACTACTAATAATTCTTCTGTACTTGTTCCTGGCTTTAAAGCAATATCTATAGAAAAGTTATCCTGATTATTAGGAGGGAAGAAAGTGAAACGCATTCTACCCCCTAGATATATTCCAGCAGTAATAATAAACATCGCTGAAACTATCGACAGAATAATTACTTTCTTATTCAATGCCCATTTTAAATACGGCATATACACCCTATCACAAACAAAATATAATCCCTTATCAAAAGCATTACGAACTTTTCCGTACCAAGTCTTATTATCCTGAGGTGCAAGAATCTTCTTAGATGCTAAGTGACCTGGCAATACGAACATTCCCTCCAAAACTGAGACTATCAAACAGGCTATTACTACGACAGCCATCTCATACATCATTTCAAGATTACCCTCTATAAATAAGATAGGAATAAATGCTACGATAGTAGTAGAGACGGACACCAATATCGCAGGTAATACATCCATCGTCCCCTTGATCGCTGCCACCTGCGGAGAATAGCCCTTTTCATAATAGGTGAAGATGTTCTCTCCGATCACAATACCATCGTCAACCAAGATTCCAATTATTAGAATCATACCAAAGAGGGAGATAAAGTTCAAGCTTATTCCTAAAAGTGAAGCTATAATAAACATACCCAAGAAAGAAGCAGGTATACCCCAAGCTACCCATAAGGATATTCTAAAGTTTAAAAATAACGATAGAGATAGAATTACCAGTAATATTCCCTGTATTCCGTTAGAATATAAGATGCTCAACTGTCCCTTTAAAGTTTCCATAAAGTCTCTTACGACCTCAAGCTGCATATCACCACCCTTAGCATTATACTCCTTTACATAAGCATTCACATATTCACTCGTTTCCTGTAGGTCCTCCTCCTTTATGTTTGATATCATTATACCAACATTTCTCTTCCCATCAGTAAAGCTTGTTCTCGGTGCATCCTCAAACTTATATATTACCTCAGCTACATCTTTAACTCTTAACTGAGTTCCATTCTCTTCAGCCTTTATTACTATATTTTCTATTTCCTCAGGGTCAACACTTCTATTTCTTAGGTTAATCTTTATTTGTTCCGTCGGACTTTTTATAATACCCCCGTAGCTATCAAGATTATAGGCTGCCACTGCAGCTCTTATCTGATCGTGCGAGATATCATACCTTTCCAAGGCGTCTTTATCTACCTCTATAGACATCTCTAGCTTCGTTGGCAAACCAAACTGAGATATCTGAGATATTATCCCAGATGCTAACAGGTCATCTTCTATAGCTATAGCCTCATTCTTTAATTCGATTAAATCCTGAGACTTAGAAGTTAAATAGACAAACATCGCGATGGTTGTAGTTCTACCTTTTCTTACAACAGGCCTTTCTGCCCCCTGCGGGAAGTTAGATATCCCATCCACTGCATTCTTTACATCATATACTACCTTGTCTATATCATAACCATTTTGAATAATTATCTTCAGCGATGCTGAGTTCTCTTGTGAAGTAGAGCTATGCTCCTTTATTCCGATAATTCCTCTTATTGAATTTTCTAATAGTGATACTACTCCTTCTTCCATTTCCTTTGGAGTAGCTCCTTGGTAGGCCACAGACACTGTTATCTCCTTTGAGTCTACTATCGGGAAAAAGGCCCTATTCATCTGTGATAGAGAAAATCCTCCAAAGAGGATAATCGCTATTATAAATACCTTTCCGTAGAAGGGATGCTTTACAAAGTTTGCTAATAATTTTTCCATCCTACGACTTATTTAATGATTTCTCCGTTTAGGTCTAGCAGTCTTACTTGCATACCTTCATAAGGAGAAACTAGAGACTCACCTACCACTATTGTTTGTGGCTCTATTCCTTGGACATAAATTTTTGTTGCGGTTTTTGCTAATACCTTAACCTTCGCTCCTTCTAATTTATTCTCTTTGACAGTATACACTAAAGTATCACCAACTATCGCCTCTCTATTTAGCTCTATAACATTCTCTAGGGTCTTTGAGGGTAGAGTAATATTTAACAGTTCGCCCTCGACTATATCTGAATCTACTTGACTAAACAAGACATATACATTTACTCTCTGCGTACTTTGATCTACAAAAGGACTGATTCTATCTATTACTCCTTTATATGTTTTTGAAGTAGCAGAGGCTACTTCTACCTCTATTCCCTTTGACAGGATCTTTGCATCTTCTAGTGACACTCCCACCTCTACTTCTAGCAGATCAGTTGAAACGATTCTTGCTAGCTCTGCATTTGCCGTTGCGATAGCACCTACTTCTTTACTTACACTCATATAAGCGCCATTAAATGGAGCATATATTTTATATCTTTCTAGTACTATCTCCTTCTGTACTAGGTTATAATAAGAGGATAAAATATTCTTTGATGACAGGTAAACTTTTTCTTTATCTGTTGCGATTACCGGCAGTTCTGGCAATTTTGAATCTAAGTTAATATTTGAGAAAAAAGCATACCATTTATCATACTCCTGTGGAAAATCGATTTTCAGATCTGGTAAGGAGTTTGATAGTACGGTTAAGAAGCTACTCAAAGCTGCTTTATAACTGGCTCTCACATCGTTATCTTCTATAGAAACAAGTAGGTCTCCTTTTCTAAATCTCTCTCCTATTTTTAGTGCGACCTCTGCCTGTTTAATCAGCCCACTCACTTGAGATGAAAGGACTAATATCTCACGAGCTTCCACCCTACCAGGATATGTTATATCTATAGTGTAGTCTTGATGATGAGCCCTTTGCGTCTTAACCCCTATAAGAGTTTGTTTTGCAGGTGCTTTTTTAGCTTCAGGTTTTGATTGAATTAGGAAGTATGCAGTCAGTCCAGCTGCTGCTAGTATACCGATGGTAATTAGTGCGACAAGTGCTTTTCTCACGATATTTTATATTGTTTTATTATTGTTTTATATTATTGCAATCTGTTAGATTACATTAGACCTACAAAATTAACAATAGTTTAATAGAAAAAATCTTTTTTTTTCCCACAATTGATATTTATTCGCTATCACAGACCTAATCACCAGATATATTCGCATTCCTGGGTACCGCAGAAAATTGACCTTTGGTTTATCCCTGCAAATTTTCCACCGGGTTTTCATTTGCTGCCTTATAGGTCTGAAGGTTTACCACTAGAAGAACTATTAGGGCGACTACAAGAACTGAAGATAGGAAGATCCACCAATAGATAGGAGTTTGGTAAGCGAAATTACTCAGCCAAAGTTTCACTACGTACCAAGCTATGGGTAGGGCTATTATAGCACTTATAACTAATGTGTAGATTATGGTGCGATTAAATATTAATATGATCTGCTCCACCGATGAACCAAAGATCTTTCTTACAGCTACTTCCTTTCTGCGGTATTGCATCTCGAAAACTATCATTCCGAATACCCCTAGTAGTGATATAAGTATAGAGATTAAAGCAAATACACTGATAAACCCTGCTGTCTTATTTTCCTGAGAGTATAGGGCATTTATCACCTCATCGTAGTCTCGCACATTTAGGGTGGAGATATCTACTGATGGGTCAGCCTTAATTAATATTGACTCTATTTCTTTAAGTGCGTCACTCTTGCTTACAGATGGTGACACTCTAAAATTAACACTCTCTAGCACTCCGTGTCTTAGCGTAGGATCGAAGATAAGACAGGCTGGAGCGATAATATCGTGTGCAGATGCATAATTAAAGTCCTTCACTATTCCCACTACTGGGTAGCCACCTGCTATTTTATCACCCACCTTTATTCCATAAGCCTTTACAGCTGCTTCATTAAATATTACAGTAGCTACATCTGAGTCCACATCTTGCTGATTAAAATATCTACCTTCTATTAATTTTACACCTATGAATTCTGGGAATCTCCAGTCTCCTAGAATAGCTTTAAATGAAATATCTTCCTCGCTATCATTTAATTGTGAGCCCCAAGTGGATACTAAATCAGAAGTCATAGAAGTTCTTATAAAGGCAAAATTCTCTAATAATGTAGATTGAGCGACTCCCTGCTCTATTATGCTAGCATTCTCCATCATCTTGGGACTAATATCTGCTGTGATTAACCTTTCACGATTATAACCATAATCTATATCTTTTAGATAATGATTTTGTAGAACGACAAATGAGGCCACAACTACCAGAGCTATAGATATAGCAAACTGTATGGTAGTTAATAATGTTCTAAGTTTATTTCCAGCCTTTGAACGACCGAATGTACCTTTAAGTACTAGAGCTGGCGAAAACTTAGTAATATAGTATGCAGGAAAAGCTCCTGAAACTATGGATACGCACACTACTATAGCAGCTGCGAATAATACCACATTAAGATTGTCTTTTAGACTTAATGAAGCAGATGAGAAATTAAATAGGTCAGACTGCGATAGAAAGTGAACTACTCCTAGGGATAGGAAAAACGAAAGTAGCATTATTCCTAGCGTTTCGAATATAAAATTCCATTTCAATACCCCAGTAGGCGCTCCAAATACCTTATTAAGGTTAACTGATTTTATCCGAATCGGCACAAGAGCCATAAAAAAATTAGTGTAGTTAATTACCGCTATACCTATGACTAAGATAGCTACTGCGATGAGTATTATCGCTTGCTGTTTATTTCCAGCCCCTGGCATAAATACTACTTCAGTATAATATAACTCATCTAAAGGAATAAATTTAATGTTCTTGGTAGATATACTAGAATTAGGATCACTATTCATTATTTCCACAAATTTATCCATAGCTGGTTTGTATGCAGTGCTAGAATTTGCGCCTTCCTTTATTTTGAATATAGTCATAAAATTCCAGCTATTATTGTTATCCCTGAAAAAGTCTATCTTATCAAGTATATTATTGCCGAAGGAAAAATTAGAAGGCATATCTTTATAAACTCCCACTATGGTTAATTTTACCCTCGCTTCCTCCCTAGATTCGAGCTGATGCTTATCCCTGATAATAAGTTTGCCGATAGAGGACTCGTTAGGGAAGAGTTTTTGAGCCTGAGACTCCGAAATTAGAACGGTATTGGGTTCTTTGAACCTTTCCAAACTTCCTTCCACTATGTCTAACGACAATAATGCCGCATAGCTATTGCTGACGAAGTCTGTATTTTCAGAGAACTGCCTATCTTCGCCCTCGAGGGTGTAAGTGTAGGACTCTGCTTCAGGGTACCTCATCGCAAAATCTTCCACTTGCGGAGAATTTTCTGCCATTGCCTTGGCAATACCTATAGAGGTAACAGGCACATTCTTGATGCCTTCCCCAAGGTCTGCTTCGAAGGTAAATAGGCTTATGTCTTCATAGTCTTTTACGGATTTATTATAGGAAAACTCCCAAAAAATCTGCGACATTATGACGATGAATATGCCAAAGGCGACTGTTAATCCTAAGATGTTTAGGATGGAAGCCATTTTGAATTTTGTTAGGGTCTGGATGAGGTTTTTAATTATGTTTTTCATGTTCGTGAATTTATGCTCGGTTTAAATATTTTTAGATTTTATGCTCTACAAGAGCTACATTTCCAATTTATAGTGTGCTATTATTATGCCACTATGACTAAGCGCCTGTTTTTTAAACCATTACATTCTGACACATGAATTTGTATGTCTAAAATTTTGACAATATCTGTATAATTTTTTTACAGAGTTTTCATTCTATTTCAGAGCTGTACACACTGATGTGACTTAGAAGTGCTTCTGAGGCGGGTTGCCGTGTACAGCTCGATCAAGATTAAAGACAGCGCTCAAACTGGAATGTATCAACACCTCTTTTTAAAAGTTCTTGCTTAAGAAATGAGTAATCTTCTTGACTAGCCTCTACAAAAGTCTTGGGATGCAGATATCTATCTATGAATTCACAAACAGCTAGGTCATCCATTTTGCTAAATTTAGTATGTAGGTCTCTATCGTTCTGGTAAACTTCAGTAGACTTAAATCCAAAGAAATTAATCTCTTCTGTCATCGGTTTATTCATATTATACATAAACGATCTAGCAGTCTTGTATAATTGTTCCACTGACCTAATATCGATAAAACTTTCAGGAATAACTAATCCAGAATTTGCTATCAGGAATTCCATAGAAACATGTTTGTGTCCGAATAGTTTTCTATACTCTCTGGCTGAAAGTTCACTAGTCTTTCTTAAACTTTTGCGTTGTTTTGATAATAGAAAACTATAGCGATTTAACTCTTCTCTAAAATAAACATTAATGCTTGAGTATTGATATTTAAAAGGAATATTTACTACGTTGTGGTGAAGAGGGTTCTTTAGGACATAATTTATGGCGTGTAGGAGTTCCCCAGCATTATTTAATTCTCTAATATTAAGATTGTTAAATATTGCTCCTTTTCTCTTATACTTTAGATTAAAATATTTAGTGTAGTCTCTTTTAAATTGAAATATAAACTCCTTTATATTCGGAGATTTTATTACAAAATGAAAATGTGTTGACATAACACTGAAAGCCATTACCTGTGTCTCTGAACAATATGACGTAGAAGCTAATTTAGTAATTGCGTTTATGAAATCGCTTTCGTTACGAAAAAAAACCTTGCTTGGTTTATTACATAGATGGTAGAATCTTTCTCTCATAATCTCTCTCCTCATTTTATCGTTAATAACTAATCTTTCACAAAAATAAACAGTATCATTAACAAATCCTAGCTAATTGTTAAATAAATGAATTTGTTGCTCAATTTGAATCGAGAGTTTTCGTTGAACTGTACACACTGATGTGACTTAGAAGTGCTTCTGAGGTGGGTTGCCGTGTACAGCTCGATCAGAATCGAGAATTTTCGTTGAGCTGTACACACTGATGTGACTTAGAAGTGCTTCTGAGGCGGGTTGCCGTGTACAGCTCAACTAGAATACGAGTTTACTCTTTACTTAATGTCGTCGCAAAGCTTATATACCCACTGCCAAAAGAATATAGGTCATTAAGCTTCTCATTATAAGTGTGTAGAATATTATCACAGTCTAATTCTGATGAACTCTCAAACCTTCCAGATAATCTATCACTTAGATATTTAGTAACAAACTCATTCTCTCCAGTATATTCATTAATATAATCGTGTCTTAATGCATCTCGAAACTCAGCTAATGTAAAAGCGCCATCTGTGATCATATAAGGAAGTTTATATGCGATTGGTGTATCTCTATACACTGAAATGGTCCAGATTAAAGAGTCTTGAGATAAAAATTCTATTCTTTCTACAGAGTTTGAAAATGTTTCCCCGACTATATCATTATAATTAAAGATATATTCTTTTTGGCATCCAGTAAAAATAGTTACGACCAACATAGTAATAATAACAACAGCAAATTTGGTTTTATTTAGCATAATATCTGATATTCTCGTTTACAAAAGTGGGCGCAAATATAGTATAATTCTTTCAGAGAACTCAACCAAGATGGATTACTCTAATTATCCCCCAAACCACCCACAGGGTTATCTTTTGCAGACTTAAAGGTTTGGGCTGTCACTACTGATATTACGATTATAGATACTATTGCGATAGCACTGGCGAATACCCACCAGTAAAGAGGAACTTTGTATGCAAAGCTGCTAAGCCAGCCCTTTACTATAAACCAGGAGATAGGGATACTTATTATAGCACTGATGCATAAAACTCTAACTATCTGGCTATTAAATAAGAGTAGAATCTCTTGAATGGAAGAGCCGTGCACCTTTCTAATAGCGACTTCTTTACGACGGTATTGAGTTTCAAATACTATTATTCCAAATAAGCCAAGTAGGGAAATCAGAATAGAGACTATAGAAAACACTGAGATAACTTGCGATAATTTATCTTCTTTTTTATAAATAGCGTCTAAATCCTGATTTAGGTGAGTTATTTCTATGTTCTCAGGATTTGTATTTGGAGATATATCTAATATAGTATTAACAATAAACTCTCGAACTTTTCCTAGATCTGCACCTTGACGATACTTTATATTCAACATACTAGGATCTCTCCAGCCAGCACTTCCGAACTCATATAAACATACTGGTTTAATTTCCTGGTGCAGGGATCTAAAGTTGAAGTCCTTTACGATTCCTACGACCTCAGCTAGGTCGTTGGCATGGCCATAAAATTTATCACCTACCTTTAGTTTATATAGTTTCGCTGCTGTCTCATTAAAGATAGCAGTACCACCTGGCTTGGTCTTATCCTCTTCTATGAAGAAACGACCATCAACTAGCTCTAAGCCTAGAAATTCTGGAAAGTTCCAAGAAGTAGGTAAGCAGGAAAAATTCACCTCCTCTCCATTTATATCTCTTCCCCAACCCATTCCAAAATTAAATATAGAGTTGTCTGAATAGGCTATATCTATTATATCTGTGTTTCTTCTAAGCTCACTACTGAAGACATCTTTACTCTGCATTACCTCTCCATTTAATCTAGTAGTCAACATATTTTCTCTTTCAAATCCGTAATCATAACTCTTTAGGTATTTGTTTTGAACGAGAACGAATAAGGCTATAATAGTTAGCGACATAGATATAACAAACTGGAAGGTACTTAAAATCGCCCTAAATTTGCGACCGCTTTTTGAACGTCCAAATGAACCTTTTAAAATTAAGGCAGGGGAGAATTTATTTATATAGTAGGCTGGGAATAATCCTGTTATTAGGGCTACGCCAATAGCTAATAAAAATGTAAATATCACCATAGGTATATTATCTAAAATAGCTAAAGACACACTTGTGAATTCTCCTATCTCAAGTGTGGAAATGTACTGAACCAGAGGCAGAGACAAAAGAAATGAAAGTAGAACTATACCTATAGCCTCAAACATTATATTCGCCTTTAAAGATAATAATGAAGCACCAAATACCTTACTAATATTTACACTTCGAATTCTTATGGGAACTAGAGCCATAAAGAAATTAATGTAGTTTATAAGAGCTATAAGAATGATAATCATAGCTACTGAGAATAGTATTATACTAAGTGGTTTATTCCCTTTTTCAAAATAAGTGGGTATATCCGAAAAATAGAACTCATCAATAGATTCAAACCTAAAGAAATCCTTTTCCAAACCCTCTGAGTCATCCGGCATATCTTTAGAAAGTTCAGCTATTAAACTTTCTATTACTTTTTCTGGACTAGTTCCATCTATAAACTTATAGAAATATTGATAACTCCACTCAGACCTAGTTTCAATATTATAATCGCCTAAATCTCTATAAATTGCATTCCCA
>CAYJFD010000035.1:0-7128 GCA_964369605.1 uncultured Muribaculaceae bacterium | reverse complement strand
TAGAATTTTCAGGAAGATCTTCGTATACGCCCACTATGACATCTACCTGATCATCATCTTTTCTAGTTAAAGTCTTTCCGATAGCAGATTCTCCCCTAAAATATTTATCTGCCCAAGATTTCGGAATAATAACAGAATTAGGTTCATTAATCTTGCTCAGATTTCCTTCTACAGTTTTAAAAGAGAACATTTCGGCAAAATTAGAACCAACATACACTGTAGGTATATAGGTTTCAATATTATTAATTACGTATATGTTACTATTATAATCCCAGTACGGAGTATACTCCTCAATTAGCGGAGAGGATTGACCTACTTGCTCTGCAAGAGGACGAGATAAATGCATTGAATATCTATCATAATACTCAACTGCCAGCATATATGTATCCTCTCCTTTTTTAAAGCTTTTGTTATAGCCCCTCTCCCACATTATCTGCGTCATTATGACCATAAAAACAGCAAAAGCGATAGTAAGTCCTAAGATATTCAGGATGGAAGCCATCTTGAATTTCGTAAGTGTAAGAAATAGGTTTCTTATTATGTTTTTCATATGTTCGTAAGTTTTATGCTATACTTGATGTTTCTATATTTTGTACTATGCTAAAGCTGCATTTCTAACTTATAATCTACCATTATTATGCCACTTTAGCTAAACAGTTGTATTTTAAACATTTACATCCGAATACTCGATAATACATTGTCTACTATTTAGACAACACGTGTATAATTCTTTGACACAACATCTCTAGTCCCTATAATAATTATCCACGTCACTTGCTCCGCTGACACTTAGATTTCTAATGAACTCAGAATTTATTAGACAGTCCGCACTCCCAGAGCTTGAAACATTAGCCATCTTTGAGATTAGATTACTTCCGTTATAATCAGATGCTCCTGAGGCCTTAATTTCTATCGTATTGGCTTGACCTTTAGCATTTACATCAGATGCACCTGAACACCTAAGTTTCATATAATCTACATTAGCCTTTAGGTTTAGGTCAGAAGCTCCGCTAATACTTCCATCAAGACTTTCTGCTACTAGATTCAGAGCTAAATCAGATGCTCCACTCACACTTAAATACAATTCGTCCGACTCTACATTAAGAAAGGAATCAGTAGCCCCACTAGCAACTATCTCTAGTTGTCTGGATTTTATAAGCCCTTCCCCATATAAGTTCGCAGCTCCACTGATTTTAATTCTTTCATAATTTGGGGAGTAAATTCTTACCTTTAAGTTAGTTTCTTTCTCAAACTTAGAGAACCATCTCTTCTGAGATTTTTCGTCTGAAGGAAGTTCCACTACTAGAGTGCCTCCTTTTACAGCATACTCAAAATCCTCCATCATCTCCTCTTTACCTTCTATTTCTATCTTAAATTCATCACTCTGCGAGATATGTACATCCAGATAGCCACCAGATATGTCGATTTGGTTAAATTTATGTAATACCGAGTGCTCAATGTTTTGAGCTTGAGCTATATTTAAGGCAAATACAGCTATGATTAATGTGTTAATTATTTTTTTCATTTGTTTGTTTTTTATTTGTTCATATCTAAATGGTATATGTGCCATTATTATGCCATTAAGTTAAGGGTTTGTGTGTTAGCCTGTTGTGTTTTTGGAGAAGGGAGAAGGTGTCTAAGATTTAGACAGTGAGTGTGTGATTCTTTGACAAACTACTTCCATGGACGAAGGCAGTGATCCCGCCGAAGTAAAGCTATTGCCAAAGGCAATCTTATCGCCAAGAGTGAAGTATTGCCAAAGGCAATAGTCAGCCCTAAGGTGTTTAGGATGGAGGCCATCTTCAATTTAGTTAGGTTTTGGAATTTATTTATAACTTTGGCGTCATTAACTATTTGGCTTATGAAAAAAACAATACTGCTTGCAATCTGTTCAGTTGCTGCTATCTCAAATGTATTCGGTCAGAGTCTGCACTTTAGCCCTGAAGTGGACTTTAGCAAGGATGAGAGTGTAGTTCAAATAAGAGAATTTTGGCAACTCTATATCACCGCCCAACAGAATGATGATCCAAATATTGCAGATTTTTGGGGCGATGGAGATATTGACGTAATGAAATTTGCAGCAGGCGATTTTCCTATATACAAAGGCTATAACACAGTGCAGAGCATACGCAGAGTTAATCAAAATGGGCTCTTTGAGATAAATTCAACATACGAAATAAATATCCCCGATAAGCAGAAACCGATCCTGTTTATGCTCTACAAAGTATATGTCAGCAAAGAGAGCGGAGTATATAAGTTGCATAACTATTTTGATGTTGCGAAGCGCTCTATGAATGTAGTGAAGTCGGATAATATAGAGCTCTATTTCGCTCAAGGTCGAGTGCCTGTGAGAAAAAAAGTGAACGATTTTTTACGGTTCTACAACTTTTTCACCGAGAAGTATGAGATTCCGCAGACCCATAAAATAACTGTTGTGGTTGCCAGATCTATTGATGAGGCTTGGAGTGCCTTGGGTGTCCCATACACTGCATTCCGCAGTGAAGATCCCAATGCTGGGCTCGCCATCGCTCCATCAATAATCCTCACCACACGTGAGGATCACATTCACGAACTTGTCCACGCTATACTATCTCCAATATATCCTAATATTCCGCAGTGGATTGAAGAGGGCATTGCCACCTATTATGGAGGAGTTGCAGGCAGAGAGTTTACAGAATATATCGATCTGTTTTATACTCATATCGAGGAGTTGGATCGTACAAATGATTTTTTTAACCAAGAGTTTTTGAACTCTCAAATAGCACCTAATATCAGTGCCCAATACATCTTGGGAGCTATAATTATAGATTATGTCATTACAATGTATGGAGACGGGATGCTTTCAGATATACTCCTCTGCACTAATACAGAAGAGATTCTGAAGTTACTGAACATAAATAGAGACAACTCTTATGGATGGATTAATGAGCAGAGAGATAGATATTAATATTGCTTGATCCTGCATATTATTTTATTCCCCTCTTTGCCATCTCCATAATTCGAGGAGTCAGGTCTGCCAAAAACAGTGGGATATTAACCAAACCGCCATCCTGTTTTAGGTTCCTGAGTGAATACCTCAAACTCAGCTCAGGCGAGAACTCCTTGCGGTAGCGGGTCATACTCTTGCCCGTCACGTTCTCGTCGGCCTTAACCTCAATGGGGACTATCTCATTCTCCACCTGGAGTATAAAATCTATCTCAGCCTGATTGCCCGATGTCCAATATCGAGGTGAGTTCTCTGACTCTCGCACCAAACTTGTCAAGATGTAGTTCTCGGAGAGTGCGCCCTTAAATTCCGTTAGTAACCTATTGCCCTCGGCTATTGCGCTTGGAGCAAGACGTGATTGTTGCCTAAGTAGCCCAATATCCAGCGAGTAGATCTTAAATGCGCTAATATCATCATAAGCCGATAGTGGAAGAGATGGTTTTGAGCAGAGATTAACACGGTGTATCAACCCTGCATTGGTGAGCCAACTAAGTGCATCTTCATACTCGCGTGCTCTTGCTCCAGGCTTAATCACCTTGTATAAGAATTTTTTGTTGTCACGAGCAAGCTGCGATGGGAGCGACTGCCATACATAACCAATTTTCGTAACATCGCTATTGTCTGCGTGTTTGCTGAAATCAAGAGCGTAGGCATTCAGAATATTTTGGAGTATCTTCTGTACATTTGTAATATCGCCACTCTCCAAAAGTTCATTTACAGCCTCTGGCATACCTCCAGATATGAAGTACATTTTAAATTTATCGAGCAGTTGATTAAAGAATATATCTGGTAGAGGTTCAATCCTATTAATACCCTGCACATATTCGTAGAGTTGCTTATCGGCACTGGCAAGGAATTCTAAAAATGATAATGGATAGATGCATAAGAATTCCACCTTGCCGACAGGGAATGATGCACCCCTGCTCATCGCAACGCCCAGCAGAGACCCAGCGCACGCAATATAATATTCAGGGGTGTTCTCTGCAAAGTATTTAAGAGTATTCAAGGCATCATTGCATTCCTGAATCTCATCAAATATGATGAGCGTAGATTGGGGGGCAATCTTTTTGCCGTGCACGAGAGAAAGGTTTTCAAGAATACGCTTGACATCTTTAGTTGATGTAAAGAACTGCTTGAGTTCAGGGTTTTCATCAAAGTTGAAGAGGGCAACATCATCAAAATTTGTTTTGCCAAATTCCTTCAGCAACCAAGTCTTGCCCACCTGTCTTGCACCTTGCAGTACGAGGGGCTTACGATTTTTGCTCTCCTTCCATTGGCATAATGCCTTAATTGAGTCTCTTTGTAATTTCATGTTGCGCTATTTTGTGTCTTTTATGTGAAATTTTTCACATAAAAGATATTATTTATTGACAAAAGTGGGAATAATAATTTTATTGCGCAATAGTTTTAGACATTGTTTTACATTAATTATGTGATTTATTTTTTTATTACCTATTTTAAATTCTCAGTTGGGTTCTCACTCGCTGATTTGTAGATTTGTAGTGTTACAGTTAGAGAGACGATTAGAAATACAACTAATACACCTAGTGCGAATACCCACCAGCTCATATTAACCCTAAATGGATAAGCACTTAACCAACGGTCTACTGCAAACCAACTTAAAGGTAGGGCTAGCACTGCACTAAAAATTAAGACCTTAATGATTTGGAAGTTAAACTTTAACAATATACCTAGTATGCTAGAGCCATATATCTTACGAACAGCGACCTCTCGACGTGAGTGCTGAGCTTCAAACATAATCATACTAATAACCCCTAAAAGAGAAATGATAATGCAAGAAAGAGCAAAAATAGAAATCATTAAGACCAAAGTATCTTCATTATTATAAAGTCCATATATACTCTCATCTATAGTTTTAAGTTTTATACTTTCTACGCTAGCATTAGGGTCGACTTTTAAAATAGCTTCTTCTAAGGTCGTAAGAACTTCACTATATTTAGCTCCACTGGCAACTCTTATACTTAGAGTATTCATCGGGTAGGGAACAAGAGGACTTACGCCCATAATGACTTGAGGAGACATTCCTGTGTGTAGAGAGTTAAACTTAAAATCATCTAAAATCCCTACTATCGTAGCTTCTAGGCCAGGCATAACATCGCCAACTTTAAAATTTAATAAGGTAGACGCAGTCTTATTAATTAAAATAGATGGAGTTTGTGCCTTAGTCATATCCTCTTCTCTAAAATATCTGCCTTCAGCTAATTCTATTCCTGCCATTTCTGGAAAGTTATATGAACATAATAATAAATTCATAGTTATAGTCTCATTCTCGGACCTTGTACTCATAACCATAGAAGAAGGACCTAAATATGGACTAGAAAAGGCGACCTCCTCTATAAATGGAACTTTACTTAGCTCCGCTTCAAGAAGACTACGATTAGAATAAGCGGCTAAACTAATCTCCGAAGTATATAATCTCTCCTTATTAAATCCATAATCAAATTCCTTCATATATCTATTCTGAAGTACGACAAAGCCCGTTCCTATTATCATAAAAATAGCAACAGTAAATTGTATCCCTATAAGAATAGAACGAAGTGCTCTACCTGCTTTGGAGCGACCAAAGCTACCACGCAGAACAAAAGCAGGATTTTGCTTAGTAATATACGAAGAACTAAAAACTCCGATTAAAGCACCTACAGTTAGGGCTAAAACGCCAACCACAGTTACCACATCCAGATTATCTTTAACTTTTAATGAGGTCGGAGAAAAGTTTACGATGGTTTCACTTATATATTGGGAGAAAAGTAAAGATAAAGCAAATGAAATGATAAGAATAATTATAGACTCAATAATTATATTTGACTTCAAAGCTTTACTAGAAGCACCATATATTTTAGAAATATTAATATTCTTAATCCTAATAGGAATCAGGGAGATAAAGAAATTTATATAGTTTACTACGCCTATAAAAATAATCAGCATCGCCACCGATAGTAAAATCATAGAAACTAGTACATTCCCTTGCTCTGTGGAGCCAACACCTGAGAAATATAGATCCCTGATAGGACAAAGTTTTATCTCTCTACCCTCAAGCAGTACATTCTTCTTTCCCTCATATTCACTCCATGAATTTTGCATATTTTCAACGACATCTTCCATCTTAACCTTCGGCAATAACTTATAGAATGCCATAAAACCTACCATTGCTTCATCTTCTATCCCGAGTTCACCTAGATAAGTATAAATCGAATTCGAAGTCATAGCATTAGATGGAAAATCACGATATACTCCTACTATGGTATACTCATATTTTTCACATTTAATCATTTCACCTAGCACTGATTGATAATCCCAATCTTCACCGATAATTTTCTCAGAATTTCCATCATCACTGCTTGAAGTAGAATTCCAATATTTTCTAGCCACTGACTCAGAAACTATAGCAGAACCTGGAGCTGATATCTTCGATAAATCCCCTGCTACTACCTCCATTTCAAACATTTCCACAAAGGCAGGATTCACACCATATACCTTAGTATCTATTTGAAGATCACTAGAGACAGTCTTCCAAATTAAACCAGTAAGTTGATCAGCATAGGAAATTAAGCTATAAGACTCTATAGAAGCGGAGCTTTGACTAAGCATCTCTGCCATAGGTCTGCTTAGCATAGGAGAAGGGCTTCCCTCCTGAGTAATATATGCTTGATGAATCCTATCTCCCTCATTATAGCTACTATTATAACCCCATTCCCAATACAGTAACGAAAATATCATAGTAAAGACTGTGAAGGCTATGCTTAGTCCTAGTATGTTCAGTACTGATGCTACCTTAAAATGCCTTAAAGCATAAATGCAATTTTTAAATATTGTTTTCATTCGATTAAAAAGTTAATTCTAAACTATAACTATGCCACTTTTATGCCATTTTAACAAATGTCTATTTATTAAGCCCTTACACTTTCCTCCCTAAACCCAACTGTATAAAATTTAGACAACAGCTGTATGATTTTTTTACCAAGTCAAAGATGATATTACTAGTAGATGGATGCTGAAATGCTCACTCTTTGAGCATTTTTCTTTAATTTTTGCTCTCTTATTGAGCAATATATATTATCTTTGCACCATAAAAGATGTTGACTATGGATAGATTACAACAAAATTTCGCAAAACTACTGCGT
>CAYJFD010000034.1:0-19985 GCA_964369605.1 uncultured Muribaculaceae bacterium | reverse complement strand
GTATATCACCGCATTCCCACCCACCACGGAAGATTAAACCTAGGGCTAGTGCCACATTTTCATTAGGTAGACTTTGGGCTGAGGGTAGAATCACTATTTAAAGGTGCTTAACTTGCATCTATTTTCTTTTTTCTTCCGCTCAAACTCTGAATTATAACAGAAGATACAATGATACTAACCCCTATATAAAAGCCATAATCTAGTTCTTTTGCTTCTCCGAAGAAGATAAAGGCTATTATGATGCTATAGATGGGCTCTAGATTGAAGGAAAGGTTTACTGTAAATGCTGAAATCTTTTTTAATGCTTCTATGGTGAATATCTGAGGGATAATAGTACATATAGATGATAAGATGATTAGGTTAATTATGTCTAAATCGTTAGGAATTAGCTTTTCTGTAGGAACTAACCATAGGTAGAAGGGTAGCAAAATTAAGAGAGTAAGAAAGCCCATGGGCAGTTCATAACTAATTACTGTGCTAGAGTTTATATCTGGGGTGGACCATTTTTTATTTAATATGGTAAATGCTGAAACTAGGAATGCTGAGATTATTCCATAAATTATTCCTAGCCTATATCTAGTTTCTAATGTGAAAATAAACATTAGTCCGACCACTACCAAAACTCCAAGACAAAGTTCTTTAAATGAAAACTTCTTTTTAAGAATTAGAGGCTCTAAAATGGCAGAGAAAAAGCCACATAAAGAGAAGCAAATTACCCCAATAGATATATTAGACTTAATAATACTCCCATAAAACCCTACCCAATGCAGTGCAAGTAAACTCCCAGCTATAAAATACCGTAAGACATATTTCTTCGGAACTACCTTCAGTTGCTTAGTGATAGCTGCAAAAGCTATCATTATAACTGAAGCAAATAATAACCTCCAAGTGACAAGTAAATACTCGTCTAAAACTATGAGTTTCCCGAAAATACCTGTTAGCCCTGCTAACAGGATAGCTATATGTAACTTTAAATAATCCTTTTGCATCACATCTTTTTTCTATCCTTCAATTTGAAACAAAACTAATCAAAATACTAGTAATCATTTTATTTTTTGAATAACATTTTTATCTTTGTAGATATTACTAATTAAATAGAGACGCTTTTGCGTGCTTAAATAAAGATTATTATGAAACGCTGTATTTTTATTTTTTCTCAGATATTACTTGGATTTTTAATTGTATCATGTGGTCCGTCTTCCCGTTATATTGCTTTAGAAAGAAGGGCTGATGATTCTCCTAAAATAGAATTTAATTCACAGAGCATAGCGTTGACGATGGAGCAGCAGGATGTTTTTGCTGATAGTATTGTTTTGGCTTCCATCTCTATGGGTTTAGCTGAGGGCTTAGAGCAGGATTTGGGAATAGAGACAGAGACTTTGCCAGTATACACGTATTCAAAAGATAATTTTAGTTTTGCTTCTAAAACTTCGATGTTAGGTTATTCAGCTCTTGTCGGAACTGATATGTTAGTTGTTTTGTCGGAACTAAATACCGGTGATTTTGCTGTAGAGGTTTCTTCTAAGCGAGTTTACACACAGGGTGATAATTATTTCCAGAATATAGTAAGACTCCCTTTTAAATTTGCTTTAAGGTTATATGATGCAGACAAGAATGAAGTAGTGTACGATGAACTGATTAAGGATACTCTATATTGGAATATTCTTTTACAAGAAGAGGTATCTTCGTTAAAGCTCATCTCTAAGGCTACTGAGAGCATAGGTGATGCCTTTCAACAAGTTGGGCAGCAGTTAACAGAGGATATTACTCCAAAGTGGCAAAGGGAAAGCCGTTTAATTTTGATTTATGACTCGGAGCTATGGAATGAAGCATATAGTTATGCAAAAAACTTCCAGTGGGAGGAGGCTATAAGAATATGGACTGAACTATTTAAGACTTCGTCTACTACAAAATCCGCTCACGCAGCCTTCAATATTGCGCAAGCATGTGAAATAATAGGAAACTACGAATTAGCAGAGCAGTGGCTAGATTATTCTTGCGAGTTCATAGATCTTCGTAGTCAGGATTATCTACGTGATAGGCTTAAAAGTCATTCTGCAACACGTTAATTTTCAATAGTATACAAAAAAAGACTACTCAAGGGTAGTCTTTTGTAAATATATAGTATTCAGTGCTTTCAAGGGAGGGCGTCGAGTTTAATTTCTAAAACCTAGGAAGCGTTTAATTTTTCTAGTAAGTTGTGGTATGAAATAGAGGCTCCATCCTTTATCTCCAAGATATACGTTATATAATCTTTGCTGAGTGTAGAATTTCTTAATTAGTTGAGTGATATGGGCTATCGGTTTTTCGTGTCTTGATATTAGTATTTCCTCTTGATTAAATGCTAAATGCCCTATTGAGTATCTACCTTTGTAGATCTTCTTATTTTGAATATTGAAGAATGGTTCAAATCCGATATTTTCTTTTAGGAAGGATTCTACGTTTGCGATATAGGTCTCCACATTACACTCTTTGATTTTTTCTAATAACCATTCGCGGTCTAGGCGATCACGGTAATGATTAAATAGAACGACCCAGTCAGTGTATTGTCTTAAAGCTGTTGCTACGCCCACAGTGTGTTTTAGAGTGTGTATTATATGGTGAAAAATAGCTAAATTTGGTTCTAGAACTTTTATGGTCTGCTCGCCTACTTTAATTTCGCTTATTCTATTATTAGATATGCCATCGATGATCGTTTTCTCTGCTTTGGTGTATGTGTTTACTTTTAATAGGAAGCCTTCGTCAGGAGTGAAAAAATGTTTGTGATTTTCAACAGAGATGCCTTGATAAAAGAAGTTTGAGTGACAAGAGTCGCTGTTAAATTCTAAAGAGACCTCACAGTTTGCTTTTAAGATAGAATCGCCCTTACTATGATTGTCAAAAAGGTAAATGTCAAAATCTCCACCTTCTCTACGTGCTGGGGTGGGATAGGTCATAGCTATAGTGTATCCTTTCATTAGCATTAGAGGAATGGAGTTATTAGCCATTAACTGAGCTAATTCTTCTAAAATCTGAGTGTATTTCAGAAATCTTGCTTCAGAATTTTCTGTTTCTAAATACCATTTAATATATAGAGTGTCAGCAGGCCTAAGTTTCTCTGGTAATAAAGAAATCGCATCGAAGATTAAATATTTTAATCCATTCGACTTAGCTAATTCCATTAGATCTATCCATGTTTTAGAGTTCATCCCTTCAAAGAGTTCTAGGTCCATAGGTATAGAACTATTTAAGGAAGCTTGAATAAGTGTGTAAAGCCTTTTATTAATCATTGTAGACATATATTAAAAAGATGAATAGATTAAAGGGTAGGTCGATTGACAGGAAAGTATGCGTTTAGCGGGGTAGTACTCAGCGTACTTATTTACCAGTATAGAGAATTCTTATACTGGAAACTCTCTATACTAGCAGTGCTTGTTTGATTTGTTTTTTTTATGACTTTTGTTGAACTAATGTAATAGTGTTCGCTGTTACATTAGAATGGCTAGTTTTTCGTAGTTTTTTCTACGTGTAACTTTCATAATTAAGAACCAATCAATTATCGTCCAGATACCTAAACCTCCACATGTGATAAGTTTAAGAATTCCTAGTCCTATATCTCCAACATAAAGTCTATCTATTCCAAGATAGCCTAAGAAAAGTGATAAAATTAGAGAGATGACAGGAGTTTTAAATGATGTATATACTAGCACATCATTCGGATCTTCTAGTTTCTCAAGTCTTTCTTTAATAAATGGCATTTTCTCTCTAGGGAAGTCTCCTGAATGTGTTATCAGGAATTGGCTAACAGTTGAATTATTCATAATTAATATATTTTTATGTTGTAAACTACAAATATATCAAAAAAAACACACTATTATTCAATTATCCTAGATATAAATAAAAATTAAGGACCTAATATCTTTCAATATAGCTCATCTCACTCCAAATCACCCCACCCGTCGTCAAAAAACGCTCTCAGGGCATGAAAACTCCGACGGATTAAACCTAGGCCCTCCTGCATCGCGTTGGTTTTCAGTAAGATACAGAAAGACTATCCTGAAATGAGGAGGGTCTTTTTGTAAGTAGCTGATATGTTGGGTTTTACAGAGGGGCCTTGTTTTTCGATTAGAATTTAACGGGGCCGAAGCCAGAGCCTATTTTGTAGGAAGCTCCGTTGATGATGGCTTGGCTTAGGTAGTCTTTGGCTTTAATTACTGCATCATTGAGACTGTATCCTTGTGATAGAAATGCTGAGATAGCGGCTGAAAGGGTGCAGCCAGTGCCGTGGGTATTTCTTGTGTATACTTTATCGGAACGAAGTTCTATAAATTCTTCTGTCTGAGCATTGTATAGGAGGTCTATTAGCTCGTCGCCTTCTGCATGACCAGCTTTTAATAGTACGGATACTTTTTTTACTCCCTTTGAAGATAATATATTAGATAGTTCTACTGCTATCGTTTTGAAGTCCTTTTGGGAGTTAATGTTTTTACCCACAAGTATCTCGGCCTCAGGTATGTTTGGTGTGATAAGGGTAGCGAGAGGGGCTAGGGAGTTAATAAGAGCCGATATTGCTTGTTCTTCAAGCAGTCTATGACCTGAAGTGGAAATCATTACTGGGTCGACGACGAGGTTTTTGATTTCGTGCTCTTCGAGCAATATCGCTACTTGTTCTATGACTTCCTTTGAATGAAGCATACCTGTTTTTACAGCATTTGCCCCGATGTCGCTAAGGACTGCGCGAATCTGTGCTGAAACAATATCTAGAGGTAGAGGGAATACACTTTCTACCCCTAGAGTATTTTGAGCCGTTATAGCTGTTATGGCAGTGCTCGCATAGCTACCACAGGCTTGAATCGTTTTGATGTCAGCCTGTATGCCTGCTCCGCCGCCAGAATCACTGCCAGCTATAGATAGTACTTTTGAATATTCTTTCAATATAGTATGTTTTTATTCTACAAATGAGTCCTTAAGACCTAGGAAGTATAGTATACCATCTATTCCTATAGAAGATAGAGTCTGAGAAGCATTCGCCTTTACCTTAGGCTTAGCGTGGAATGCAATACCAAGACCTGCTGTGCTTAACATCGGAAGGTCGTTTGCACCATCGCCTACGGCAACTGCTTGTGCGACATTAATATTTTCAAACTGACAAAGAAGCTTAAGAAGCTCAGCCTTTCTCTCGCCATCGACCATTTGGCCAATATATTTTCCTGTAAGCTTGCCATCCACTATTTCTAATTCATTTGCGTATACGTAGTCGAAACCAAATCTTTGTTTTAGGTAATTTCCATAGAAGGTGAATCCTCCAGATAAGATAGCGGTCTTGTAGCCGATTCTCTTTAATATTTTCATCATGCGCTCTAGACCTTCTGTGATAGGTGCTTCCTTGATTATTTCATCAAGAACAGAAGCATCTAAGCCCTTAAGAAGAGCGATTCTGCGCTCAAAACTTTCTCTGAAGTCTATTTCTCCTCGCATCGCACTTTCAGTGATAGCTCTAATTTCTTCTCCTACTCCAGCTCTGTCCCCAAGTTCATCTATAGTTTCAGTCTGTATAAGAGTAGAGTCCATATCGAAACATATCAGTCTACGAGAGCGGCGGTATACATCATCCTTTTGGAAGGATATATCTATGCTGTTTTTCTCTGAGAACTCTATGAATCTTAGTTGCATTTCTTTTTGATCCTTAGGCGTTCCACGAAGAGAGAGCTCAATACAAGCGTTTGTTCCTCTTTCTTTATGATCTAGAGGCATACGTCCAGTAAGACGCTTAATAGCATCTATGTTTAGACCTTGAAGTGAGATGACATTAGTTACATTAGTTATGTCATTTGCTGATATGCTTCTTCCTAGTAAGGTTATGATATAGCGATTTTTACCTTGATTATTAACCCATTCTGAATACATTTCTTCAGTAATAGGAGTAAATTTTATATTTACGCCTAGCTCGTAGGACTTAAATAATAAATCCTTCATAATGGTACCAGCGATGTCCGCTGTAGTCTTAAACACTATACCCAATGATAGCGTCTTATGAATGTTTGCCTGTCCGATATCTAGGATAGTTGCATTTTGGTTAGATAATATCTCAGTAAGAGATGAAGTTAATCCAGGTTTGTCCTCGCCTGAAATGTTGATTTGAATAATTTCTATTCCTTTCATAAAGTAAAAATTTATAATGCAAATTTAACTTTTTAAAAACAGAGATAATAATTTTTATGTACGATTTAATATTACTGTAACATAATTCTTATATTTGTAGAAGCAATAAACTAAATTTAATATAGTATGAAGAAATTTTTATTTACATTATCACTGCTAGTCGTAGTATTTACAACTTTGAGTTCTCAGTGCGATAGAACTCCAGAAAAACTTATCCCGCCGACAGAAACGGAAATATTCTTTTATCCACAAAATAATATACGAGTAAGTGCGAATGGAGGAGTCGGAGAATTCTCTATGGCAGCTGGTGGAGCATGGACAGCTTATGTAATGGTAGATGATCCTATGTTAGATCAGTTTCCTGATTGGTTTGAGTTAACCCTAGCAGAGGGAGATATCTCATTAGTTCCAGTAGATCAGCTTTTTACAGTGCAAGAGAATCCAAGTATTGAGTATAGAACTATTAATGTTAATTTCGTACTTAATGCCTACCCTGATATCGTTCATGTCTTGACTATAACTCAAGATGGACAGGGAGTAGATCACGAGAATTTAACGGCTTATATCACCCCAGAAAAAAAAGTGTCTAATACCTATCCTTTAGTGTCTGGGGAGAAAGTGACAGTGGAAACAGAGCGTCATGGCCTTTGGTTCTTTGGCTGGGGACAGGGAAATGATAAAAAGTTTACAGTTGACTTTCCTGAGAGTACAGACGAATTTAATAGAGTAATTATGACTTACAGAATGGGAGCTGGTCCAAGTGGATGTTCTGGTTATGATCATCTTACTACCTTTGCCTTTATGTATGAAGGAGAATGGTGGGAGATAGCAAGAGCGGTAACCCCTTTTGGAAACTCTTTTATATCACCTAATTTTCAGAAACTTTATTACTTTGATGTAACCGAGTATCTTCCTATGTTACAGGGAGCAACAGAGTTTAAATTATATTTCAACGGCTTTGATGCTTCTCCAGAAGGAAAGCACCATACTGCTCAGCTAATATTTGATTTCTATAAGGGAGAAAGAGAGTTAAATCAGATTTTTGCTAAAAAGCTATACGATAGTGATTTGCGAAATACTTCAGGTTATAGATCTTTTGAGTATGGAAGAGAGCTCGATAGTATAGAGTTGCCAGAGAATGTAGGCCTAAGAGAAATAACTATACCTGAAGGAGTAAATAGATTACAGCTAAAGGTCGTAATCTCAGGTCACGGACACGATCAGGGTAAGTTCTTGGATCGTCCAGAATATAGAACAAGGAATGCTGCTGAGTTTGACGAGAACTTCTATACCCTAAAATTAAATGGAGAGGCCCTAAAACAAAGAGGAAGAATATTTATTCCTTGTGATCAGAACTATACTCAAGCAGGAACTGCCTACTTTGATAGAGCAAACTGGTGTCCTGGAAATCCAGTTAGAATAGAGATGTGGGAGATCGTAAATCTACCTGAAGGAGGAGGAACATTCACTCTTGATATCGATTTTGAAAGATTCGAATCAGAGAGTCAAGATGGTAGAAGTGATGGATCTGCTAAATATGGAGTAGCAGTCGATATATTTGGTTATGAGGCTGTTTAATCTTTTTTGAGTTTAGATACCACTTCTTGAATACTAGGATAGCTTGTTTTAATATTATTAAGCAGGCTATCTTTTTTTACCCAGTATAGTTCACTGATTCCTTCCTCTATCTGTGCTTTTAGCGCTTCGCTACCAGAATAGGTCATATAGTACCAGTGGCTATGCTTGATGATACTTTCAGAGTCAATAGAGTAGACGTGATCTGTAACACATATTTTGTCCACTATTTCTACACCACTAATGCCACACTCCTCTTCGACCTCTCTTACAGCACAAGACTCTATAGCCTCACCTATTTCAAGTTTCCCCTTTGGAAGGTCCCATTTTCCGTGCCTTTTGATAATTAGAAAATCGCCATCGCTATTTTGAACTAATCCACCACCAGCTTCGATCTCTGTGAAGTTCTCAAGAAGCTTGGAATATGTTAGTTCTTGATTTTTAGTAAGAATGTAGATGTTAGAATAGTTCAGGGGGTCTTGCATAGTGCTAACTATGTCGCTAAAAGTTTCAAATTCACTTTTTGCAAAGTACAGAATAGCATTTGGATCTTCATGGGAGTGAGATTTACTAGTGCAGATACAAATAAAGTTATTATTAAAGTGAATTTTACGCATAACTAAACTAAAATTAAAAAGACTGCCTTATAAAGACAGTCTTTAGAGGTGCCAAGCGGAATCGAACCGCTGTGGACGGTTTTGCAGACCGTTGCCTAACCGCTCGGCCATAGCACCATTTCTCAAATTGAGGGGACAAAGTTATGAATTATTTTTTGTTTTGCAAATTAAACCACTAATAATTTCTAGATATTCTTTGTCTATAACGTCAAAATCGGCTAGTTCAGTACTGTCGATATCTAAGACAGCATAAATTTTATTGTCAGAATCAAATAATGGAACCACTATTTCAGAGCGAGAGGCAGAGCTACAAGCTATGTGTCCAGGGAACTTATCCACATCTTCAACTACTATAGTTTTACCCTCTTTCCATGCTGAGCCACATACTCCTCTGCCATACTGTATCGTACAACAAGCAAGTGGACCTTGGAAAGGACCAAGTTCTAATCTCTCATTATTTACTAAATAGAAGCCGACCCAGTAGAAGTTAAAAGCTTCTTTAAGTATAGCTGCTATATTAGCAAGGTTAGATATAATATTGAACTCAGGGCTGATAATATTTTCAACCTGCGGTATAATTTCTTTATATATAGAGGCCTTGTCTGTAGAGTTGATAATTAGTTTTTCCATTACTAGAACTATAGTTTATTCAACATATATGATTAGTCCTTTAAGATATTCACCTTCAGGATGGTATATATTTACAGGGTGATCGTTAGATTGACTAAGTCTGTTTAGGATTCTTACTTTTCTTCCAACTGAAGCTGCAGCTGAGAATACACTAAGTGCAAAAGCTTGACGATCCACGACTTGTGAACAACTAAATGTGAAAATAATACCTCCTGAAGCTATCTTTTCTATAGCTGAAGCGTTTAGACGCTGATAAGCTCGTAGTGCATTATTTAGAGACCCTCTATGTTTTGCAAAAGCAGGTGGATCAACGATCATCAGATCGAATTTTCCTTGTGGAATAGATTTTAAGTAGTCTATCGCATCAGTGCAAACTGATGAATGCTTATCTGCTTCATAGCCATTTGCATTAACATTTTTCTCAAGCATTTCTATCGCAGTCTTCGATGAGTCTACACTTTCTACCAGCTTAGCACCTCCACGAAGTGCAGAGATAGAGAAGCCCCCAGTGTAGCAGAATAGATTTAGAACAGATCTATCTTTGGCATAAGATCCAACAAGGCGACGGTTTTCTCTCTGGTCTAGAAAGAATCCTGTTTTCTGACCTTTTACCCAGTTTACTATGAATTTGTTGCCACTTTCTTCTACTTGATGTTCTTGGATGTCTTTGTCGAAATCCTCACTCGTGTAGATATAATCGTCTCCTAATTTTAAGCCAGCTTTATATGGAGCTGTACCCTCACTCTTGTCGTAAACAGCTTTTAATTCGCTCCCATAACAAGCCTTTAGAGCCGAGACTATGGCATCCTTAGATAAAAACATTCCGGCTGAGTGTGCCTGCATAACAGCTACGCCGTCATACCAGTCAATAATAAGACCTGGTAGCATATCGCCTTCACCGTGAATTAATCGATAACAGTTTGTTTCAGCGCAAACCACTCCTTGAGCCTTTCTTAGATTAAGAGCTGACTGGATGCGTTCCGTCCAAAAAGTATCTGGGTTAAATTCTTTTCCAAATGATAAAATCCTAAGGGCGATAGAACCTACTTGGAAGTGACCATAGGCTAGAACCTCTTCGTCAAAAGAACATATTTCCATCAATTCTCCTTCTTTTGGATCTGTATCAACTGAGTCTATAGCCCCAGAAAAAATCCAAGGATGGAAGCGCTTAATAGAATCTTCACGCTTTTTATTTAAATATATTCTATTCATATTATTTACTTGACTTTAATGTAATAAACATCTTTCTGCATATCCATGCGTCGATCGCTGCATACTTAAGCTGCGCTCCAGAAAGGACAGGTGCCTCCCAGTTCGATAGCTGCTGTACCTTAGATATTCTTACGCCTAAGATTATGGCAGCTAGCTTTTTAACGCTTTTCTCGTCTATGCCGTATTCGTGTACTATCTTTTGAAGATCTATAAAATTATTTCCTGTAAACTTAGCATAGTGCTGTAGCCTTTTGATATCGTCGCTAATAGCTGCGCCTACCTTAATAATGTTTGGATTATGTAGGATTTTCCATAGCTCAGAAGGAAGACCTAAGTGGTTTAATCTAAAGGTAAACACTTTATCTTCTCCAGAGAGCTGAAGTAGAGCGACATTGTTCTGTGGAACACCTGATCTAAAACAAGGTTTAGTTTCAGTGTCAAATCCAATTATTGTTTGTTTCTGTAGGTAGGTGATGGCCTCAGCGTACTCCTCGTCCTTTTCCGAGATGGAACTAATAGGAAGCTCAAATTTTAGAAAATCAAGGGCTTCTATCTCTTCGGCTGATATCTTACTTTGGTATGTCATTGTTTGATGGTTTTATAGCTTATTTTCTCAGATGCCTCAGGGATTATGAATCTATAGTCATCAATGCTTCCAGAAGGAGTGATGTTCGTCGCTGAAGGATCAAATGTAGGAATAGTGACAAATTCAGATTTAGAAGTGTCGTAAATGCTGAATTTTAGGAGTTTATCCTTTCTAAGCCTAGAGTATGCCTCAGTAGCAGCGTGCTCTTCTGGAATAATAAAGCTGAAATTATTTGAAATACATTTTCTATAAATAGGTTCTCCATTTCTAGTAAATGATTTAAGTTCTTGGATAATAGCGTTAAGACTATCTAACTCTGGGATATATTTTGAACCTGTCAAAACTATGGAGTTAATAGGATTCGGATTAGCGCTAACTCGATGCTCTTCTACAAGTGAAAGTATAGAATATGCTATGTTGTCATCTACAGTATAGAATTGAACATCAGTCGGTGTTGTCGGTAGGCTTTTTGACAAGGCCTTATTAATATAGTTCTTGAAGTCAGCCGACGAGGTCAGCTCAAGAGGCGCGGCATAGACTATGGTATTCATCTGATCAAACTTTGTAGTCTTTGCAACAGCCTTAATCCCTTCATCTAAAACGCTGATTATCTCGACATTTGTTCCACTAGCATCTACAAAATCCTGTAAATCATTAAGTGCATAAATGCTAGATAACTCGCACGCGAGCAATATCATCTTAACTGGTTTTTTCTCCCCCAAGGCTAGCCTATCAGATGCAAGGTGATGATAATTATCCTCCATCAAAAACAACGCATTCTTTATTACCTGCTCCCTTAATAGAACTCTCTTATTATAACTAATGTATTCAAAATAAGGAGAGTGAGCCATATCGCTAATTAATTGAAATGACTCTCCCGCAAAATCAGGGATATTGTCATTTTCATACCTACCAGTGATATTATTGTAATTATCAGACCCGATTAGGTAGTCAAGAAAAAAAGCACCATTTTCATCAGAGCTAACTATACCTATATCAAGTGTCGCTCTTTCTGTGTTATATGCACTAAAATCAGCATAATATATAGAGGTACTATCATTAAGAGCCTTTTGGCTAACCAGAAGGGTAGGTTTTAAAGCTACTTCTTGGTCGCACGAAAGAAGTAATGTGCTAAAAATGAAAATAAATAATAAGAATATTTTCTTCATTATTAGTTATAATAAAATTCTCCGTATTCACTAGTTAGGATTAACTCATTCTTGTCAGATGCCTCAACTCTTCCGATAATTCTAGCGTCTATTCCAAAAGATTGAGAAATATCTATTATATCTTGAGCTATCTCAGCAGGAATATATAGTTCCATCCTGTGACCCATATTAAAAACCTTATACATTTCCTGCCACTGAGTTTTCGACTCCTCTTGAATCGTTTTAAAAAGCGGAGGAATAGGAAAAAGATTATCTTTGATAATTCTGAGATTTTGCACAAAGTGCAATACCTTCGTCTGCGCCCCACCAGAGCAGTGAACCATTCCGTCAATTTGTGACCTGTACTTGTCTAGTATCGCCTTGATCACAGGAGCATAAGTTCTAGTAGGAGAGAGCACTAACTGTCCATAAGTTAAGCCAGTCTCAGGCTCTAATTCGTCAAGTCTTTTAGAGCCAGAGTAAACTAACTCCTTTGGAAGAAGAGAGTCATAAGACTCAGGGTATAACTCAGAAAGATATTTTGCGAAAACATCGTGACGAGCAGAAGTCAAACCATTACTACCCATACCTCCATTATATTGATCCTCGTAATTTGCTTGGCCATAAGATGCAAGGGCGACGATTACATTTCCAGGCTTTATATTAGCATTGTCTATCACATCGCTTCTTTTCATCCTAGCACATACAGTACTATCTACGATTATCGTTTGTACAAGATCTCCAACATCTGCCGTTTCTCCACCAGTAAGAATAATTTTAAATCCATGTTTTTCCATCTCATCCACAAACGATTGAGTACCATTAATTACAGCAGAGATAACCTCACCAGGTATTCTAATCTTATTTCTACCAATAGTAGATGAAAGCATTATATTGTCTGTTGCCCCTACACAAAGAAGGTCGTCAGTATTCATTACGATAGCATCTTGAGCGATTCCTTTCCACACATTCAAATCGCCAGTTTCTTTCCAATACATATAGGCAAGTGACGATTTTGTTCCTGCACCATCTGCGTGCATCACAATACAATAATCTGGATCACCAGCTAAAAAGTCAGGTACGATTTTACAGAAGGCCTTAGGATAGAGACCTTTATCTACATTTTTTATAGCTGCGTGAACATCTTCTTTCGCTGAAGATACACCTCTTAGGGCATAACGATTATTACTCATAGATTTATTTATATTAATTATATATACAAGTTGCAAATTTAAAGTAAATTATCTAAAAATTATTACCTTTGCGCCTCAATATTCGAGAATCTTTAAAAATAATTATAAAATGCTAACAATTTCAGAAAAAGCAAAAAGAATGCCAGCTTCTCCTATTAGGAAGTTAGTGCCTTATGCAGAGGCGGCAAAAAAGAAGGGAGTTAAGGTATATCACCTTAACATAGGACAGCCAGATATCTGTGCTCCGATAGAAGCACTAGAAGCTATCAAAGCAAACACTATGACCCTAGTTGAATACCCTAATTCAGCTGGAAATCAGTCATATCGTGAAGGTTTGGCAAAATATTATCAAGGAATCGGAATAGATGTAGTTTCTGATGAAATTATCGTTACAACAGGTGGAACTGAGGCTTTACAAATAGCTCTATCAGTTACTTGTAATCCAGATGATGAGGTGATCGTAATGGAGCCATTCTATACAAACTATAACTCATTCGCATTACAAACAGATATTCGTTTAGTACCTATTTCTACATCTATCGAGACAGGTTTTGCACTTCCATCTATCGAGGAGTTTGAGAAAGTAATAACTCCAAAGACAAAGGGTATCATTTTATGTAACCCTGGTAACCCAACAGGAGTTCTTTATTCAAAGGAATCTATTGAGAAGTTAGGTCAGTTAGCAAAAGAGAAAGGTATCTATATTTACTCTGACGAGGTATACCGTGAGTTCTGTTATACAGAAGAGCCTCACTATTCTTGTATGCATATTAAGGGACTTGAGGAGAATGTAATTCTTATCGACTCAGTTTCAAAGAGATATTCTCTATGTGGAGTTAGAATCGGAGCTATCGTTTCTAAAAATAAGGAAGTAATGGCGTCTGTAATGCGTTTTGCACAAGCACGCCTTTGTTCTCCTTCTTATGGACAGTTAGCATCTGAGGCAGCACTTGCAGCACCACAGTCGTACTTTGATGAGGTAAGAGCAGAATATATGCACAGAAGAGATGTAATGTTAGATGCACTAAGAAAGATGGATGGCGTAAAGACTCCTACACCGATGGGCGCATTTTATGCAGTAGTTGAACTACCTGTAGATAGTGGAGATAAGTTTGCTCAGTGGTTACTTGAGGAATTTAGTTATGAGAATCAGACAGTAATGGTAGCTCCAGCTGCAGGTTTTTATGCAACTCCTGGTCGTGGATTATCTGAGGTTCGTATAGCGTATGTACTAAAAGAAGAAGATTTAGTAGCGGCTATGAAATGCTTAGAAGAAGCATTGAAAGTATATCCTGGAAGAGTGAGAGCCTAAGCTCTCACATCTTAATTCCTAAAGGGTGTCAAAATCTACGTCAGAAAACGTGTTTTGAGAATTTTCAGGGTGTTCAGTTTCAGTAACTGGGCACCTTTCTTTTATGTATGCAACAACCTCCTCTAAACCTTCTGCGAATTTAGCAAAGTCTTCTTTATATAAGAAAATTTTATGTTTGTCATAAACATAGCGACCATCTCTTTCAACCCTTCTTTTACTTTCTGTAATCGTTAGGTAGTAATCATTTCCTCTCGTTGCTTTTACGTCGAAAAAATATGTTCTTTTACCAGCTCTCACTGGTTTTGAGAAAATATCGTCTCCATTTCTCTCTTGTAGTTCTACATTGTCCTTTTCTTCAGAGTACATATCTTAAGTTTTTAAAAATTCTTTGCAAATATAAAATAAATTTTGACTTAAAACTCTATATTTGCAAAATATTATAAAAAAACAAATATGCTCAGTAGACGCCTAATTAGGATAAAAGTATTTAAAGTTCTTTACAGCAAAATAGCATCAGAAGAGAACTCATTAGTAAATGCAAGAAAAGAGTTACAAGTATCTTGTGACCGTACTCTTGATTTATATTTCTTTATGTTAAACATCTCCCTAGCACTTCGTACAGCTGCAGAGCTGAAAATAGAGCTAGGCTTAAATAAGTTCAGAAAGACTGAGCAGGATGCAAACCCGAATAGAAGGTTTGTCGAAAATAAATTTCTAGAGGTGCTAGCTGCCAAAGAAGATTTTACTGCTTACTGTCAACGAAAGGGGCTTATCTGGAGTGATGATCTTATGACTTTCGTAAAGAAATTATATGCCTCTATTCAGGAGAGGGAGTATTTTATAGAGTATATGAATTTAGAAAATGCTACTCTTGAGGACGACTGTAATGTGTTGAAAATGATCTTCCAAGAGGAATTCGAAGATAATGATGATTTAGCTGATATCTTGGAAGATATATCGGCTTACTGGATGGATGATTTAGCCTATGTGTTAAATCTAATTATCAGAGATCTGGATAATTATTCAAAGTCAGAGGTGATAAGTATGCCATCTGTCTTCTTAAAAGAGGATGATAAAGACTTTGCTATCACCTTACTTGAGAATTCTATCGTGAATTATCATAAGTATGAGAGCCTAGTGAACTCTATGGTACAGAACTGGGATTCTGAAAGGATAGTGTCTACGGATATTTGTCTAATAGTACAGGGAATCGTTGAGGCTGTTAAGTTTAGTAGTATTCCTGTGAAGGTGACTATCAATGAGTATGTAGAGGTTTCTAAGTTCTACAGTACTATAAATAGTAGATCTTTTGTGAATGGTTTACTAGATAAAATAATCAAAAAATTAATGGAAGAGGGAGAAATAGTTAAGACTGGAAGGGGATTAATATCGTAAAACAGAAATTATTTCTATATTTGTAAAATATATAAAACTAAATAAATGAACACACTACTATTATTATTAGCACCAGCAGCAGGAACAGATGCAGCAGCAGGTGCACAAGCGCAGGGCGGATTAGGCCAATACTCAGTATTATTAATGATGTTATTGGTTTTTGTTGTGATGTATTTCTTTATGATTCGTCCACAGCAAAAAAAGCAAAAAGAAATCGTAAAATTCAGAGAATCACTAAAGAAGGGTGACAAGGTAGTTACTATCGGTGGAATCTATGGTGTAATCGCTGAGGTAAAAGAGCAGTATTTATTAGTAGAAATCGACAATAATGTTAAGATTCGTATTGATAAATCAGCTATCGTAAAGGATATTACTGACGTTCCAGTTAGTAAGTAAAAATATTCAGCTAATAATGGAGGGTTTAAGACTCATATCAAGGCTGAAATTATTTCTAAAAAGAGGGAGAGAGTGGGTGATTCTACTCCTTTCTCTTTTTTTAGCCTCATTTATATGGTTAGTACATAATCTGTCAAGAGATTATTCGTATTTTCTAAGCTTTAATGTTAAGGCAGTTTCAAATATAGATGGAAGAGCACCAGAAGCGATTTCAACGGAGGTCTTAATCCTAAGGGGAAAGGCAAGTGGTTTTTATATACTTGGTAACAAATTAGGTTTTAATAATCTTTTGGAGGCAAGTGTCGATCACTCTTTATGGTTGCGCTCTGCCGAAGATAAGGATGTATTCAGTGTTACAACTGAAAACATTAAGTCTTCGCTTATAGCAAAGTTAGATAATCAAGTTAATGTAGAGTTTATTTCTACGTATAAGTTAGATTTTCTTTTTGAGGAGGTCTCAGTGCGTAAGCTGCCGATTGAATTAAAGAGTTCTTTTAGTTTTGATTCTCAGTATATGAGGTCGAAGCCTGTGAGGATGAAGCCAGATAGTGTTTTAGTTTATGGATCTCCAGAAATTATTAGTAATTTAAAGTCTGTTTATACGGAGATGCTATCTCTCGATGATTTGAGAAATGATCAAGAGGGTGTAGTGTCATTAATAGCGCCAAGAGCTACGACTTTAGGAGTCGACCAGACGTATTATTCCTTGGATGTAGATAGGTACATAGAAAAGGTAATTAATGTTCCTATTTTTATTAAAAATTCTCCTGCAAATAAGCAGATAGTAACTGTTCCTTCAAGTATAGATGTCTCCTATAGGCACTCTTATTACTCTCAAAGGGAATATGATGCGGAAGATTTTGTATATTATATAGACTATTTGGAGTTTGTTGACGCTATATCTCCAAAGTTAATACCAAGATTGGAAAGTACACCGCAGGGAATCTACTCTGTGCAGATTAAGCCAGAGTTTGTAGATTGTGCCCTTTTCCAAGTTTTAGAACCGTAAAACTTATATTTATGAAAACTCTTGTAGTAACAGGTGGAATAGGATCTGGAAAGAGCTATATCGTAAAGATATTCTCCAAGTTAGGTATTCCTTCATATAATGCAGATCTTAGAACTAAGGCCTTATATCAAAAACCTGAAGTATTATCTATAGTCTCGGATTTATTCGGAGAGGATATAATCGCAAATGGACAGCTTGATATCATAAAATTAGCAGGGATAGTTTTTAACGACGCTATTGCGCTAGCATCTCTTGAATCTAAAATCTATCCTCTAGTCCTGAACGATTTTCTTTTATGGAAGGAGGAGCAAGTGAGAAACTCTAGTGCTCCGTTTGTCATAGTAGAGTCTGCTATTTATTTGGAGAAGCCGATGTTTCACTCTCTTCACGATAAGGTCTTAGCCGTAAATGCTCCTTATGAATTACGACTTGAGAGGGCTATGGCTCGTGATGCTGCGTCTGAGAATGAAATATTGTCTAGAATTAATAAGCAGTGGACTGACGAGCAGCGTACAGCTCATTCCGACTATGTTATCGTTTCAGATAATCACACCCCACTATTACCTCAAATTAACAAGGTTTATCAGGATTTCCTAGTATCCTAGTATTTTTTAGGATACTAATATTACTCTTCGATATCCGAGGTCTTCTCCTCACCAAGACTATTGAAGTTTGATCTGTAGACAGAGGGAGCACATCCAACTTCTTTGTTAAATGCTCTGTAGAATGATGTTACATTACTATAACCGACTTTTGTGCTGATTTGTTTTAGTAATAAATCGCTCTGAGTTAGTAGTTTAGTCGCTTCTTCAACACGGAACTGATTAATGAAGTAAAAGAAATTATGACCAGAGTATTGGTTTATGGCTTTAGATATATACTTTCTATTTGTTTTTAACTTATCTGCGATCATATCTATATTTAGGTTACAGTCGCGATAAACCTTCTCTTCTCTCATTAGTCTATCTATTTGTTCGAAAAGAAGTTTGTCTGGATCATCATTGGTAGTGTCTGTGTTTTTTTTATCTTCAGAGTATATCTTCTTGATATTAAGATATCTTTGGTATTGTTGAACAAGTTTTCTGTCAGTCTTTATTTTGTTGTAAACAACTAACCAGATAGAGATAACAGTTATGATAAAGAGAACAAGGATAGAAATAATCGTGATAATTTGTTTTTTATGTTTTAAAAGTGCGATCTCTTTTGCTTGAAGTTCTTGTTCGTATTCGCTTTTTTGGTTCTGTAATCTAAAAGTGTTGAATTCTCTTTCTGTTTGTTGGGCAAGTATGCTATCTTGATGATTATTATACATCATATAGTATTCAAGCCCTCTGAGTGTATCTTTTAAGTTATAATAGTAGTTAGTAATGGCAAGTAGTAGATTTGCCTCGTTTTGAATATTTTTATGTATTTTAGAAATATTTAGTCCTTCTTGATACATCTTTAGAGCTCGAGTATATTGTTTTTGTTCTTCTAAAAATCTACCGTGATGATAGTAGTATTCTGATCTTACGCCTATGTCTGCATATTTAAGTGTTTTGGAGGCTATTTCAAAGTAAGCATTACTAAGTTCCGCATTGTTTAGTTCGTGATAGATAAGAGCCTTTGTTACGTTAATGTCAGTCATTAAGGTTAGCACATTGTATTGTTCAGCTAGTTCTAGTGTGTGCTGAATGCTAGTTTGGGCAGAGTCTAGCATATTGTTTAATAGTAACATCCTTGAGAGTGCTAGGTTGGATGCTGTTGTTAGGTTACCGCGGATATTATGCTCTTTACATAGAGTGTTTGCCTGTCTTGCGAATTCTATTCCGGTAGGGTCAGATCGGTAGTAGAAGATAGAAGAAATATTGCATAGGTTTATAACCATGCCTTCATAGTTTGCTCCTGCCTTGTGAAATTCGTATGATTTAGTTAAGTAGTCAATAGATTTAGCGTAGTCTAGTTCGTTTTTTAGAAAGTGGATGGCTAGGATATTGTTTGCGAGGTTTCTGAGTTTAGGGTCAGCTATCTGGTAGCTCTGAAGTCTGTTTAGATTAATTTGCAAGGAGTCATTACTACCTTGGAAAAGGTAGGTCTGAGTTAGGAATACAGTGGAATAAATTTCTCCTTCTTTATATTTTTTTTCAATACACTCTTGGCGGTATGATTCGAGCACATTACGAAGTAGACTGTCTTGAGCCGATTTAATATAGTAGTTCCATATCGGAATATTGCGGCTGACGTGCATCGGATCTTCGTAAGGAGATTCAAGGTGGATGCGTAAATCAGTAGTATCATTAATTATGGCTATGTCAAAACTCCCATGAATAGTTTCCGTTTGTTGCTTGCAAGAGCAAAGTAGCGAAATTAAAATATATGTGAGTAGAGAAATAGTTACAATTATTCTGGGTGCTTTTTGTGATAGAGTCATTATGGGGCTTTTCATAAGGGTTATTAAGTAATACAAATATATAAATTATATTTAGTATTTATGAGAAGTATAGTCTTGAAAAAATAGTATAAATTTCGAGTGTACGTGGAAGTGTTTGATTATCAGCACGTATTCTCTTATTGTAATGTTGCTAATCTAAATGTAATGCCTTTTTCCTAAAGTGTATTATTTATATTTTGATTCACTCAAAGTGTAAACTTAAATTTGTAGTAGAAAATCAGCAGTTAGTTTAAAGGGTTCTAAGCTATCTGTGATGAATAAAAGAACTCAAAAATAAATAACCTATGAAAAGAACAAAATTTAGATTAGCTATTTTATTAGTTTCGCTTCTTCCTATGAT
>CAYJFD010000033.1:0-20895 GCA_964369605.1 uncultured Muribaculaceae bacterium | reverse complement strand
AAAGAATATTATATATAGATATAGTAATAAAAGATATGCTCATCGAGTTTACTGTTACAGTGGAACCGTGGGATGATGAAATTTTAGATATTGAAGATCTTATTATCAAGTTTGACGTAGAGGTGGAAGAATGGGAGAATGCAACTGGTGATAATGTTTTCGATGGAATTATAGATGTAGAATAAGAAAAAGTAATAAAATATGAAGAAAATATTTTTAACCATACTTACTACTTGCCTTATGCTTTGGGCTTGTCAGAGGGAGAATATTCCAGGAGGGAATATAACAGAAGAGGAAAGTGGTAAAATTAGTTTTAGTACACGTGGTGCAGTGGTCGCTACAAATAATATTGAGGATATGACTATGCTATGTTATCAAACTGGCATAGCTGATTATGATAAAACGACCTCTTTACCAAATCACATGTATTGGGCAAAAGTGTCGAGAAATAAAAGCGGCGATGTATATTATGACTGGAAAGTTGAGCCTAGTTCAGTATCTGGAGATGCTACAGTAGATGAGTACTGGTCGCAGGGTAATAAACATAGTTTTGTAGCCTTTGCACCTTTCGATATTTCGCTTTATAACTATACGCCAGCCACTGCAGAAAGTGCTGGTCTTCCAACATTTACTTACACTGTTGCTGACATAGTGGATGATCAAAAAGACTTAGTATACGCCATAACTCTTAATCAACTTGATAACTTTGCAGATAATGACCCAGCGAAGCGTTCAGTAGGCTTATATTTCAAGCACGCACTTTCAAAAATTATGTTCACTGCACAGTTAGCTACTGGCGTAGACTTGCCTGATGGTGAGAAGTTTCGTATCGCTGGTATCGCTATAAATGGTGTAAAAGAGAGTGGTAAATTTAGTTTCAAAAAAGCTGAAACCACCACTGAAACTGTAGCTGGTACTGAAACTTCAAGTGCTGACTATATTAATTGGGATCTAACAGCTATGTCGGACGTGAGCCCTGTATATAGCGAGACAGAGCTTACATATCTACAGAATGATTTCATTACATCAGCGTCACCAGAGACACAAAAGATAAACATTATAGCAGGCGAGAGAGCTCTATTTATGATACCACAGACCTTTGCCTCACCTCGAACATTAAGAATTTCCTATGTACATCACACGACAGAAGTCCCTGCAGGTATCCTAAAGGAGTACGAAATAACTCTACCCCAAAATGAATGGGAGGCAGGTAAAAGCATAACCTACAACCTAAAGTTTAACCCAAGTTCAGGATCTTCACCTTGGGAAGCTGAGGCAGAAATAAAAGATTGGGAAGATACACAGACAAGCGTTTCAGCGTCGGAAGCATATTTTACACTTACTGACGGCAAACGCCACTATGGATGGAGTCAGGCAGAGGGTACAACATCTGCTCCACGCATATTCACTATCCCCTTTGAAACAAATGTGCCCTTATCAGATATTACAGTATCTGCAACAGGTAGTGTTGCAATAAGCGATATAAATAGAACTATAATCTACACCGAAAGCAGCATAGAAGCAAACGACCGTGACGAAATCACAGTTACTATGAAATTACGCGACGGCGAGGGCGAAACGGCTCAAGAAGTTACACGAGAAATGACTATCAAAATCGGTGGTTTTGAGATTATAGAGCAAGATGCTGACTATGGAGTAGCAATAGAAAAACGCAACTATTACTATTCCAGATACTCAACAAAGAGCCAGATGTACTACGCCGATTATGATATGCCAGCAGAGGCTATAAATAACGACCCAACGTGGACAAAGAACACTTTAGGCTACGAGATAGATTTTCCTTTTGAGCTCTATCAAGTCAATGAGGGACAGGGTAATATTGCCACTGCAAACCCAAGGCTAATACTTCCTGAGGGTATTGAGATTATCGATGGAGTGAACACCGCTGAGAAGGTATACAACACAGCTGATAATTGGGATGATAGCTTTGGAGAAAAGCTACTACGCCTGAGAATTACGCGTGAGATGATAGGCACAGCAACACTGAAGATCGGAACGGCTCAGGAGCACCGCCTTAGCTTCTCTGTGCTCGATGGAGCAATCGTTACTGACTACACTGACCAAGAGTTTGTGAGAGACCTCACAGGACTTTCGACCACATACGGAGGGATAGATGGTCTTCGTGTAGCTAATAGCTACATCACCTCGCCTCACACCGACTACGCTACTATCTTCTATATCCCGATTAAGGATAGGGTGAATGAGTTTTGGCGCGAATATTCAGGAGTGGCAGACCCTGAGCTGTACACCATCCCTGATGAGTCGTGGATTTACAACGATGATTTCTCGGTTGAGCTATCGTGGTATGATGGCACAAATGGAGGTACAAGCCCTGAAATCACAGATCTTCAAGTAGAAAAAAACTACTCGCCTTCAACAAATGGTGTATCGGCGCAGAATGCTATTTTGGTGGTTCAGCCTAAGAATTTCGAGGAACAAAACTATGTAATCAATATCAAAAAGAATGGTACTGTTATATGGTCTATCCACTGCTGGGCGACTAAGTATAACCCATACCGAAATGTAGGGTACACAGCAGCTCCAGAGCGAACCGACTTAAATCAGGCTGTAGGAGTTGTTGGTGGCAGCTTGCATAGCTATGATGATCCATCAGGTGCCACAACTCCTATATGGAGGGCAGGAGGTATCTATGTCGAAAAGTTGATTATGGATAGGAACATAGGGGCAAAAGATGCTACTTACAGCGGTCAAGGTGCTGGAAATTATGGTGCGGGATTCTTGGTCTATCAATTGGGACGTAAGGATCCATTCCCCGGAAATACGGCAAAATACCTCAATGGCAATAGCCTAGTAACAAGCAATAGAACAGCTATATCATTAAGTGCCGGTGTTAATGCCCCAACAACTATAAATGCAGATAATTTGTATAAATGGACAAATGACGCTATTGCAAATAATCTTAATGTTCAGTGGTACGACAAAAATCTTGCTGACACTGATAAAATAGGCAAATCTATATTTGACCCCTCACCACTTGGCTACAGAGTACCTATTGATGGTGTTTGGGATATTTTCTTTGAAATGGGTACTACTTGGGGAAGTGGTGGTAGAACCTATGGTGGTTTTGCTTTCTTTACTGGTAGTGGTTATCGTTCGGTATTTACTGGATCCTTAGAGAGTGCAGGCGTAGGGGTATACAGAACCACTAAACCTACTATCATAAATTCAAAATATACTAACAGTGGAATACGTTTAGATTCGGCTAGTCTGGTTGAGGGTGAGTACTCCCACGGCGGAGGGTTTAGTGTCCGTTCAATCCAAGAGTAGGTAGTCGTAACAAAAAACAAGACAAGATGAAAAAGATACAATATATATATATATTAATAATGGCGGCTTTTATAGTTGCTAGCTGCCAAGAAGGTCCATTAGAACCAGTGAATCCAAATGATCTACCTGAGGGTTATGTTAAGGTTGTGGTAGATATGGAGCGTGATTTCGGAACACAGGAGATCGCTACCCGAAGTGATGAACGTGCAGGCGATCCTATGATTGCTACTCCTCGTGAGATGGGAATATCAAACGCCTTTGTCTGCGTGTTTCAGAATCAAGGTGGTAGCTTTGCAGAGGATAAATTGCTACAGTACGAACCTGTTATTCGTGACTTCGATGCCTCTGGCAATCCACACTATTACGCTGTTTTAGAAGAAGTTTCTGAAAAAGTAATCATACACGGGCTCTCGAATATAGACGATAGAACTGTTGGTGAAATCACCGCAAAGATAGGTGATCAGTACTCTATCACTCGCGAAGGATTTTATGCATTAGAAATACCTTATTCAAATGATCCCTCGTCTGTTTTATTAAAAAATCAGAATGGAGCACTACTTCCAAAATTTACTGAAGCGATAACACTTGATCAACTAACTCCTGCAACAATACAAGGCACAACTGCTACCACACGCTTTTCTTATACTCGTGTGGATGTTGTGATGCCGACCATCGTAGGTTCGGACTATCCAAAGGTTTTGGGTTTGAGTGCTACCAATGTTCCGACTCTCCCTCCTAGAGGCGATGCTCCCGTAACCGTAAGAAGTCACGAGGTGACACCTATATCAAATCTACCAGCCTACGGCGAGACAATAGATAGCCGTATGTGGCCAACAGGAGTTACATCAGCAAACGAAGGCACAAAATATGTGCAGGGCTTGTATATGTACTATAATAACCGCTTACCTGCTGGTGCAACCTCGCCTACTACACCTGTCACCGAAGATAATGCCATCGAGCTGATTATCCGTGCTAGGCGAGATGAAAATTCTCCTGCTGATGGTACATACTATAAAATCCTTTTACGATACAAAAATGAAGGCGCTTTAGATTATAGTTATGATACTTACACTGCTAATCGTTATTTAGTAAATGTTCACACACTTAACTCTGCAGGCTACGCTTCTTGGGAAGAGGCAGCAGCAGCACCTCCATCAAATGTGCTCTACGATATCACTATCGACGGCACATCTACATCCTATGTTACTAATGGGCAATATTATATAGGTACGGAGAAAACGGCACTTAGCGCAGAGGGGAGATCACAGAGTAATATGGTTTATGCTAATCCACAAATTACAGAATTTGCAAATAAGAGTGATGAGAGTTGGAAGATAAATGATGATGGCTCTTTGGGTGTGGATTTGGTATTTTCCTACAATGCTGGCAATGGCTCATCAATAGCTGTGGGCGATTTAACCACTAAAGAGATTATTCTGCCCGATGGTGTAGAGTTCGATAATACCGCAGAAGGCTACGACAACGCAACTTGGAACAACAACTTTGGCACTAAAAAACTACGCTTAAAAGTTACAAAAAGCGATGTAGATAGTGATATTGAGATTAAAATTGGTGAGCTGACCCATAAGGTTAAAATCACTGCAAAGGGCGAGCTATATACCGATTATACTGATATTGATTTTGTAAAAGAACTCACAAACCTTGACTATACTTACGGAGGTGTGCCAACAGGACAGGTGCGAGTAGCAAACTCGTATATATTAGCTCCTATGCAAACCTCCCCAACAACCTACTATATACCAGTAGCTGAAAGAATAAATGAATTTTGGAATACAACAGATGGCCATGCAGGAGCAAGTGCTACAGATATTTACGCAGACCTACTCACTGTCGATTGGACTAATAATACCTCCTATTCAGTCGAAGTGTCGTGGTACGATGGAGCTGATGTTGATGATTTAGTGGTAGAAAAAGCATATTCTCCAAAGAATAAAAATGCAATAAAAGTTACTCTTCCTTCTGATCTTGAACATCAAAATGTTGTAGTAAATGTTAAATACGGCACAACTATTATTTGGTCGTGGCACTTGTGGGTAACGGACTACAATCCTTATTTCACCGAGCTTAAAGCAAATGAGAGCTCTGAATTAAAATATCCTGTGCGCACTAAGACCGACCAAAATCTAACTATGCCTGGCACTGATAATGCGCTACATTCGTATGCAGGGGCACTTTGGCAGACTGGTATTTATAAAGATAAGTTTATTATGGATAGAAACCTAGGAGCCTTTGGTGATGATTTTGAGGGACACGGCTCGGTTAGTGGCGAAAGTTCAAGGAATAAAGGTTCTCTTCGATTTATGTTTGGCCGTAAAGACCCACTACCTCGCATAGCAACATATGTAAATGGTAATTCGTATATACCAGAATCCAAAATAGGTGTAAAATTCTATGAGGCTGTAAATGAACCTACTACTATGTATTTGGGCAGTAATGGCATATGGACAAATGAGACAATAGTGACAAATCTTAATATTATTTGGTTTGATAAAAACATTTCAACTATCAATTATACCAGTGGGAAATCAATCTTTGATCCTTCTCCACTTGGTTTTAGAGTTCCAATAAAAGGGGTCTGGGATGCTTTTTCTACTTCTACATTTAGTTGGATAGGTAGTTCAGGAACGAGTGTTTATCAATATGGACGAACTTATAAGGATTTTGCTTACTACCCAGCTTCAGGCGAACTTCGATCTTGGGATGGCTTGATTTATGTTAATAGTGGAGTGAATGGGGTATATAGAACTGCTACACCGTTTAATAGTATAAAAGCATATTTACTACATTTGGATAATAGTGTTGTAGAACCAAACCAAGCCTTTAGTTACACTGGAGGTTTTATTATCCGCCCTATCCAAGAGTAACCCAAACGGTTATGAAAATAAATAAACATATATATACACTCCTTACACTGCTGCTCACGCTTGTGGGATGCAGTAAAGAGCCATTTGGTGGTGGTCTTAGCGATGGACAGGTACGCCTAGCCGTAGAGCTTCTTAATAACTATTCTTCGGAAGTGGTCGAGACTCGCGCAGGAGATGCAGATATTGCGACTAGTCGCGAGAAAGCCTTAGAAAATGGAACTGTATTTGTATTCGAATCCTCGGGCGGTAAACTTCAGCAAACTGCCCTTCTTCAAAAAGATACTGAAACAGGAGGATACTACGCCATACTTGAGGCTTCTACCGTAGCTGTGAAAGTAAAGGCTGTCGCCAACTATGATTTGTCTAGTGTGCAATCAAAGATAGATGACAAGAGTCTTGTTGTCGAAGATCTAGTAAACAATACCTATACTACGTCAAATAAGGTTCTAAAAAACCTTGCAGATAATACTGGTTTACTACCTAAGAGTAGTCAGGTTCTTTCACTTTCTGCGATAAACGCTACGCAAGTAGAGGGCAAAAAGCTTGAGATAGACTTCGATTATGCGCGTATAGATGTGTTACTGCCATTAAATGGGCAGGAGTATCCAAAGATATTAGAAGTAACTGCGCTAAATGCTCCGGCTCTTCCTTTATCATCGACTAAAATAAGTGAGACTCATAGCGTAACACCGACAACAAACCTTAGTCCCTACCCTAGTGCTATTTCAACAGAAGTAGCTGCAAATAAGTATGTTCAAGGAATTTATGTATATCCTACTCACACAAATTTCGTATTCACAGATGAAAATGCTGTGTCTCTGCTACTAAAGGTTCAGAAGAGTTCAGAGCTGGGAGCGACATACTATAAAATTAAGTTCCGTTATTCACTTGGCACAGCATTCGCCTATGACTTACGAAGAGATTATCGCTATCTACTAAAGATAAATAGTCTAACTTCTGAGGGTTACTCTACTAAGCAAGAGGCACTAGATGCTCCTGCGGCTAATCTAGACTATAATATAGTAATCGATGAAAATTCAACTCACATCGTTAGTAATGGGCAGTACTATATAGGTGCTAGCAAGAAGGAATATTGGGCTACAAGCTTCAAAAGCAATATGCTATTTACCAATCCTATTCTAATGGGTATAACCAATAAGAACGATGAGTCATGGAGCTATAATAGTGCCACTGATACATACAGTGTAGATATTAGTTTTACACTCGGCGATGGCGACGGAGGTAGGATATTTCCAAATTTATCGCATAGTTTAACATTACCTGATGGTGTCACATTTGACGCTACAACTCCTCTGCCAGAAGAATGGAATACAATAGAAACTACGCAGGAGTATAAGCTAAACATAGCCTCTGGTTTTACCCAAGGGGATATAATTATAAAATTAGGTGAACTAACACAAAAGATATGGCTTAGTGTAGATGCCGGGATCGTGACTGATTATACCGATTATGAGGTTGTAAACGAAATAACTGGTCTATTTGAGAACAAGGACTTGAGAGTAGCAAACAGCTACATAGTCTCTCCTTTCGCTGGCGAAGAGGTTCGCGTCTTTATCCCCGTGTGTGACAGAGTAAATGAATTTTGGAATGACTACGCAACGTCTCCTGTGGCAGACTATACTATCCCTCAGGAGAGATGGTTCGACAATGATGAATTTCAGGTGCAAACATCATGGTACGACGGAGCTAACCTCACTGGCTTAAAGGTAGAAAAAGGTTACTCAGCAAAATCATCGCAAAATGCTATTGTAGTAACGATACCCTCAGAGCTTAAGCATCAAAATATAGTTCTAAATCTACTAAAAAATGGCACTATTATTTGGTCTTGGCACTTGTGGGTGACGGACTACAACCCTTATGTAGTGTCACTAAAGGAAACTGATAATGATTTTGTCAGCTATCCAAAGCGCACATCAACAGATCAAGTAGAGAACGTCTTAGAGGGTGAACTGCATTCATATACAGGTACGCTATGGAGTGGCGCAGGTATTTATACTGATAAATTTATTATGGATAGAAACATAGGTGCCAGAAATACAACTTTTGAAGGGCAAAATGGAGATGATCCTAATACGGGTGGGGCTTTATATTACCAATTTGGGCGTAAAGATCCTTTCCCAGGCAGTGCGGGCAAATATGTTAATAGTATAAATGATATTGAGGATTATCAAATGAGTTACGCTACAGCAGTTAATAATCCTACCCTGTTTATTGCATTAGGCAACAATTGGAGCAATGAAACAAGCGCTCAGGGAATAAATATTATATGGAATGACAAGAAAATAACTAGCTCTTCTTATGCAGTTGGGAAATCAATTTTTGATCCATCTCCACTTGGTTTTAGAGTGCCGATTATCGGGGTATTTAGTAACTTTAATAATACTACTTTTCCTGGATCTTCAAACCCTACAAATCCTGGACATACATACAACGGTTTCGTCTACTTTCCTACGTCTGGCACCCTTGATGCCACAACCAAAACTCTAAACTATAGTCGATCACGAGGATATCTGTGGTATGCATTAGCTAAAGATTCAGAGAATGCAGTTTACTTGGGAATGTACACAGGTTCTATGAATGTTCAGGCAAGCTACTTTCGTACTGCTGGATTGCCTATCCGCCCTGTTCAAGAGTAATACTAAATATTTAAAAAGCAAGGATAGCTCGCACATATTCACCGAGGTACTTGTCGAAAAATCCTGTCAGAGAAGGGTTGTCCCCCACTGGAAAAACAATATCGCACGCTTGACCCTCGCTGTATTCAGTGGAAGACCAATGATATTCATTCATGATTGTCGAGGCCTCTGGGTTCTCTGGGGCCTCATAATATATGTTCAGCAATTTTTCATTTATTATAGAATATTCAAAACCATCACTACCGGGAAGCTCACCAAAGATATTTGCATTTAGGTCTGCTGGCTGGCAAAGCAGAGCCAACTCCTTTATCGAAGGTAAATACCAACCGCTACTTTTTCCTGGGGAAGGGTTTGATGCTTCGTAAGCCTCTATATGCTCGTAAGCTAATACTTTATTTGAACTATTTGCAGGATCAGCATTAAAAGCTTTGATTACCTTGCTGTTATTATAACCTCCTATACGATTAAGAGTTTCGCCAGATGTTGCTCCATTGGTTGAGACAGCAAAAGTGCTACTATTGAGAGCCGAAGTTTGTCTCCAATTCTCTACACTTACGTATGCAGTTTCATTTTGCCAAGCAGATGTTCCAACATCATTTAATGCCACCACAAGTCCATTGACACAATTCGGATGGTCGGCTCCCAGGGTTCCATCACCACTGAACGTTAGTCCTGACTCATTTGCTGAAGGGTTAGCAGGATTACCTACCCAAAAGACCACACCGATAATTGGGTTGAATTCTGTTTCATCATCTAACGAGCTAGACCACGTGCCATCACTGAAGTAATAATCGCCAACCACAGGTGGCGGTACTATCAAATCTGCAGTTAGGTCGTCTGCTGGGTCGCCTGGATTGCCCCATGCGATGTTACTCTCTTCGATCATTAATTCATTTCCTGTAGCTGTTATAGTATAGTTATAATCGTGTAGTGGTAGCCACTCTGTTGTTATATATGCTGTGTAGATTTTGCCGTCAAGTGTAACCATTACTGTTTTTATGTTCGCTCCTCCATCTGCTAGTACGTATGCACTAGCAGTTCTGTTATTATCTCCAGATGAGAGTGTTGGAGTGATGTCGCCGTGATGTCCATCGCCTTCGATTGTTACTACTCCTGTTGCAGGGGAAAATGTTCCTGAAGTCTTAGCATTTGTAAGGCTCAGGGTAGCTCCTGTGACGCTGCTAACACCGTATCCTCCAGCTACAAGTGTGAAGTTTATGCGAACATATCTGTGATAAAAATCTAATGTCAATTCTGTTGTACCTGCTGTTACGTCTTTTTCTGCCCAAAGTAAGGGGTCTGCAAGGCTTGCTTGACCACTTAGATCTATGTCGGTCGCTTGTGACGCTGGGTAATAGGCTGTGAAAGTAGTAGCAACGCTTGGTATTAGTAGTGCTGTTTGTCCCACGACAAGGCTCATAGCACCTGAGCTAGTATTATCTATTTTGTGTTGAGAGAAGTTTGTACCTCCATCGCTGGAGATATTTACAAGGTCGTTTAATTCCCACGCCAGACCAGTCTCTGTTACACGTGTAGCTGCATAGTTAGTGGGAGCATTTGCCGTGAAACGCATCACTCCTTCATCGTGGGAATTGCCTATCTCATTCTTATCGCAACTCACTAAGGCTGCCAAGGCAAGTGCTATATATATTATTTTTTTCATCTTTTTTATTTTGAACAATTATATTGTTTTTGAACCACTACTGCTCGTAATTACTTTTCCTTAGTTGAGCGCACTGGAAACCCGTTTGCTCTACTGTAGGCGGCGGATGGGTACACATAGGTAGAGCCTAAAGCTAAGCTGTGGGCTATGCTGCTAGAGGAAGCTGATGCACTCCAGCTGTACCCTCTGCTACCATAATCCGAGATATTACCGCTCCCTCCGCCGCGGTAGCCAGACGCAGGGAAGAAAACATCTCTGTTCTCTCTTCCATTACTTCCCCAATAACTACTTGCCATAAAGCCAAATGGAGAGGTGATGTTATCATGGTATGAAACATTGGGAGCTGGCACAGGAACCATCCAACCCAAAGGAGAAGGATCAAAGATAGACTTACGGGTGTCATACTTAGGGGAAGAGTTTATGCTTGCTAGCTTTTTATCTCGCCAATGATGATCTCTGTCTTGATCCCAATCTGTGCTAGTTCCACAAAAATCACTATCCGTTCCAGTGGTACTAGTATAAAACTTGTCAGGAGCCTTTATAACAGCTGCGATATGGGAGGCTGCGCTAACTGCTGTAGTCTTAGCCGAAGGCAATGGGTCCTTACGTCCCCACTGATAGAAAAGTATGCCGTTACCATTTGCGGTGTATGTATTTACATAAGCGCCGAGGTGTCTATCCATCCACACATTTGTAACGCCACCATAAGTGACGGTCTTTTGACCTTCAGCAGCATAAGGATTATAATCCGTAACCCATATATGCCAGCTCCAAAGGTATTCTCCAGCAGGGGCATCCCTACGACGTACACCGATGGTAAAATTATTATTAGTATGGGCTGAGTTAACAGTAAACTTCATCACCATAGCAGATGTTGAAGCTGTATAGTCACTTAATGGCGCACTGAGCGTTGTTTTATTAACAGTGCCTGTTCCCTTGTAAATTTGCTTGATAATAGGCGAACCAATAATCGCAGTACTTTGCTCTGTCCATATAAGCTCTGCCTCTAGTTGATGCGCAGGAAGTGTAGCCCAAATTTCCTCTTCCTCATTTGCTCCATACGAAGTCCAGAAGTAAGAGATATATTCGCTGATAGGGATAGTAACTACTCCTGCATCCTTAGTTACGATATAGGAGTTCGAGACATTTGGGAATAAGGTGTGGAAATATTGCGTTACATCTGGCAGCATCTCTCCCACCGTGATATTATAGTCATATTTGTTACCTGCAAGCCATTCTTCGGTGATGGTGATTTTGAACTCTTTACTTCCAGAAATGATAGTTAGGGTTTTGGTGTTCGCTCCTCCGTCAGCTAGAACATATACGCTTGCAGTAGCCGTTTTTTTGTCTGGAGATACTGCTAGAGTTGGAGTGACAGCACCATGTCCTGAAGTCTCAACAGCCAGTGTGCCACTCTCTTTGTCAAAGGTCGCTCGTGTTTTTGCGTTTGATAGGATGATACTTGCATTAGTAAGATCTCGAACGTCTACACCACCTGCAGTGAAGGTGAAGTTTATTCGGACATATTTATGAGTAAAGTTTAGTACTATATCTCTATCCACGCTGTTCACCGATTTAGTAGCCCAAAGTAGAGGATCGATAAGGTACTCTTGACCACTTAGATCAATATTGCTCGCTTGTGTCACAGGATAGTACGCTGTAAACGGAGTAGCGTCAACTTTTGGCGCTGTGAGTGCTGCTTGCCCTTCTACAAGTGTCATAGCCCCCGTGCCTGCATCGCTTATCTTGTACTGAGAGAAGTTTGCCCCTCCATCGCTGGAGATATTTATAAGGTCGTTCAATTCCCACGCCAGACCTGTCTCTGTTACACGTGTAGCTGCTTCGCCAGTGGGAGCATTTGCCGTGAAACGCATCACCTCTTCATCTAGGTGAGTGCCTATCTCATTCTTATCGCAACTCACAAAGGCTGCCAAGGCAAGTACTATATATATTATTTTTTTCATTTTCTTTATTTTGAACAATTATATCTTTTCTCTAATTGCGCGCACAGAGAACCCATGCGATTTAAGATAGGAGTTGGATGGATACTTGCCTTGTGAAGAAGCGTTTAGAGCAAAGGAGTGAGCATTGCCGCTAGAGGATGCTGATGCACTCCAGCTGTACCCTCTGCTACTATAATCAGAGAGTACACCAGTGGCATCGTCGCGATAGCCAGAAGCAGGGAAGAAAACACCTGATCCCGTTCTACCATAATTTCCCCAATAACTACTATTCATAAAGGCAAATGGAGAGGTGGTGTTAGTATGGGCTGTAGCACTAGGACTTGGCACAGGAACCATCCACCCCAAAGGAGAAGGGTCGAAGATAGACTTACGGGTGTCATACTTAGGGGAAGAGTTTATGCTTGCTAGCTTTTTATCTCGCCAATGATGATCTCTGTCTTGATCCCAATCTGTGCTAGTTCCACAAAAATCACTATCCGTTCCAGTGGTACTAGTATAAAACTTGTCAGGAGCCTTTATAACAGCTGCGATATGGGAGGCTGCGCTAACTGCTGTAGTCTTAGCCGAAGGCAATGGGTCCTTACGTCCCCACTGATAGAAAAGTATGCCGTTACCATTTGCGGTGTATGTATTTACATAAGCGCCGAGGTGTCTATCCATCCACACATTTGTAACGCCACCATAAGTGACGGTCTTTTGACCTTCAGCAGCATAAGGATTATAATCCGTAACCCATATATGCCAGCTCCAAAGGTATTCTCCAGCAGGGGCATCCTTACGACGAACACCGATGGTAAAATTATTATTAGTATGGACTGAGTTAATAGTAAACTTCATCACCATAGCAGATGTTGAAGCTGTATAGTCACTTAATGGTGCATTTAGTGTTGTTTTATTAGCAGTGCCAGTCTCAGTGAAAATTGGTATGACAAGCGGAAAACCAGTAATCGCAGTGTTTTGCTCTGACCATATAACCTCTGCCTCTAGTTGATGTGCAGGAAGTGTAGCCCAATATTTCTCTCTCTCATCTGCTCCATACGAAGTCCAGAAATAAGAGATATACTCGCTAATAGGGATAGTAACCTCTCCTGCATCTTTAGTGACGATATATGAGTTCGACACATTTGGGAACAAGGTGTGGAAATACTGTGTTACATCTGGTACAACGGGAGGTAAAGGTCTTATCTCCCCATTGATATCTTCGTTAGTGCTATTCGTATTTCCATGTATGGTGCTTTCTGTAATAGTTACTGTATTCTGCTCAAGAGTTATTATGTAATTAATAGGTACGCCTGATGTCCACTCAGATCCCGCTGCAAGGTTTACTGTTTCTGTCACTTCATTATACCCGAAGGCATCAGTGATGGAGAGCTCTATCTCTTTGCCAGCTACGTTTTGCGGTAGCATAAAAAGATGACCTGTAGTAGTGGTAACTGGTGTTACAGAAGTACCGTCTGCAGCAGGTATTACTTCTTCTATTGCTCCATTTGCTGTTGAAAGAGTAAGGCTTCTTTCTGCACTTGAATTGCTCCAGGCGAAGAAAGGTTCAGCATCTTGAAAACTTAGGGTTCCGATATATTGTATATTTTTTATAGTGATAGAGTTTATCTTTCTGGTATTTACACCTTTTACAGAGAACGAGACTTTTGCGAGTGCGTGTTTAAAGCCGAGAGCTACCTCTCCACTATTTATATTTTTATTTTTTTGTGGCTGAGTAACCAATAGATCGGTTTGGTCGGCTATGGTAGTTGGTACGGTATAGGTTATTTGAGGCAATTGATTTACGCTAGTTACTGCTATTCCATTTCCAGTGTTCCCAGTCCCCTTAGGCGAATAGCTATAGAAGTCTAACGAGCTGCCATCTAATGGATAAAGTTCTATCGGATCGTAGCCCCACTTATTACTACCCTCCGACGTCTCTTTAAGAGATTTCCAACCGATATACTCCGAGTTGTCCGAACTCTTCAGCGCTAGCACCTCAATACCTGCAGGAGCGGCTAATACTGAGCCTTTGGTTGATGGTGCATCTTCCAAACTTCGTGTAGAAAAATCGGCCGTTAGCTCTTGCGAAAAGCTAATAGCTTCGCCTTTAACGGGGTCTATTGTGGACTCTGATTTATCACAACCGATAAAGACCGTAATAAGATTCATAATCATTAATAACCGTTTCATTCTCCTAATATTTATAACCATTAATTACTCTATTTGATAGCTTTACTTGCTTTTTTGTAGCTATAAGAGGTATCACCCTCTTATAGCCTATATCTAGGGCAAAGTATATTATTTGCCTTTTGTGATTATTATAGTGTTACATCGTTAGCTGTACCCCAAGTGGCAGTAGATGAAGAGAATGTAATAACGCTTGCACTACTTCCAACAGTAAATTTAAGATTGTATGCTTTACCCGCTTCAAAAGCTTGCGTATCTACAGTAAAAGTTTTTGTAAGAGTAAGAGCCTGTGGTGCAGTGTCATTATTTTTCTGTAGGGTTAATCCGGAGATCGATACAGTACAAATGTTTTGTGCAGCAGTGTGAGGAGCAATATAAAAAGTACTACCAGCTGTACTTGTCGCATTTGCAGTAGCTAATAACCCAGCTTCTGTGTTAGTGTAGGCAAGAGGGGTATTTGACGAAGCTACTCCAGCAGGAGTCGCAGTAAAAATATCAGCAACTGTTACCACATTATTAATCGGAGTAAATGAAACTGTAGGAGTTCCAACTAGTTCATAACCAGTAAGAGCAGCATCAATAGCAGCAGAGACAGTAATCTTTGATGTCATATGCTCAAATACTAATGGTAAATCTACTCCTGGTGTGTGCTTATTAACTAATGGTGTAGCCACTGTAAAATCGACCTTACCATTAACAAGCGTAGCCGCAACTTGAACCGAACCCTTTGTACCAGCAGTTGGTACAGTTGGGGTTTCTGTGATTGTTATCTCGCTAGCAACAGTAGCTGCAGGTGCAAAAGCAGCAAAATCTAGTGTATTTGTAGCAACTAGTGGCCAAATATAACTCTCTCCAGATGTTACTGCTGCATCACCACTTGTTAATTCATAATCCGTAAAGTACCAACCTGCTGTTGCAGTATTGTACTGTGCATAAACAGAGTAGTTACTAATGTTACCTGTTGTGTGATCATTTGCAGCACGCGTAGCCACATCACGTAGGGTGTTAAACCCGATCCCTTGGTTAACTTCAGGTATAACAGAAGTAACCTCATTTTTTGAGCAACTTGCGAACATAGCAAGAATTGCTACTGAAAGAAAGATTCTTTTCATTTTTTAATTCATTTAATTGTTAATAATTGCATAAGCCATAGATTGCTTTATTTTATGTTGTATTATATCTCTTTATAGTGGTACTTCAATAGGCTTTCCCCAATCAGTAATAGAAGAGCCAAAGCCAGAGCCGTCGCTATCCTCAGGTATAACCTCTGGCAGTGATTCAGTAAAATTGATCTCTACGAGCAGTTTTATTGTCCCCTTTAACGAAGTGTCGAAGATTATCGACTGAGTTATATCCTGACTAATACTAACCTCAGTTTTTTCCTTATCTATTAACATAAATAATATATCAAGCTCAATAGGAGTATTCGCCGGTTGGTCAGCAATGGTTTTTCTATCACCCAAAACTCCTAATAGGTCCACCTTTGCAGAGATAATACCATCCATTGATGAAGCATCATCATATATAGGGTTATCCAAAGTAAATTGCATAACCGATGGTTCCATTTCGTTATTATCTGTATGTGGGATATATCGTCTTGCTATTCCATTCAAATCGGCAAGTGCAGGCATACGTGCATATTTCAGATTTTTTATGTGTGCAACTACCTCTAAGGTGCTTATCTTTGGATCTACAACGACATTCATCAGCATATTTGATGTATTTTTAGTAGTTGCAGATGTCGATTTAGTTCTTGACTTACTCCTTGTATAGTCTACCAGTTCATCTGTGACAACTAAATTCTCTATCAATCTAACACCGAACATAGCTGGCTGTGCTATATAGACCTTATCGCTCGACCTAACGCGTATAGGAGAGATTGGATTAACCTCAAAACGAAGAGTAGATAGATTTGTATGACCAACCACCGAAACATTCTGGATATCTCTTCGCAACTCGTTAAATATAACTACATCATACTTGCCTTTTATAGGATGAACATAATACTCTATCTCATCATCGTTATTCTCATAATAATACTCGTACTTCAACGAACCATCTTCTCTATCGTAAAACAAAAGTGTTGTGTTTGTTGGAGATATGCCCAAATTGGTATAATCGACGCTAACAGGGAGTTGCGCTAAATATGTCGATGGATCCTCAAGTGTCTGGCGTTGACAACTAATCAAAGCAATACCTAAGGTAAATAATGATAGTAGCCCTAGTATATAAATGTACCCTCTTTTCATTATTTCAGTACTCCTTTTTTAGCATTTTTACTTAACATCCATACCAAAGAGACTTCTAATTTAGTAGGACCTATCCAAGTGAAACGGCTCGTACTCTGACGTATCGGATGCCAATGAGGGGACTTGGGATTCTCTGGTGAATCGTAGCTAGCATTGTAGTGTGACACATAATACGTATAATCAGTCTGCATATAACCAATGCCAAAAGAATACTCCATTCGTAAATTACCACTATTGCCTACGGTGTGCGCATAACCTACACTTAAACCTCCCATAATAAAGAACTCACCTTGGTACCCCTTTGTTCTATACTCTATATCATAAAGACCTGCACCAGCATATACTCCAGCAAACCAACCCGTCATAACAGGATGTTCTTCTCTTTGACCAAACCAATATTTTCCCTCTATATTAACGTTGTAGAGATGTAGACGGTTACGCTTACTGTCTGCCTGCCCATTATCCATTGTCCACCACGGAAAAATAAATTCTCCCGCAACACTCCAACTGCTGCCAAGTGGAACTTCTATCTCTGCATTTACCAAACTCACTGCATCGAATAGTAAGTTTGTCTTTAGAGCAAAGAGTGGCATCTTTTCTTTTACATTCTCTTCTGGGACTTTATGCAGCTCATAATCCTGCGCATAGATAGAAGCAGTGGATAGGCTGCATAAAATGATAAAAATTTTAGCCACCAAAAGCCTAAGTATAAATACTTTATCCATCATAGTTCTTTTACTTTACCTGACACCAAGCGAATATTTTCTTGCGCAATTTTACACTTTTAATGTCAAAAAAACAAATAAATCCATTTGTTTAAGTAATATATTTTGTGTGTTATAGCATAATTCGTTGCAGGATAGACCTCTAACTCTTTAGCTACACAGAGTATCGCTAATGGGCACTTTCATTCACTATTCTAAGAAACCATTCCGAGCATAGATAAATTAAATATAATTTATTTCCTTCGCATTATCGAATAATTATGAGTACTTTTAGAATAAAGATAACTGCGCTTTTGTTTATTATATATAGCGCGATAAACTATGCCAACCCCACCAATTATCCAGATTCCTTAAAGAGTCTGTCAGCGATTGACGGGGTTGATATGACTTATTACATGCTTTATCAAGAGAATATAAACATTGACGAAGCTAAAGCTATGTCGTACGCAGAACAGTTTATCTCTAAAATTGACTCTTCAGCTGTTAATAGCACACTTGCGGCACTATATATACACCTATCAGAATACCACGCATATACAAGGTTTAAGTACAATATAGGTGTACACTTCAGAGCAAAAGCCCTAAATATTTATTCTGAATTAAATGACCTAGAGAATAAGGCTGAAACGAACTTTCAGCTTGCAGTACTGCATATGTATTTAGAGCAGTACCATAAGACTTTAGTTCACACGATAGATGCTCTAAGCTTCTATGAAGACTCCTTATATACTAACCAGACGCTTGAATGTTATAATTTACTAGGAATTGTTTACAATACATGTGGAGAACAAGAAAAATCATCTGAATAATTTGAAAAATACCTAGTGGGTACAAAATTACAAAAAGATGATCTTAAAATGATATATGCACTACATAATATTTTCTGTGCAAACCCTAATGACAGCACAAAAAATAAAACCATTCTAGAAGAAATATCTAAGCTCTCTAAAAGAATTACGGATACTGCTCAGCTAGTTAAGTTATATCTGAATATGAGTGACTATGCACTAGAGGCTGATAATATAGAGCACTCAAAACTTTTACTCTCAGATATTAAACCACACTTAAAGACCCTTGATGACTTCGGTACATATTATCTTGTTAAAGGCTCAATACTACAAGAAGAGAAAGACTATGACTTGGCTATAGAGAACATAAACTTAGCCTTAGATTATTTATTGCGCGGGGAGCTACGCAAGAAACAGCAGAAATGTTATGGCGCACTACAGAAGCTCTACGCTATTAAAGGTGACTTTCAAATGGCTTTTAATAGTTTAACTAGATACAACGAACTTGATAAAAGTAGACAGACTGACTCAGTGTATCTACAATTATTTAGAATAGAGAACCAATATAAGGAGCTATCACTTGAATCAGAACTTAAAAGAAAAAGAATCTCCACATTTACTACTATAGCTAGCATAATGCTACTTTTCATCTTTATAAGTTCTATTGTTGTTTTCTTCTTGAAAAAGAAGACTACAGAATTAAAACAGAAAGAAAAAATCATTAAAAGTAAGAATGAAAATATAGAAGTTCAGAAACTTCAACAGTTTCAAATTAGCCGCCTTACAGAAGAAATGGTCAACAAGCTTTATAAAGTAACTCAGGATACTAGAGATAAAAGTACTAAGGACCAACTAGATCAAAGGATGAAATCCTGATGGAGGCTTATAATGAATTACTACACTGTTTCAATGATTTTACTATTAAACAGAGTAGTATGTACCATTCAGGTAGAGTTGATAATCCGAATGGCTTTTCATTTGGTATACAATGGAACAGATTTGAGTCGTATATTGATAAAGGTTATGCTATTGGCTACGAGCAATCAAAATTCGACAAAGCAACAAAATGGAGTGACTTTCTAAAAGTTAATTAAGTTTTAATAGCATCAATATTCCTTATATTAAAGAAAATTGATGCTATTTTTTCGTTTATACCAGGCTTAAATTAAAATCACCTACTTTCTGAACAATTTTCAGTCTATTCTCAGCAGTGTAATATCGAATATAAGTGTTGAGAAGGGTTTGATTGTTCCTGCTCCTTGCGAGCCATAAGCCATATTAAAGGGAATAACGACTTCCCAGCGCGAACCAACAGACATCTTAGATAGAGCCGTGCGCCAGCCTAAAATAAGTTCATTCAATTTAAAAGTTCGACTCTGCCCCTTCCCTGTAGCATCGAAGACCTTTCCATTAATAAGCGTTCCGCAATATCTAACTGTTACTATCGACTTTGGTTGCGGGCGCTCTCCACGCCCTTTTGTGAGTTCACGATAAAGGACACCATTGTGCAGTTCCTTTACTCCTGCTCGTTGTCGATATTGCTCTATAAAATCGATATTGCGTAGCTTATACTCTGAATTATTGCCTCTCATTTCTTGCTTATTTCTAAAGTGCAAAAGTAGTAAATTATGCCTACTTTCTAAACCAAATATACGATTATAAAAACAGAAAATTATTATTAACTTTGGATGATTTAATATGATTATAGATAAGAAGCAAAAACTAGATGATGAGGCGACGCTTAAAGTTTCACGATTTAAAGAACTTATTAAGCGTACAAAGCCGCATAAACATAGCGGATACTACGAATTAATATTCATTAATGATGGTGAAGGTTTTCATACTATTGATACGACATCATATAAAGTGAACGCTCCTGAATTTTATATGCTATCAGCTGGCCAGCTTCACTATTGGCAGTTTACTTCCATCCCCCGTGGTTTTGTTATCCTGAAAAAGAAGAAGAATTTGATAGTGTAAATGAGGCGATTTCCATTAAATTACTCAAGGATTTAAAATCTATAACACACATATCTCTAAAAAACTGTGATATTATTTTTGCGATCCTAGAAGACCTATTTGCAGTATCACGTGAAGACAATAGCACGGAACTGCAACACAGCTACCTCACCACTATTTTTGCAAAACTACTCTCCCACTCGCGTACGGAGACACTAAAGCCACGAGCTGTCCAAGCAAAACTATATTTGGATTTCATATCTATATTATCTACTGATATATGCACTAAACATCGCGTTAATGAATACGCTAGCGCCACATCTTCCTTAGGTAGCTGGGGATGTCTTCATTAATATACACTCTTCAGCACTTCTACCTACCTGAATCAGCTAAAATCACTGAGCAAATCTGCGAAAGTGGCATTTAAATGGTGTTTTCTTCGACGTGCCTACCTAAATCAGCTAAAATCACTGAGCAAATCTGCAAAAGTGGCTTTTAAATGGTGTTTTCTTCGACGTGCCTATATA
>CAYJFD010000032.1:0-22372 GCA_964369605.1 uncultured Muribaculaceae bacterium | reverse complement strand
ATATTTGCATCTTACGACGAGATCCACCTTGAATGCTTTGTTACTTCACCTCTTGCCAACCGATTCTATCAGAAGATGGGGTTTGTTGCAGGTGATACAGTTGATGGCGATGGAGGTAGCAGAACAATATATAAAAGGAGAATTAACGGCGAGGATCTATCACCCAAAGAGCGACTTCTTAACTGGATAGATACATTCAACTATGCTGATGCAGAAGCTCTGGCAGAGTTCTATGCAGATGGTGCCATCAATCATCAAGTCGTTACAGACCCTGTTGTTGGCAGGGAGGCAATTCACCAAAGATTTGTCGAGGAGTATGCTTTGGCTGAGATGGTCTGTATTCCGCAAAATATCTTCGAGGATGGAGAGTGGGCAATGATGGAGTGGAAAGACCCCAAGGGATTTAGGGGTTGTGGTTTCTTTCACTTTGTAGATGGAAAGTTGATATTCCAACGTGGATATATGGATAAGTTGAGTTTTTTGAAAATGAATGGATTACCAATAGAATAATTATTATGGATATAGCAAAACACAATAGCAAGGCTTGGGACAAAAGTGAGGATTTTGGCGGAGGAGAAACACTTGATAAACATATTTATTCGAGTTTTGCGATAAGAGTGATAAAACTATAATTTTTAAAGATATAATATGAATTTAGGAGCATTTTCGGTAAGTTTAGCCGTTAAGGATTTAGAAAAATCCAAAGAGTTTTATCAGAACTTAGGTTTTGAGGTTTTTATTGACGAAGTGTCGCAGAACTATTTAATTATGAAGAATGGTACCACTTTGATCGGTCTGTTTCAAGGAATGTTCGAGGGCAATATTCTTACCTTTAATCCAGGCTGGGATAGTAACGCACAGGAGGTGGACCCATTCACAGATGTTAGGGAAATAGAAAGTGAACTGAAAGAAAAAGGTGTTACTCTGTTAAATGAAACTGACAAAACGACCTCGAAGGGAGCAGCAAGTTTTATGCTTACTGACCCAGATGGAAACGTAATACTTATTGATCAACATAGGTAGTATTATGGATATTAAGAAGATTAAATTCAGTTAGTACTAGTAAAACTGAAACAAGAAATTAAAAGTATCTAAAAATATATCATATGCAGTATGTAGCTTTTTTGCGAGGTATTAATATAGGCAAAGTTAGGCGTGTAAAGATGTCTGACTTAAAACTCTATTTCGAAGAACTGGGTTTTACAAGTGTTTCAACGTATATTAACTCTGGAAATGTAATCTTTAACTCAGACGACCTAGTTTTTGATGCTGATATAGAGAGACTGATTGAGAAGAAGTTAAAAGATACACTCGATTTTGACATACCTGTAATGGTACGTTCAAAGGATAGTTTAAGACAAATACTTGATGGGTACCCTTTCTTGAGAATGGGGAGCGAGAAGAATTATTTGATAGCATTTACAAAGGATAGCCTGAATCAGAGCAGTATGAATTCTAATTCTGAAATAGACAATAATGATAGCTATCTGCTGAAAGATGGTGTAATATATCTATATTGTCACGATAGCTACCTAAACACGAAATATGGAAACAATTTTTTCGAGAAAAAGTATGACTTAAAATCAACTATGAGAAGCTATAAGGTTATACAAACTGTACTAACAAAAATGAACCAGAAATAAAAATTTCAAGAATTGAAAAATGAATATAAAAATCAAAGAGGATTTCCTCGCAAAGTGGGAGAAGTATTTTCCTAATGCTGAATTGCCGTTTGTGTGTTACTATTCCGATGAGTTGAACGGAGCATCATTTCCCGATAAACCTGCTGAAAACAGTAAGGGCTATACCTGCATACTCACCCAACTATTTAAAGTACGCAGAGGTGAGTCGCTCGCATTCAACGCTGATAATTTGGGTTGTATGGGTTCTTCCTCAAAACTTGGATTTATACCATCGGAAATGAGTGATGACTTGGTGCACTTTCTGACCAATATCGAGTGCTCTAAGATAAATCGTGACTCGGTGATGTCGATGTGTGAGAGTAATCCAGCAGTAGAGAGAAATGGCAAATATCTTATCTGTAAAAGGTGGGATATGCTCTCGAAGGAGGATACACCGCAAGTTGTAACGTTCTTTGCCCCTGCAGATATAATTTCGGCTCTACATATGTTAGCTTACTATGACTACCCGACAATAGATGGGGTGATTTCTCCTTGGGGAGGAGGTTGCGAGGCTACTGTTGGTTTTGCGATGAAACAAGCCCTTTCGGGAGGAGACAAATGCGTGCTGGGACTCTTCGATGTTCACGCACGCCGCTATATCAAAGCTGACTTGATGACCTTCTCTGCCCCATATACGAGGTTTGAGCAGATGGTAGGCAATATGGATAAGAGCTTCTTAAATACATTTGTTTGGAGTGATATTAAAGAGAGAGTAAATATTATAGGATAGACGATGAGTGCCGTAGTAATTTTAGATATTTAACTTCAAAGATTGTAGCGCATATATGTAAGAGGGGAGATAAATTTAAAGCAATAATATTTTGTTTTGTTTAAATAATGTTTGTATCTTTGCGAACAAACTAACAATAATATGGCAAATATAGATAAAGATAGAGCTGAGAGAGTTGCACGTATAGCAAAGGCATTGGCGCACCCAACCAGGGTGTTGATTTTACAATTTTTGGCAGGTGAGAATAGCTGCTATTTTGGCGATATTAGCGAGATTGTACCTGTTTCAAACGCAACTATTTCGCAGCACCTTTCGGAGCTAAAAAATGCAGGACTAATTCACGGTGAGATTGTTCCTCCTAAGAGTTCATACTGTATCAATCGTGAGGCGTGGGCTGAGGTCGATGAGCTATTTGGCGGACTTATTACTGAGTGTCAAGATACGAAAAATTGTGGGTGCAAGTAACCCCTTTTTTTACAAATAATGATAGTTAATAGGCTAATAACTAAATACGTCTGATATGGAAATGAATTTTAGGCTTATGAAAATAAGTATTGATGGGAAAGAGATTGCAATTACCAATGTTAATGAAAATATTGTAATGATTGCAGCAAGAAATGGAATACACATTACTGCACCCTGTTTTCGCTCGAAGAATCGCATTGGAGGATGCTGTAAAGTTTGTTTGATAAGTGTTGATGAGCATGACACATACGCATGCGGAACACTACCACAAGATGGAATGAACATTATCTATAATGATGATAGATTGATTGCCGAGCGGAAAAGGAGAATGAATGACTATATAAAAAAAAATAAAAAATATAATTATGAGTAAATCAAAAATCGTCGGAGCAACTGGAGTAGGCATTCTCTCTGGGCTTCTTGCCTCTTTAGGCTTTGTTACTTGCTGTGGTTTTCCAATCATTGCAGGGGTTTTATCTGCTGTGGGCATAGGTGCATCGCAGCTGAGTTTCTTTGCGGAGTATCAGCCATATTTCCTGCTCTTTGCAATTATTTCGTTGGGCGTAGGATTTTGGATGCTATACTTCAGAAGTAGTAAAAGTTCCTCTTGCTGTGCACCTCAGAGTAATTCGAGTAGTTGTTGTGCGCCAAAGCCTCAAGCGCAATCATCTTGCTGTGCACCAAAGGTAGAGCAGCCTACAAGTTGTTGTTCTCCAAAACCACAAGTAGAGGAGAAAAAGAGGTTTTCATTAAAAAAAGCATTTCCACATATTATTCTATGGGTGTCAGCTCTTTTGGTCGCAAAGATGCTCTTTGTTGATATGGATAATAATATGAATGAGGGCGAGGGTGTGAATACTCTTGTTGGTACGATGCAGTACTTTGTCTTTATTGTGGTGGAGTTAATAGTTCTCTTTGTGGGTATCACTGCGCTCATTGAGGTTATTATGATGCACATTCCTCAAGCGAAACTACGAAAATGGCTATCTGGGAGAGGTTTGTTGGGGAATATCTTGGCAACAGTTTTTGGTGCGCTCACTCCATTTTGTGCCTGCTCGACAATTCCTATGACCGTAGGTTTCCTGCGTGCAGGGGTTAGCTTTGGTAGTGTGATGTCTTTCTTAATCTCCTCTCCACTTCTCAATCCAATTATTATAGGTATGTTGGTTGCGTTGATGGGAGTAAAAGCAGCCTCTGTATATTTTGGTGTGGCATTCATCGCCTCAGTTCTATTTGGCTTTTTTCTGGAGAAGATGGGAGCACAAAAGTGGGTTAAGCCTCAGTTTATGACTGCTGGTGGCTCGATTGACGGAGTAGTAAACGAAGACGAGAGGCGCAAACTACCATTTGGTCGCAAGTGTGCTGAAGGTGTTAAGGCTGGCTGGAACACGCTCAAACCTGTAATGTTATACCTGCTGATTGGCGTTGCCTTGGGTGCTGCGATTTATGGCTATATGCCCGAAGAGTTCGTTTTGAGCATTGCTGGCAAAGATAACCCATTTGCTATCCCTGTGGCAGCAATCCTTGGCGTGCCTCTATATATCCGTGCTGAGACCGCAATCCCGATTGGCATAGCCTTGATGGGCAAGGGAATGAGCGTTGGAGCTGTTATAGCCTTGATTATTGGTGGTGCAGGAATGGCCATCCCTGAAATGACTATGATGGCGAGTATCTTCAGACGCAAATTGGTAGGTATGATAGTTGCGGTGATCTTCCTTACGGCAGTAATTGGAGGTTATGTATTTAATTTTGTATTGTAAAGAAGCCTATTATCATCATCTCCAGCTCTCTAGTTGGAGATGATTGGTTTAATGAGCTGAAATACTCCTTCTGAGAAGGAGATTAGGCCGAAGACCATGATGATAATACCGGCTACTTTGTTGATGACTATTAATTGGCGCAGTCTGAATTTATGTCTTAAAAGGCTAATTATACTCGAAAGTGTAAACCACCAAAAGCTAGCCCCCATAAATACTCCCATTAGTGTAAATGCTATAATATTTCCTGATCTGTTTGGCTCTATATCTATGCCTACAAAGGCGAATATTCCTAAAAGCAGTAAAAGAGCCCCAGGGTTTGTAATAGTCATAACAAAAGCAGAGAAGAAATCAGACGGCTGGGCCTTATTTGATTCTTCCTTTCTTCTAACCTTTTTTATCGGGTTATTTAAAAATAGCCTCGCGCCGTAGAACATAACTATTATACCTCCCACAGATATTACCCAGTTTTGGTAGCTATCTAAGAAGCTATTAATTAGTGTTAAACTCAGAATAGCTAAAGATGCAAACGTCGTGTCTGCACAAGCTGTTCCCATACCTGTTATAAAGCCAGATAGTCTACCTTTACTTAGACTTCGCTGAATGCAAAGAATCGCTAAAGGACCAAGCGGAACAGAAGTTAAAAACCCTACACATAGGCCTTTGATTATGTCGTTTGATAATATATCCATAGTTTTTTGTAAATTTAATACAAAAATACGATAGTTTATATATATTTGCATCTAAAGACTAAAATTTTTCTTATGTTAAGTAACTTTATCAAGATTTGGAAGCTAATTCTACTATCTGTTTTATTATTGTCGCTACCTTTTCTTGTAGAAGGAAGTTCATTTCTAATGCTATTAGCTTTTGTTCCTATATTTCTTCTAGAGGATTATTTCTTTAATAAGAATACTAAATATTCCGGATTATATTTTTATATCATATTCGTGCTATGGAATCTAATTACAACATTTTGGGTTTATAATGCAACAGCTGGAGGTGGAATAGGAGCTATAACCTTGAATGCCTTGCAGATGTATATAATATTCGAACTATTTAGATACTCAAGAAGATGGCTGTATAAGAAGAACTTAACTAAGTATAATGCGCTTTCCTATATTTTTTTCATAGTGACCTGGATAACTTGGGAGTATAATTACTTTAGCGCTGAGATATCTTGGCCATGGATAGTATTGGGAAATTCATTTGCTACATCAGTTAGATCTATTCAGTGGTATGAGTATACAGGTGCACTTGGAGGTTCATATTGGATACTTATAACAAACTTTTTCCTATTCCATATTCTTAAAGTATGGGCTGACAAAACAAGAAAACAAAGGAGTATACTAGTAAGCCTATATGCATCACTATTTGTTCTACCATTTGTCGTATCATTTGTGATGTATACAAACTATAAAGAGAAGTTAGACCCTCAAGAGTTTGTAGTCGTTCAGCCAAATATTGATCCATATAAAGAGAAATTTGGTAATATGACAAGGGGAGAGCAAGATGCAAAATTATTAAATTTAGCAGAGCAAAAGGTAACAGCGAACACTCATTTTGTTGTTTCTCCAGAAACCTTTACCTCTAATATAGACGAAGATAAGGTAAGAGAAAATGTTACAGTAAAACGAGTAGATGAATTTATTTCAAAACATAGGAATGTGAACTTTATACTTGGAGCTACGACAAGAAAGTTCTATCCTATGGGAGAGTATCCTCAAAAGCCAACATATACAGCAAGTAGGGTAGGGAAATTTTGGTATGATACTTACAACGCATCCCTTATATTAGATAGCAGTGATAGGTATGATATTTTCCATAAATCTAAATTAGTTGTGATGGCCGAGTTTATACCTTATCAAAAGTACATATCTGCATTTGACAAATTCGCTCTTGAATTAGGTGGAACATTTAGTTCCTATGCTACACAGGATGAGATAACTATATTTACTGCAAACGATGGTACAAAAGTAGGAACAGCTATATGCTATGAATCTGTATATGGCGAGTACTACACTGGCTATGTTAAAAAAGGTGCGCAAGTGATGACAATAATTACAAATGATGGGTGGTGGGGTAAAACGCCAGGTCATATCCAGCACCTTAGATATGCCTCCTTAAGAGCTATTGAAACAAGAAGAAGTATTGCTAGAAGTGCAAATACAGGAATCACAGCACTAATTAATCAGCGAGGCGATGTCGAGCAAAGAACAAAATGGGCCGAAGATGATGTTATTAGAGGAGAATTAAACCTGAACGATAAACTTACATTCTATGTTAAGAATGGTGATTATATCGGTCGTATCGCTCAGGGATTATTCATTTTATTGTTACTCTTTTTTCTAGTAAACGTCTTTATTAGAAAGAAGGCCTCTAAAGCTTAACAACATTAGGCCATCTTCTCTCGAAACCCTCAATATTCTCCTTACTACTAGCATCAAGGACAAGTATATCACCGTCAAAATAAGAGTCCCTAACAGGATCGCAGTTACTTCCTAGTAGCCATAAAGTATGGTATTGGTCCTCGTCACTGTCAGTGAGAATGCGAATGCCCTCTATGAAGTCCTTTGCGAATGTTTTATGGCATTGCTCCGCAGGAGCAATATCATTACTTGTTTCTCTTTTCCTTAAACTCTTTTCCTCTTCTGGGAGTTTGATCGTCGCGTCAATACATAGTTTTCCGCCGAAGCCGCAAATATCACTACAGTGGTCAAGAACATCTAGAGGGCCTGAACTGAATATACTATCCCTTTTTGCCTTGAAATTAAGAGCGATAGCCCTAAAGACGGCATCTCGATTATTGATATCTATTATCTCTTTATCTTCCGAACTAGCTTTTTGATCCACAACTATAATAAATTTTGAGAACATCATCTGGCCACATCCCCATATCGCACTTGCTACCTTAGCGGCCTGTCCTGGATAACTTTTGTTAATTTGCACTATAGCAAAATTATGTTGAACACCCTCTTCCCAAAGCGTAAAGTTTGTGATCTCAGGTGCAATAACGAATTTCAGAGGTGCTAAAAAGATCTTTTCTATAGCCATCGTGAAATATTTGTCCTCCATAGGTGGAATACCTACGATAGTTGCAGGGTAAATAGCGTTTTTTCTTGCAGTAATACAGGTGACATGAAAGAGAGGATAGTAGTCTTCAAGAGAATAGAAGCCAGTATGATCTCCAAATGGACCTTCTATGACTTTTTCCTCACTTGGATCTACATAGCCCTCTATTACGAAATCACAGTCTGCAGGCACTTCTAAATCTTGGGTTAAACATTTAACCATAGATACAGGTTTATTTCTCAGAAAACCAGCTAAGATATATTCATCTATTCCATCAGGAAGTGGCGAAACGGAAGAGAAGGTATAGGCAGGATCGCCTCCAAGTGTTATTGCCACAGGCATCTTTTCTCCCCTTTCCTTATATAGTTGATAGTGTCTTTCCCCTGTTTTATGCCTGTGCCAGTGCATACCTGTTGTAGTACCATCCATTACTTGCATACGGTACATCCCTAGATTTTTTATACCTGTATTTGGATCTTTTGTGTGCACCATAGGAAGTGTGATAAAATGTCCACCATCAAGTGGCCAAGTCTTTAGTATAGGTAGTTCATCCAGGGAATTTAATCTAAGTTCTTGACAAGCAGCCTTTCCCTTATGTTTCTTTGGTAGCCATTTACTCACACCAGCAAGAGTAGGTAGAATTCTCATCTTATCAAGCAGAGAAGAGCGCTCTTTAGTTACTTCGCCCATTAAAGAATTAACCTTTTTACTTAGTTTCTCCCACGAAGCGTCCTCCAAACCTATGGCATATTGAATTCTTTTCTCTGAACCCATAATATTGGTTACGATAGGGAAGTTCTTTCCAGTATTTTCAAAAAGGAGAGCCTTACCTCCGTCGGTTTTTTTACTCTCAATATCTGTTAATCTAGTAACCTCATAAACCGGGTCAGTGAAAGCCTTGATCCTTGTTAATTCTCCCTTCTTGTCAAGGAATTCTATGTATTCTGAAAGTGATTTGTACATATTGGTTATTCTTCTGGAAATAGGAAGTTTAGAGCCTCTTCTAATGTGATAGGAGGTAGATCTTTTCCTAGCGTTATTTTATTTTTATCTAGTATGTAAATAGTAGGTACGACAGATAGGTCAAACTTAGAGAGCATTTCTGATTCACCATTCTTATCCCAAAGCTCTATCCATTCTATGTTATGCTCCTTCCTGTATTTTTTCCAAGCTTTTTTATCTCTGCCAGTGTATATAGAAATAAACTCGACATCCTTATCTTGATATTTAGAATAAATTCGTTTAAGTTCTTCTCTTGCAAAGTCGCAGACAGCACAGTTTATAGAATAAAAATATAGCACTGTATATTCTGCATCTGACTCAAGAATATTGTATGACTTATTCTTGGTCGTAAATAATTCTAGTTCACTACATTTTTCTCCAAGCTGATTTCTACTAAAAAGATCTATAGCTAGTTGAGTGTTAAGTAAAAATTCTTGATAGTTACCTATTGGACTATTAAAGTCTTCCCACTCATCCGCTTTATTAATAATGTATTCTTTTGCAAGGAAGATGGCACACTTTTGAACATCGTAGTCTCTGTGAGTTTTTAGGTATTGGTATAGTGCGTAGAATGTATTCTGAAAAGCATCACTGTCTACATTAAGTTCTTGATAGAGAGCATCGATAGTTGCATATATCTTTGCATAGTTTAGCTCATAATTGCTATCTCTAACAAATAGAGGAGTAAATATGCTGTCAAAGTATTCTTCTATACTACTTGGTTTTGAGTCATACATCTCTATAAGTTGAGCTATAACAGGTGTTGTTAATTTTCTACCTATTACGTTTAATTTTGCATCTAGTAAATATATCTTTGGAGTAGATGTAACATTATATTTTCGTGGATAATCAGAGTTGATTTCTGGATCCCATACATCTTTTACTATAATGTTCTCTCCTAATGTATATTTACTATCGATTTCTTTGATTGTATTATTCCATTTCTTATAATCATTTTGAGTGTAGACACGATAAAGTGTAATAGTAGACGAGTGGTAGCGGCTTAAAAATTCCATCAAAAGAGGAGTCTGGATAATGCAGCTGCTACAGTCTTCATCGTAGAAGTAGATAATAGAATAGTTACTGCCCTCATTAGGAATGCTAATATAATTTCCTGCTATGTCAGTCATTTGTAATTCAGGTGCCCTCACCCCTAGAAGTGTTGATCTATTAAATTCTGCAAACATCTTCATTTGCATAAATATACCTTGGTTTGGACTTTCAAGTTGACCTTCTGAAAAGTAAACATCATATACATATACTGCACATTCGGAATACCCCATAATTCGAGATTTTTGATAATATTTGAATATCTCAGAAGCAATAAACGCCTTTTGCTCATCATCTCTGCCACTTTGAATCAAAAAATCAATTTTTTGAATTATCTGAGCCGCCTCAAGACCGTCAAATGTGCTTAGAATTAAACTGATATCTTCTTGTCCAAATTCTGCTACTTGATCTTGATATTGCTCCTGATGGGAGCCCATAACTTTTAACGGGGCTGCGAAAATGCAAAAGCAAATCAAATACTTAATTATTATGTTCCTATTTCTCATCTACGTATTTCTTTAAGTCTATTCCTTTTGGCATAAGCTCAGAAGTTTGCCCCCCATTTATGTGTACATCTCTTACGATCGAAGAAGAAATAAACGAATGAGTGCTGCTTGCTGGGAGAAATACGGTGAATATTTCGGGTGCTAGGGTAGTGTTGGCTTGTGCAACGATGAGTTCATTCTCAAAATCGGTGTAGGTGCGTAAACCCCTGATGATATATTTAATGTTGTTATTTCTACAAAAATCAATAGTCATTCCCTCATAGGCGCAGACCTCGACTTTAGTGTTACTCTCCTCGAATTCTGATATTATGTCAAGGATCAGTTCAAGTCGCTTCTCCACTTTTAAGAACCCTCTTTTTGTGTGGTTATAACCGATGCCGATTATTATTTTATCAAAGAGTCCTAGCGCAGAGCGCAATATGCTCAGATGTCCAAGAGTAAAAGGATCAAAGGACCCAGGGTAGATTGCTATTCTTTCCATATTATAGGTTTTATGTTATTTGTTTGTAGATAATCGTTAGTTTTAGAGAAGTGTCTGCATCCAAAGAATGCACCTCTTGCTAGTGGAGAAGGGTGAGCGGCCTCTAGTACTAAGTGCTTGTTGTGATCTATAAGGCTAGCTTTGGATCTTGCAAAGGCTCCCCAAAGTAGGAATACTACATGTTCTTTTCTTTCAGATATGGTCGCTATGACCTTATCTGTAAATAGGTTCCAGCCAATTTTACTATGAGATGCTGGCATATTTGCCTCTACAGTAAGTACAGCATTTAGCATAAATACTCCTTGTTTTGCCCAATGCTCTAGGTTACCATTAGTAGAATTAATTTCTACATTTAAGTCGGAGTTAATCTCTTTATATATGTTTTTTAGAGATGGAGGCGTTTTGACCCCTTCTGGAACTGAGAAAGAAAGTCCATGTGCCTGCGAGGGGCCATGGTAAGGGTCTTGACCCAGTATCACAACTTTTACTTGTTCGAAACTTGTCAATTCAAAGGCCTTGAAAATATCTTTGCCCTGAGGGTAGATTATTTTCCCTAATGCCTTCTCTTTATGCAAAAATTCAACAAGCTTTATAAAATAAGGCTTGTTGAATTCTTCTGTTAAAACTTCTTTCCAAGTTTTATCTATTTGTACGTCCATGTTTTTATTTTTAACCAAAAACGAAATCTAGAACTTCTGATATGTATTTTACATATTTAAAATTAAGTCCTTTAATATATACATCCTTGATATCTTCGATGTCCTTCCTGTTTTCTTCCGATAGGACGATCGTTGTAATTCCCGCGCGTTTAGCCGCAAGAATCTTTTCCTTGATACCACCCACTGGAAGTACCTTGCCTCGAAGAGTCATTTCTCCTGTCATTGCGATAGCACTTTTTACCATTTTCTTTGTTAGAGCAGAGGCTAAAGCTGTTACCATCGTAATACCAGCAGAAGGTCCATCCTTTGGAACTGCACCCTGTGGAACGTGAATGTGAATATCTTTTTCTGAAACATCCTTGAAGGTCAGTCCGATTTGCTCAGGATTAGCCATTAAATATTTATGTGCGATAGTGGCTGATTCCTTCATTACATTCCCAAGGTTACCTGTGGTAGAGATACTGCCCTTGCCTTGGCAAGTGCTACATTCTATAAATAGAATTTCACCTCCAACCTGAGTCCACGCTAATCCCGTAACAACACCTGGAGCTTCGTTGCCTTTTTGAATATCATGAGTATTAATAGGTAAACCTAGAAACTCTTTGATATTCTTCTTATTTATCTCAACAGTTTTTATCTCAGGATTACTCGCTATTCTTTTAGCACTCATACGTGACAATTTGGCAATCTGCTTGTCAAGTCCACGTACCCCAGATTCTCTAGTATACTCATCAATGATAAGTTCGATAGTCTTTTTATCTAACTTTACATTTACTTTCTTTAATCCGTGATCTTTTAATTGCTTAGGAACAAGGTACTTTTGAGCAATATTCACTTTTTCCTCTAGTAGGTAGCCATTTACAGGTATCATTTCCATCCTATCTCGTAAAGCCGGATGAATATTACTGATATCGTTAGCAGTAGTGATGAATAATACCTTTGAAAGGTCATAATCTACATCTAGATAATTATCATGGAAAGTGTTATTCTGTTCAGGGTCAAGAGCTTCAAGTAATGCGTATGCTGGATCTCCTTTAAAGTCCGCACTTATCTTATCTATCTCATCTAGCACTATCACTGGATTAGAAGAGCCTGCTTTCTTTATATTCTGAATAATACGACCAGGCATAGCGCCTATATATGTTTTTCTGTGGCCCCTTATTTCTGATTCATCGTGTAGTCCACCTAAAGATATTCTTGCGTATTCTCTTCCTAGAGCCCTAGCTACAGATCTTCCTAGTGATGTTTTACCAACACCTGGAGGGCCATAAAGGCAAATAATAGGAGATTTCATATCTCCTTTGAGTTTTAATACTGCAAGGTATTCAATTATACGATCCTTTACTGATTCTAGGCCAAAATGATCTTTATCTAGAATTTTCATCGCATTATCTAAGTCAAGCTTATCTTTTGTAGTCGTGTCCCAAGGCAGATCAACAAGAAGACTGACATATTGATATTGAATATTATAATCAGGAGAGTTCGCATTAGTCCTCTCTAGTTTGCGCATCTCAAAATCAAAGGCTTTTTGTGCGTGCTCAGGCCATTTCTTTTTCGAAGCCCTAGCTCGCAGGTCTTCAAAATCATCGCCTTGAGCATTCATTCCTAGCTCCTCCTGTATAGTCTTTAGCTGATTATTAAGATAGTACTCTCTTTGTTGCTGGTCCATTTCTGAATGAACCTTTTTTTGAATATCTTCCTTCAGTTCTAGGATCTCTATCTGATGTCTAAGTATCTCAAGAAGTTTTAAACCTCTAATCTGAACATTATTTTCCTTTAATAGATTAATCTTTTGATATGGGTCCTCTATTTCAACGCTTGATGCTATGAAGTTAATCAAGAAATCGAAATCGTCAATGTTCTTAATCGCTAGAGTTGCTTCGCTTGGCAAATGAGGAGTCAGGCTAATTATTTCTAAAGCCGACTCTTTGATAGATTTGCATAGACTTTTCACGTCCTTGTGTTCCCTCTCAAGCGATACATCTTCAAGATAATTAACTTTTGCAAAGATGTATGGTTGGTTAGAGATTTGTTCTATAACATTAAAACGTTTAATTCCTTGCAATATTACAGTTAAACTATCATCAGGCATCTCTATGACTTTTATGATTTTTGCAAGTGTCCCCACTTCATAAAGGTCTATAATAGATGGATCCTCTACTGATATGTCTCTCTGAGAAACAGTGCCGATTAGTTTTGATGTATTATATGTATCTTTAATTAACTGAATAGACTTTTTTCTACCGGCAGAGATAGGAATGACAGTAGTAGGGAAAAGTACAATATTTCTTAATGCAAGAATTGGCAGCGCATCAGGAAGGTTGTTTGTATCTATATTTTTCATACTCTCCATATTCACGACAGGGAGAATGCTTACCTCCCCTAATCCATCTTCAAATAATGATTTTTTTCTTTTCATTCTATATTATTATGTTTGCTTATATATCAAGGTTGTGCCATTTTGGCATAATCTGACACAAAAATACGATAATTTATTTTATCTATATAGTATGTCAATCTCTATGCCATAATTTATGGGATAAATAATATGACAACATTATATGAATAAATAGATTATAAATTTTTGTAAATATAAAAAATAAAAATATCTTTGCAGACTCAAAAAAAAGAAACATAAAATAAATTTAATAATAATATGACTAAGGCAGATATAGTAAATGAAGTAGCAAAAGCTACAGGAATGGAGAAAATTGCAGTTCAAAATGTAGTTGAGGCTTTTATGGATAGCGTTAAGAATTCTTTATCAAACAACGAAGAGGTTCTTCTACGTGGATTTGGAAGTTTCATCGTTAAGAAGCGTGCTCAGAAAACTGCTCGTGATATTTCAAAAGGAAAAACTATCGTAATTCCAGCACATAATATCCCTGCATTTAAGCCAGCAAAGGTGTTTTTAAACAAAGTAAAAAATAACGTTAAGTAACATAAAATATAACAATCATGCCAAGCGGAAAAAAAAGAAAGAGACATAAAATGGCTACTCATAAGCGTAAAAAGCGTTTACGTAAGAATAGACATAAGAAAAAGTAGAGTTTTAATTTAGAATGTTAACTCTTCTAGTAGAGAAATTAATAATCTAATGTAGGGAGAAAGAAGTTCTACATTAGATTATTTTTTTATAATAGGTATAATGATAAAAGATTTAGTAATAGATGTTGATTCGAGAGAAATAACAATAGCCTTAATGGAGGAGGGGAGACTTATAGAATTAAGTAAGGAGCCCAATGAAGGTAAGGCATTTTCTCTAGGTGATGTTTATTTGGGAAGGGTAAAGAAATTAATACCTTCCTTAAATGCTGCTTTTGTTGATATCGGGGATAAAAAGGATGCTTTTGTGCATTATCTTGACTTAGGTTTTAATTTTATGGCCTTTGATGAGTTTGCAAAACAGATGAATCCAAACAGAGATTTTTCTGCCTTCTTTTCAGGAATAAATATTAACACAGTTCTTGAGAAGGAAGGAAAGATAGAGAATGTATTAAAAGTAGGTCAGCCTATAATTGTTCAGATAGTGAAAGAACCTATCTCAACTAAAGGTTCAAGACTAACTTCTGAGATTTCTATCGCGGGAAGGAATATTGTATTATTACCCTTTACAGATAAAGTAAGTGTGTCTCAAAAGATATCCTCAAAGGAGGAAAAAAGACGTCTTGAGAGACTAATGTATAGCATACTACCTCCAAATTACGGTGTTATTTTAAGAACAGCGGCAGAGGGAAAGAATACTCAAATTCTGGATGCAGAATTAAAATTATTGATAAAGAAGTGGGAAGATTCGTGGCAGAAGATAGCACAGGCAAAGGTGCCTGCTCTCTTATTTACAGAAAACAATAAGACTACAACAGTCTTAAGAGATTTATTAAATGATTCATTTACGAACATTCATATTAATGACCAGAATGTTTATGATGAGTTACGAAATTATATTGAAATAATTTCACCTGAACAGGAAAAAATTCTAAAACTATATAAGGGATATAGCCCAATATTAGATCACTTTGACGTTAGTAGACAAATAAAGTCTGCCTTTGGAAAAATCGTTCCTTTAAAAAAAGGGGCCTACCTTGTTGTAGAGCATACTGAAGCCTTGCACGTTGTCGATGTAAATAGTGGAATCAGGGTAAAGACAGGTAGGAATCAAGAAGAAAATGCTTTTGAAGTTAACATTAATGCTGCTACAGAAATCGCTAGGCAGTTAAAGCTACGAGATATGGGTGGCATTATTATTGTTGATTTTATAGATATGGATAGTAGTGAGAATAAAACAAAGCTACTACGACATATGCAAGAGTTAATGCAAAGTGATAGAGCGAAACATAATGTTTTGCCTCTAACGAAGTTTGGATTAATGCAAATTACTCGTCAAAGAGTAAGGGCTGCTATTGAAATAAATACATTAGAGACTTGTCCAACTTGTAAAGGAAAGGGCGAAGTAACCTCTAGCGTTTTAATAGATGAGACCATAGAGCGAAGTTTATCGTTTTATGTGAATGATAAGAATATAAAAAAGTTCATTTTAAATTTGAATCCACTAGTTGAAGCCTATTTAACAAAAGGTTACTTTAATTCGATATTGAAAAATTGGAAAAAGAAGTATAAAGTTGCTATTAAAACATTTGCAATCAATGATTTAGGTATATTGGATTTTGAATTTCTAAATGAAAAAGGTGAAAAATTAAAGTAATAATATTAAAAACATGAAAAAAACACTAACCATTTTAATTAGCGTGGTTCTTTCATTAAATCTAAGTGCACAAGATAGTAAGTTTGGACTTAGATTGATCACAGAAGAGAATCGCGCAGAGGCAGATGCTGCAAGAGCAAAAATTACAAAGTTTAAATTGCCTACATCTCACCAAATGGGTGACGGAGAATTACCTCTAACTGTTGATAATTCAACAAGAAAATATTTCCCTCCTATTATTTCTCAAATAGGAAGTTCATGTGGTCCTGCATCGATGGTCGGATATCAGTATACTTATGAGTATAATGTTCTAAAAGATTTATCAGGAGCAGATAATAGATTCGGTTATTTATTTAATTGGAATTTCCAGAACGACGGAAGCTCAGGAAAAGGTACTTTTCCTTGGGATGTATGTGAGTCTATAAGTAATTACGGTCTACCAACAGTAGATGTATATGATACAAAAATAGCAACTCAATGGGCGTCAGGAATGAATATTTTTGAGGAAGGATATAAATATGATGTTGATTATGAAGTAATAGTTTCAGACGAAGTAGGTAGTCTTGAAGTAATGAAACAATTTTTATATGATAGAGGAAATGGTTCTCCAACAGGAGGTTTAATTCAGTTTTCTGCATTCGCAGATCCATTATGGCCAGATGAGTATTCAGGCCCTTCTGAATCTAATTACTCTCATATTATTCCGATGTTTGGTACAGATGGAATGCACTCAATGATAATCGTTGGTTATGATGATACAGTGTGGTATGATTATAATAGTAATGGAAATAAAGAGGCAGATGAAATCGGAGCATTTATTTGTGTAAATACTTGGGGTGAAAGTTGGAGTGGTAACTCTGCTGGACGTTTTTATGCTCCTTATAGAACATTTTCAGGAGCTATGTTCCAAGGTGAAGGTGGAATTGGAAATGGTGGAGTGAAGGATTGTTATATGCTTTTCCCAAAGGATAAGCAGGCAAAGTTACTTGCTAAAATGGTTGTGAGTCACACATCAAGAGATGATATAAAAATATATGCAAGGGCATTAGATGCAAACGGCACATCTTTACTGTCGCAGTCTCAAATTATTCTTTATGCATACAAGAATGCAGGAGGTGATTACCCTATGCAAGGCCAAGTACATACGGTAAAGGATAAAAGCTATATGGAATTTATGCTAGATATTTCAGAATTAGATGTTCCAGGAGCAGTGACTTTTGAATTAGAAATTAGGTCGTATAAGCGAAATAATGTTGCCGGTAAGGGTGCCTTTATCTCATCTTCAATACTAGATTATAGAAATGGAACTGAGCCAAAAGAATACCTAGGGGTAATCGCTAGTCCAACATTAGATCATGATGTAAATTCAACAGCTATTTATAAGCTAGTTCCAGATGCTAATATTGTAGAATATTCAACATCCTTATATAATAACAACTTATATTTATCATTCTCTTCACCATCAGAAACTTATGGAATGGTTGAAATAGTTGATATAAATGGGAACGTAGCATATACATGTCATGCAGATAAAATTCCTGCCGGAGTGTCAAGCCAAGTAGTCGAATTAGAGGGTAAAATCGTTCCAAGTGCTTACTACTTAAGAGTAAACGTTAACGGAGAGATATCATACAAGAAAATAGTTATTGAGTAAGTTTATCTAATAATTCGAACAAAGAAAATAGAAACCACAAAAAACTAAAAAGAAATGAATAAAATATTAACAATAATAGCACTAGGATTTGTATTACTATTTAATAGTTGTGCACCAGATGCAGAACCACAACCATCAGGAATCGTTCTAGAGACAACAGAAGGAGAAAATTATATCTTACCGCTTATAAACGAAACAGATATAACAAAACTATTATCTCATCTAGAGGAAATGAGTACAAATGAAATCGTTCCTTATAATTTAAACGGAGTTTATTATATAAAAGTATTCATCGACAAGAATGTAGAAAAATATCCATTTACATATATAGAGTATGCTTTTGAGAATGATGGAATAGATGGATTTACTTTTAAATATACTTATGATGAGACAAAGCAATTGTCGCCAGCTGTAAAAGAGTCAATAGTAAAAGCATATTCATTACCAGAAAATGCGCATAAAATGTTAGCGATAACAAATAAAATCTAATTACTTAGGTAAAATAATACAAAAAAAACTGGAGATTTTTTCTCCAGTTTTTTTGTATTATTCTATCTTTGTCCCCGAAAATAACAAAACAAACAGTATAGTATTCTAACACCAAGTTTTCAGTGTCTATGACTACTATCCACAAACAAACAAACTTTATGATAAAAACATTAAAAACAATTCTAACCGCATCTATTTTTACGATGCTAATCTTACCTTTTGTTAGCTGTGAGAAACCAGTACCCATCGAAGAAATAGTAGAAATAATATCTCTAGAAGCTTCTTCTGTGACCATGACCTCTGCTCAAGTACATGTTAAAGCTACTGATGATATTACTATTCATTACGCTTATTTTAAGTCTGCTCAAGAGCCAGCTGAAGACGAAAAAATGTGGCTTACACAAAGTGTCAAAGACAGTATAGCAATAATTCAGATATCAGAATTAGACCCAGAGACGGCTTACAAAGTTGAAATGTACGGAATGAGTGCATCAGGAAAAGAGACAGAGAGACACTCACTAACCTTTAATACTGAGGAAGTTCCATTAGATCCATCGATTTCGGTAGAAAATATTGAGTCTATGGCAACACATAACTCAGCACAAGTTAAAGTAAGTACAAAAGATGTAGAGAAATTTTATTACACTTATTACTTCAAGGACTTAAGACCTGAGGATGAAGCACAAATAAAGTGGGTCGAGATAGCTACTACTACTGGTGAGGAAGACAACTTAGTGGACCTAAGTAATTTAACTACATCTACAACTTCTGATATTATGTATACAATGGAAGTTTATGCAGTAGGCGGAGAAAAAACAACTGATCCAGTAATGGTTGATTTTTATACGAAAAAAATAGAAATGATAGCGATATCTGATATAGAAGTAGGAACTTTTGGAGCATCATTTAAATTTGATATAACCCTATCCAAAGAATTGGGATTATGTGATGGTGTTATTTACAAAGCTTATCTGACTTCACGTTATGCAGAAAATAAATTATCAAGTGATATTCAATACGGCACAGTTAAGCGTGCTTATGAAAGCGGTGAATATGATTTAGTGGATTCATATTTACTGACTCCTAATACAGAGTATACATTGGCTTATGCTACAGCTGAACTAGATGAAGAAGGAAAATTAACTAAAATCGTCGGAGGTGTAAAGACTCATGAATTTACAACTGCAGCTCGCCAGATTGATGAAAACTCATCAGCAGAAGCAAGTTTAACAATACCAAGCGAAGGAATAACATTTAATACCATTAATTACACCACTCATCGTTCAGATGATTGTGTTGCATATTATATAGGATCAGTAAGTGATACAGAGTTAGCTGGAAAAACTGTAAAAGATTATATCCTAGAAAATGATTTTTTAACAAAAAGTAGTTACAAAACTTTCTTAGAGTATAGTAGCGAACATAAAGAGTATGTATTAGTTGAATCTTTAGATGGTACTTTAAAAAATCTAGAAACTTCTACAAGTTACAATATATTTACAGTTGCTATTTCAAAGAGTGGAACTATAAGTAAGATACATTCAGTTCAAGTTGCAACTGCAGGCCTAGTATTTTCCGACAAATATAAGCTTAATTTAACTGTAGATCCTTCGTATACAACCATAAATGTTGATGTAGATATTGACACTTCCCTAGGAGCATACTATTATATTACGAATGATGAGAAAATAATGAATGATTTAACAGGCGAACTTGCACTAGAAAAACTATTACTTGAAACTACAGCAGGTTTCCCTGATAAATTCACTGAAAGCAAGGTATACGAGGTACGTCGTTTGAAGTATAATATGGATTATAAGATATATTTATTACCAATAGGAAATAATGGAGAGTTTGGAGAGGTACAGTCTTTTGATTTTTCAACTAAGAAAGCAGAATTTAATTCATCTTCTACACTTTCTTACACTATCGTTTCATCTGAATTCGATCAGTGGGATGCAGAAACTGTGAAGCTAGACATAACATTTAATGGAGATGTGGTAGGTTACTACGCTAGACCTATCGAAGCCTATGAGATAGATTCTGAAATCACTAATCCTACTCCTATAGATTATGCTGAAGCTATGTTTACAAATGGTGATATCACATCTACTAGTGGATATTATTATACAACAAGTGGCGAGAATACATTCACCTTATGGAATACGACAGACAATTTAGTTCTTTTCCCTATGGATTCAAACGGAAATTTAGGGCAACCTATCTTGTATCTATATAATAATGGCAGGGCTTAGTAGAACTATGAAAAAAATATATTCAATCATCATTATATTGATGACAGTAGTAGCAACGGCACTAGTATCCTCATGTAATACTCCCGAACCTCATAAAGAAGAAGCAGGAGTAGAAGTCCTTGTAAAGTCATCAACCTATGACAATATTATTATAGAAACAACACAGAAGGGTAATACTGACTTATATGCCATCTATTTAATGAAAACAGAGGTCTATTATAATGACTTTTCTTCATTGCCTGAGAAGGCTGCAGAATGGATAATCTCTAATGAAATTAATAAATTAGCTAATTTAGAACCTAACGATAAGATATTATTTTCAGGAAATAAAACAATAGAGTTAGGAAGTATCACTGAAGTGGAGGCAAGTTTAAGTTATCATATTATAGGATTTGCATTAAAAGACGGAAAAGTTACTGGCGATGTAAGTACTGTAATCGCAGAAACAACAGAGTTACCTAATAGAGTTTCATCTGTGGTAGTTTCTGAGGTAACAATCGATAATGCTCGCATTCAAGTAGACGCTGGAAAATTTGCAGAGAACTACTACATCGCTCCATTTACAACAGAAGGCTTTGAGGAAGAATATAATTCCGACTATAGAAAAGTCGCAGAAACAATACTCGCTTATGAGAAAGAATTCGGGCGTACTTCATTTAATGTTGATGGAAAAACTATCTTTAATGGAGATGCGGACTTCTATCTATATGAGTCGGGATGGATGATTAGAGCAAATACTGAATACTTTATAGTAGCATTTGCTGTAAGCAAGGAAGGAGAGCTAGTAGGGGAGGTTGTAAATTCTGAAATTTTCAAAACAGAAAGTTTTTATGACATGTCATTTTTAATAGATATCACAGACGTAACTGATAATACAGCAAAAGTAATCGTAACGCCAAGTGACCCTGAAAGAACATTCTTTTTCCACATCATTGAAAAAGGTATAATAGCAGATAAGACTCCAGATGAGGCTATAGAAAATTTCATGAACTTCTATGGAGCAAGTATGGAACAGTATGTGTATGCAGGTCAGAATACCTTTACAGTAAGAGAATTAAAGCCAGGTCGTGAATACCTAGTATATGTTGTAGGCTATAGCCCAATTCATTATGTTACTTCAACAGTCTTTAGTGATAAGTTCACAACAACTGGAGATGCTACTCCATATTTAGAGGTACCGACCTCAATAACTATCCCTAATGTAGATTTCGGCACACTTGAAATAACTGAGATCGGCTCTAATCATTGTAACTTTACATCTACTCCAAATGATTTAAATATGAAGTACATCTTGATGGCTCGTCCGACAGAAGAATTTGAAAATTACAAAAGTGACGAAGATCTTATGATAGCGAATCTAGAATTTTATAGAGATTTCGGATTTACTATATTAACTTCTTTTGAAGATATTCTACCCGAAGTTACCTTTAGAGGATCTAGTTCTAGTACATTTGCAGAATTGAAGCCTTCAACGCACTATACAGTTCTAGCTTATGGAATAGATGTAACTACTGGGCAACCTTTAACTTCTATATTAAGAACAACATTTGAGACAAAGTAATACTCATTAGTACTATAAGATATTTAAAAATCAGCAAGTGAATAGATCGCTTGCTGATTTTTTATTTAGTTTGTAAGTAAGCTAAATTTAATATTACAAGTATTATATGAAACTGAATTTTACACGAATGTTTTTTTTGAAAAATATTTTAATATTTTTTTTACAGCGATTTTATGGTACAATCTACTGATATTGTGAATATTAAGGCTAAAAAAAGAAAAACGGGCTTCAAAAAAACTTAATAATTTTTTGAAATAAATTTGGAGATTAAAAATTAATCTCTACCTTTGCACTCCCTAAACGAAAC
>CAYJFD010000031.1:0-24995 GCA_964369605.1 uncultured Muribaculaceae bacterium | reverse complement strand
CTATCGTAGCATTAACTAATTTCTCACACCTATTCTATTTATACCCGTAAAATTAACCACAGCAACTGGCCTCACCAAAAAATCTGAGTAAGGATTTCCTTACCACTCACTACTTTAACTCCCCTTCACCTTCCCCCTTTCACCTTTCCCCTTTAACCCTGTACCCTGTACCCTTAACCTTTCCCCCCTGTACCTTGTACCCTTAACCCTGTACCCTTTAACCCTCCCCCCCTTAACCAAAAAACCACCCCCGATAATTCGAGAGTGGCTTTGGAATATAATTTTTTGTGAGTGTCTTTATGAAAGGAAGCTAAGTAAGATACCGGCTGCTACTGCACTACCGATTACACCAGCCACATTAGGACCCATAGCATGCATCAGTAAGTAGTTGCTCTTGTCATACTTTAGACCTACAGTGTTAGAAACACGAGCCGCGTCTGGAACTGCTGATACTCCCGCATTACCGATAAGAGGGTTAATCTTATTTCCGTCTTTAAGGAATAGGTTCATAAGTTTAACAAAGGCTACACCAGTGAATGTTGCTATTACGAATGAGAAAGCTCCAAGTGCAAAAATCTTGATAGAAGAAAGTTGAAGGAATTTATCTGCTTGTGTTGAACATCCAACTGTAATACCGATAAGAATGGTAACGATATCGATAAGTGGTCCACGTGCAGTCTCTGCAAGACGACGAGTAACACCACTTTCTTTTAGTAAGTTACCAAAGAATAGCATACCTAAAAGAGGAATACCTGATGGAACGATAAGAGCTGTTGTTAAGAAACCAATAATAGGGAATAACTTTTTCTCTGTAGAAGATACTGGTCTTGGAGGACGCATCTTGATAAGTCTTTCTTTCTTACTAGTTAGTAACTTCATAATAGGAGGCTGAATAACAGGTACAAGAGCCATATATGAGTATGCTGAAACAGCAATAGCTCCCATAAGGTCTGGTGCAAGTCTTGATGCTAGGAAGATAGCCGTTGGACCGTCTGCTCCTCCGATGATACCGATCGCTCCCGCCTCAGCAGCACCGAAGCCCATTTTTAATGCTATTGCGTAAGCACCAAATATACCGAACTGAGCCGCTGCTCCGATAAATAGAAGCTTAGGATTAGAGATTAATGCAGAGAAGTCTGTCATCGCTCCGATTCCTAGGAAGATAAGCGGAGGGTAGAATCCTTTCTGTACTCCTTGGTAGAGTATATTTAACACAGAACCTTCCTCGTATACTCCGATACCTAGACCAGTAGTAAATGGAATGTTTCCGATGATAATACCAAATCCAATAGGAACAAGAAGCATAGGTTCCCAATCTTTGGTTATCGCAAGATAGATGAAGGTAAGTCCTATGACTATCATCGTTAGGTGTTGCCAAGTGAAATTAGCAAAACCAGTATAGCCTAGGAACTCATTAATATTATTAACAACTATATCCATATTATCCGATAGTTAGTAGACAAGCACCCTCAAGTACTGACTCTCCTTTATTTACACTAATTTGTCTGACAACACCATCCATTGGAGCTTCGATTTCGTTCTCCATTTTCATAGCCTCAAGAATTAATAGACACTGTCCTTTCTTAACGCTGTCACCCTCTTTAACATTTACGTTAAGGATAACACCAGGAAGTGGCGATTTTAGCTCAGAGCCAACTCCAGCGCAAGGTGCTGCACTCTTAGGAGCAGATGAACTTGCATTTGGAGTAGATGCGCCTTGTCTTATGATTTTAATTTCTTTTGGCTTAGTAATAGGTTTTTCAAATTCTACTGTGAATGGGGCACCATTTACTTCTACTTTAGCTACTGAATCATCGATGTCGTTGATAGCTACGTTGTAGTTATTTCCGTTAATTTTTAATTTATATTCTTTCATTTTTATCTTTTCTTAGGAGTAATTTCTGGAGTTTGACGTAAACCATAGATTTTTGAGTTCCATGGAGAATAATTTCTGTCAGTGTGATGTAGTGTGATTACAAGACTCTCATCATCGTGAGCTTCATTCTCTTGTACATATAAGTGTAAAGCCATAGATATCGCTGCAAATGATTCTGCAGTAACTTCACCCATGTTAACTTGATCAACACTTTTTACTGTCTTATCTGATTTTCTTTGAATCTTCTTAACCGCAAGTGTTCCTACTAAACTGAAGATAAAGAATAAGATAAGAAGTGCAGAGAATACAACCAACATAGATGTTGCTGTAATGGTAATTCCATGTGGGTCTTGAACCTCTAACTTCATAGCCTTAGTTTCTCCATCTTGAGTCGAGTTATTAGTGCTAGGAGAGGTGTTAGGCAAGATAATCCAGTTACTTGAGTCCCACTCAGTAGAACCAATACCGTCATCTAAACGTCCAAATGAAGTATTTTCTCTAATGTTGGTAGGGATGATCATCTTGTCTAAGATAGTTTTTCCATCACTTGATACAAAAAGGATCTCATCTCCAGCCTTAATAGTAAAGTTAAGGTGAAATGTTCCTCTTTTTTGTTGTCCATCTGCCCAAAAAAGTACGTGTTGACGTGGCTTTACTTTAGTAAGCGCATCCCCTTTTGGTATAGAGTATTTTGTCAGGTTTTGTGGGTCATTAGTTATGTAACATCCTCCGATGTTAACTGTACCGTATGAAACGTTAAATAACTCAATCCAAGCGTTATGTTGTCCGAAATCGTCTTGAAAATCGCTAGTATTTGTTACTAAGACCTCGTTTAGACGCATATCGCTTTGGTTTTGAGCATTTAGTCCGCATACTGATAATACTAGACCTACTAAAACCAATGTTAATTTCATTCTATTCATTATAGTAGTATTTTATTACAATGGTAGGTTGTCGTGTTTCTTAGCAGGGTTACTAAGTTTCTTTGTAGAAAGTTGCTCAAGAGCACGGATAATTCTGAAACGAGTATTTCTTGGTTCGATTACATCATCGATATATCCGTAGCTAGCAGCTTTGTAAGGATTACAGAATAAGTCGTTGTACTCATTTTTCTTATCTTCTGCTATCTTAGCTTGCTCCTCAGGAGTAGTAGCTGCCTTTAGATCTTTAGCATAAAGAACAGATACTGCGCCTTCTGCACCCATAACTGCGATGTTAGCACTTGGCCAAGCGTAGTTTACGTCATTGCGAAGCTGCTTACAACTCATAACGATATGAGAACCACCGTAAGATTTACGTAGTGTTACTGTAATCTTAGGAACTGTAGCCTCACCGTAAGCATATAATAACTTAGCTCCGTGAAGAATAACTGCTCCGTATTCTTGCTGAGTACCAGGAAGGAAACCAGGAACGTCTACTAATGTAACAAGTGGAATATTGAAAGCGTCACAGAAACGAACAAAACGAGCAGCCTTTCTTGATGCATTGATATCAAGTACTCCAGCTAGGTATTTTGGTTGGTTTGCAATGATACCTACTGATGAACCTCCAAAACGAGCGAAACCAATGATGATGTTCTTAGCGTAGTCGCTTTGAACTTCGAAGAATCTTCCATCGTCAACGATAGCTCCGATAACTTCATACATATTATATGCTGCATTAGGATTATCTGGAATGATCTCATTAAGAGCATCTTCTAGACGATCGATAGGGTCGTTTGTTGGTACAAAAGGTGGCTCCTCAAGGTTGTTTTGAGGAATATAACTTAGTAACTCTCTGATAACATTGATAGTATCCTCCTCTGAGTCACATGCAAAGTGTGCAACACCACTCTTTGATGCGTGAACAGAAGCTCCACCAAGCTGCTCTTGAGTCACATCTTCTCCTAGAACAGATTTAACAACTGATGGTCCTGTAAGGAACATGAAACTAGTGCCTTTAGTCATGATTGTGAAGTCAGTAAGTGCTGGAGAATATACTGCTCCACCAGCACAAGGTCCTAAGATAGCTGATATCTGAGGGATAACTCCTGATGCCATGATGTTTCTTTGGAAAATCTCCGCGTATCCAGCAAGAGCGTTTACTCCTTCTTGGATACGAGCTCCACCAGAGTCATTTAGACCGATTACTGGTGCTCCCATCTTCATCGCTTGATCCATAATCTTACAGATCTTCATAGCTAGAGTCTCAGAAAGAGAACCTCCAAATACTGTGAAGTCTTGAGCGAATAGGTAAACTAGGCGGCCATTTACAGTACCGTATCCAGTAACCACAGCATCTCCTAAGAATTTTGTAGCATCCATACCGAAGTTTGTACAACGGTGAGTTACAAACATATCAAATTCTTCGAAGCTACCTTCGTCAAGAAGCATGTTGATTCTTTCACGAGCTGTAAGCTTACCTTTCTCGTGCTGAGAATCTATTTTCTTTTGACCACCTCCTATGCGAGCTTTCTCGCGAAGGGATATTAATTGTTTTACTTGTTCGAGTTGTTGGCTCATATTACAAATTTATTTTTAGTTTATTATTCAGGTTTTTCGCAAAGCTCTGTAAGAACGCTTTGTGTTGATTTTGGGTGAAGGAAGGCGATATTTAGACCTTCTGCACCTTTTCTTGGCTGCTTGTCGATTAGTTTAATGCCAGCTTGATCTGCCTCCGCAAGGCAATTCTCTAACTCCCCACTTTCAGTAGCAAATGCAATATGATGTATGCCTTCACCTTTTTTCTCAATGAATGAAGCAATAGTTCCATCTGGAGAAGTACTCTCTAGTAGTTCTATTTTAGTGTCACCTATCATTAAGAAAGCTGTTCTTACTTTTTGGTCAGCTACCTCTTCGATAGAGTAGCACTTAAGACCTAATACGTTTTCGTAATATGGTAAAGCCTCTTCAATAGATTTTACTGCTATACCGATGTGTTCAATATGAGTTAATTTCATACTATGTTAATGTTATTTTTTGTTATTCTAAATCAAGTGTATGGTAGATATTTTGAACATCTTCGTCGTTCTCAAGTTTGTCGATAAGCTTATCAAGATCTACTCTGTTTTCTGGAGCGATCTTTTTTAGCTCAACGTTAGGGAATCTGGTAAACTGTCCAGATATAAGTTCAAACCCTTTTTCTTCGATAAAGTTCTGTATAGAGCCGAATGCCTCGTAAGCACCATATAGAGTCACGATGTTCTCCTCCTCTTCGTCTTGATAGATTTCTTCTACATCGTAGTCTATAGCTTCTAGTTCTAGTTCTTCGATGTCTATAGGTGCCTCTGATTTGAACTTAAATACACATTTACGGTCAAACATGAATTCAACACTTCCTGAAGTACCAAGGCTTCCACCAAACTTAGTGAAGTAGCTTCTTACATTTGCTACAGTTCTATTATTATTATCAGTTGCAGTTTCTACTAGGAAAGCGATACCGTTAGAACCATATCCTTCGTATACTATCTCCTTGTAATCCCCTTGATCTTTTTCGGAAGCTTTCTTAATAGCTCTATCGACATTGTCTTTAGGCATATTCTCACTTCTTGCAGTAGAGATAAGAGTTCTTAATTTTGGGTTATTAGCTGGATCAGGTCCTCCCTGCTTAACAGCCATTGTTATTTCTTTTCCTAAGCGGGTGAAAACTCGGGCCATATTGCCCCAGCGCTTCATTTTGCGCTCCTTTCTGAATTCAAAAGCTCTTCCCATAGTGATTAAGCGTTTTTAATACGACCAATATATTTATCGATTTGAGAGCCTTCCATAGTATTTGAATACTTTAATTTAATTTCTTCATAAATTCTAAGAGCCTCATCGTTATTTCCTAATTCTTCGCTGATAACAGCTGCTTTGAGTAAGTAGCTAGCAGTCATTGAATTATCAGCTACTTTAGATGCTGAAATGAAAAGTTCATAAGCCTTTTCTAACTGATCTAAACCAACATAAGCGTCACCTTGTAGTGATAAAGAGCGTGCATAAAGAATAGGATCTTTTTTGTTGTTGAATTTGCTTAAATAATCGATAGATGCTTGAAAATTACCTAATTGGTATTCGCATATACCTGAGTAAAGATATATCACTTCACCTGCTTTTGTACCGTATTCACTTAAAATGCTGATAAAACCTAGAGTGTTTCCGTCACCATTAAGAGCTGCTTCGTAATTTTCTGCTCTAAATAGTTGCTCTGCTCTAAACATTTGTCCTTGTGCCTCTACTTTTAGTGGTTCTAGGTAAAAATTCTTAACCCCAAAATAAGCGGCTACAGCTATAACTATAACACTAATTGTTGTGATAATTTTGCTTTGGTTCTTCTTTAGAAATAACTCAGTTTTTGAGATAGCCTCATCTAGGTGTGGCATTTGCTCCTCGTTGTTGTTTTTTAAATTTTGTGACATATTTTTGTTTTTAAATTAATACGATGCAATAATCTGCAAATATATGAAAAACTATAAAAACAAAAGTAATTTTTATATCTTTGTATGAAAATCGTTCAAAAGATGTATCTGCAAAAAGTAATAATATCCAATTTTAAAAATTTCTTATCAGCTGAAGTTGAGTTTTCTCCCCATATAAACTGTATTTGCGGTAATAATGGGGTAGGTAAGACAAATCTACTTGATGCTATTTATTATTTATCTATGACAAAGAGTTTTCTCCTCTCTTCAGATACACATGTTACTACTCATAATGAGAATGTTATGACTTTATTTGGACAGTATGAGAAAGAAGGGATGGAGGAAAGATTATCTCTTAAACTTCAGAAGTCAGGAGAGAAAATTCTAAAAAGAAACTCTAAAACATATAAAAAGCTCTCAGAGCATATAGGATTTATTCCGATAGTTGTGATTTCTCCTAAAGATAGTTCTTTAATTTATGACTCAGCAGAAGAAAGACGCAGGTTTGTAAATATTATACTTTCGCAGACAGATAAGGAGTATCTTCACGCCTTACAAAATTATAATAAGGCACTTAATCAGAGAAATAAATTGCTTAAGCAGGAGAATCCCTCTGATCTGTTAATTGAATCTATTGATGTTCAGCTAGTGAAGGACGCAGAATATATATATCAGAGAAGAAAAGAACTAGTAGAAGTACTGTCTAAAGATTGTGAATACTATTATGCTTATCTTTCAGAAGGGAGTGAGAATATTGGCTTAATTTACCAGTCGCCTTTAAATACTCTGTCTATGTCTGAAATCTTGAAAAAGAATTTAAGTCGTGATAAAGTACTCGGATATACAAGTTCTGGAGTGCATCGTGATGAGTTGGAGTTTTTGATGAATGACTATTCAGTGAAAAAGTGTGCCTCACAAGGGCAGCAGAAGTCGTTTATAATAGCACTTAGATTAGCTCAGTATTCTATAATGAGAAAGCGCTATAATTTCTCACCAATACTTCTACTAGATGATATTTTTGATAAACTAGATAGGGCTAGAGTTTCTTATTTGTTGAACCTTGTTTCAACAGAAAGATTTGGGCAGATATTTATAAGCGATACTAGCAGGGAGAGGTTAAACGGAATAATTGATTCTATAACTGACCAACGCAAGTATTTTACGGTCGAAGGTGGTCGTATAATTTTAGATGCTATTAGATGAAAAGACAATCTGCAAAAACCATAACGGAGCTACTCTCAATTTTTCTTAGAAATCAAGGTCTACAAGGCGAGTTAGAAAGAATTGAGATTTTTGAAGCTTGGGATAAAGTAGTAGGAATACGAGCAGCAAATGCTACACAAAATAAGTTTTTCAAAGATGGAATACTGCATTGTACCGTAAATTCTTCCGCTTTACGCTCTTCTTTGTACTTTCAGCTGGAAGCTATAAAAGAGCAAATTAATTCAGAATTAAGAAGAAAAATAGTAACAAAAATAGTACTAAAGTGATAGTTGTAGATGAAAATATACCCTATATAAAGGGGCTACTTGAACCTTTTTTTGAAGTGAAATATCTAGCGGGCTCGAAAATCTCTTCTGATGATCTCACTAATGCAAAGGCTTTAATCGTAAGGACAAGAACTCACTGTGATAAACGCTTATTAGAGAATTCAGATGTGCGTTTTATCGCTTCTGCTACAATCGGAAGCGACCATGTCGACTTGGATTATTTAAAATCTAGAGGAATTTCTTTTTCTAGTGCACCAGGGTGCAATGCCAAAGCTGTAATGCAATATGTAATTACGACTTTGTATGTTCTTGCAAGAAGAAAATCTATCGATCTTAGGGGAAAAACCATCGGCGTGGTAGGCGTGGGCAATACAGGGGGAGCAGTTGCAGATATTGCGGAGCACCTAGGTTTTAGGGTCTTAAGAAATGACCCTCCAAAGGCAGAACAGGCAGACTCTAGGGATGCTTACTACGACCTAGACTACGTCCTAGAAAATTCAGATATTGTGACTTGTCACCTTCCTTTGGACAAAACTACAAGGGGCTTAGTAGGTGCTGATTTTTTTAGGAAGATGAAAAAGGGTAGTATATTTATAAATAGCTCTAGGGGAGAGGTCGTACAGGAGAGTGTTTTGTATGAAATTCTTACAAAAACGCCAGACTTTTTTGCAGGCCTTATTTTGGATGTTTGGTGTAACGAATCAAAAGGAATATCTGAGGCTCTACTTGAAAAGGTTGACATCGCAACTCCGCATATCGCAGGTTACTCTATAGAAGGAAAAGCCAATGGAACATCTATGGTAATTAGGGATTTAGCTGAGTTTTTTGGGATAGAGGAACTCAAGTCATTCCAGTATCAGATTGGCTCTTGTCCACAAAAATTAGATCTTTTATCTATGTCACAAGATGAGCTGACTAATGCCCTGGAGTTAATATTTCCTGTAGAGGATTTAGATTTTTGTTTACGTTCGTCTCCTTGTGATTTTGAGCGAATTCGTTCTGCCTATCCTTGTAGAAGGGAGTTCATTTACTAGTCTTTAGATTTTTTCTGCAGCTCACTTATAGCCCTTTGATATTTTCTAGCATTTACTAGGTGTTCAACATAGTTAGATGCAAAGGCGTGTGTGCCATCTAAATTTTCTTCAGCACAAAAGTAGAGATAATCGTGTCTAGTCGGATTTAATACTGCGTCTATCGCAGCTATCGATGGCATACAAATTGGCCCTGGAGGAAGCCCCTTGTGAATATAAGTGTTATAGGGAGATTCCATACGAAGGTGCTTTTTAAGAATTCGTCTAAGGTCAGGCTCGTCAACTATCGCAATATACCTAACAGTGGGATCTGCCTGTAATTTCATATTTTTCTTAAGCCTATTTAAATACACACCAGCAATAATTGGCAATTCTTTTTTGTAGTTACTCTCGGAGGCTACAATAGAAGCTAGCGTTCCTACCTCAGATGGACTTAATTTTAACTTTTCAGCCTTACTGATTCTCTGTGCATTCCAAAATTTAGTATATTCCTTGTGCATTCTTAAGATAATTTCTTTAGGAGAGTCACTCCAGTATACTTCATAAGTATTTGGGATAAACATACCAATAAAATCAAACTCATTGAAGCCCAGACTATCTATCAAATTCTTGTCAGATAGAACGCTATAAAATTCACTTGAATCTGCCTCTAGTTGCCTTGAAAGTATGTATGCAAGCTTTCGAGTGTCTCTAATATTGCCAGAAAGTACAAGCCGTGTTGGCTTTTCCCACTTCTTTATGATAGAGCGAATAATATATTGATTACTCATACCCTTTGATATTTGATACTTACCAGGTTTGAGGTTATCAGGAAGTAACATCTTCTTGGCAACATACTCGAATGTCTTTAAATTCTTTAGGCAGCCAGAACTCTCAAGCGAATCTAAAAGTTGGTCATAAGTGGTCTCATCATAAATATATAATGTGTATGACTTCTCAACATTTGCTTTCTTATGCCTCATATAATATAAGCCTAATAGAAAAACTGCTAGGAGGCCAACAAAAGCTATGATAGCTATTACTCTACTTTTATTTCTTGCGTTAAACAGGTTCATTCTTAGAATCTCTTGTATTTATATTTTCTCAGATGAATCGATTCATCCTTAAATGGTTCTGTATAGTCAGAATTAAGTTCGTTAAACTTGTAGATACTACTTAGTCTGATAGCATAACGTTGGGCTATCTCATAATAGCTGTCCCCATCTTCTGCAATATGTATATCTAAACGCTTAGCAGCCTTATTTCTTTTCTTCTCAATATATACAATAGTACCAGGAGCTATCTCTCTATTCTTGTCTAAATCATTAAATCTTAGTAATTCATTTGTAAACAGATTATATTCCCTAGCAATACTCTCATAACTATCATTAGGCCCAGCTATAATATATGTTACTTTATTTCTAGTGTACAAAGTCCTGATAGATGAATACTTATAAAGCCTTGAGCTCTTTTTAGGTATATAAATTTCTAATTTTTCTAGCTCTGCCGGGCTTGGTACCTTAGATCTATTGATAATTCTTGAAGATAGACCTTCCTTATCGTAACGATCTAGTCTATGCTCTTCAATAATCTTTATTAGCTTATTTGCATATTTAGGATCAGTTGCATAACCAGCCTTTTTCAGTCCGTATGCCCAGGCTTTATAATCCGTGATCTCATAATCAAAAAGAAAGGCATAACGGTCCCTATATCTTAAAAAATTCGAGTGGTCCTCATACGAATCCTCCTTGTCGCGATACTTTCTGAAACACTCATTTGGAGCATCATCATCGATTCTAATAGACGGACCCTTCCAATCGTGGCACTTGATTCCAAAGTGGTTATTCGCTTTAACAGCAAGAGTGGACTTTCCATTACCAGATTCTAAGCAGCCCTGCGCAAGTGTAATACTTGCAGGGATTCCAAACGCGCGCATTTGTCTTATCGCAATATCCTTGTGTTCAAGGATATATGTCTCTCTATCTGTGTTTTGTGCTAAAGCAATAACATTTGAGGCAAGAAACAGAAATAAGGAGTAAATTATGTATTTCATGGTGCGGTCTCCTGTTAAATAAATAAAGCCTCAGCTCTTTCAATGATAGAGTCTTGATCTTCTTCAGGCGATATTATAAGAGATGGTTCTAGGTAGCAAATTTCATAATGAGATTTGAATAGCTCCTCTCCACCACCAGTAATATTTAACATTAAACAATCGTCTTTTTTAACCTTTCCAGATTCAATAGAGTTAATCATACCTTGTAGAGCAACAGCAGCTGCTGGGTTAATATCTATTCCCTCTAATTGTTTAAAACACTCACACTGCTTAAGAACTTCCTGGTTTGTGATTTTTTCCATAGCACCATCAGTGTCCATAAGGGCGTCGAATACTCCACCTCGAATAGAGTAGGGAGGCTTTCTATTTGAAAGAACCTTCGCTTCTATTTGAAGGGCAAGTTTTCTAGCTTCTTGGGCATCCATCTCAAACAGGGATCTACTTGTCTCTTGCCATGCATCGTACATAGGAGTAAATGGAGAATTTTGAGACGGAAATAACTTCATCTTATTATTCCCAAATCTACCATCCCTAATTAAACGTAAGTTGGCCTCCCATGCAGCTATAACACCTGTTCCACTTCCAATAGCCTGAAAGTAGGCATCTGGAATCCTTCCTATGGTCGTTGCGCAAGATAGAACAGTAGTTCCCATTCCATCTCTTCTAGCTACGTTTTTAGCTCCTCCTTCTTCAAGAAACATATCTGAACCGCTACAAACGATTGAAGATAAGTGTATAGCGTCAAAGTAGTCGCTTCCCTTAGGTGTAGAGATTAACTTAACACAGTCATTTATCTTCTCATTAAACCATAAAGCGTTGATATTGTCCTCAGGGACAAAAAGCAAAAGAGGAATATTATTCTTAGAACATACCTTAGCAAATGCTCTAGCTGTATTTCCAGCAGACGCTACAACAAGGACCTTTTTATTATCCTTAGGTAGTCTTCCGCATACAGAGAAAGCTTCAGTTTCCTTAAATGAAGCCGTGGTCATATTTGCCCCTTTCTCAGGCCAGTATCCAGAAAAAGAAATATTCAAGTCACTTAAGCCAAGATGGGCTGCTAATCTTTCACTTTTATAAGTAATAGTAGGAGCTGAATCTTGAAGTATCTTATTTACTGGGAGCCAGTCACAAAATGTATATAGTCCGTACTTATCTCCCTTAAGTTCCAGCTGCTTATTTGCATATAAACTCCTAATTAGAGTCGGCTCTGAATATAGTGGATCTGAGTTATCCCAGCCTGAATCTTTGAATACACGATCTGTTTCTAAATTTACAAGCGAGTATACGGTTTCTTTAAAATCTATCATAGTATATTATATTTTTTCCTCTTTGTCAAGTATTTTGTTTATATTTTCTTCGATTTGACGTGTTACTTTTAAGAAAACATGCAGTTCGTCCTCTGGGATATTCTTTAAAATATCTAAGACAGATTCTGTAGCTATAAGTTTAACCGCATCCCTTCTTTCGAGAGCGATTTGTGTAGGAGCTATAATTTTTTGTCTGCGATCTATCTTATCAGGAATTCTTTCTACTTGTCCTTTTTTCTCAAGAGTATCAATTAGTTTAGTAATAGAATTCTTGTCTTTTAAAAGAATGTCAGCTATAACTTGCTGCGGCATCGGCCCTTTGTTCCAAAGTATATCCATAAGCAAAAACTGCTCAGGACTAAGGTCTACACCTTGGTCTTTAAGAGACTTATGTAAGCAGTGCTTGAATTTATTATGAATAAGGTTTAAGTAAACCCCCACTTGTTTTATTAATAACATAAATTTTATTTTACTCTACAAAGATAGTATTATTATTTACTGTAAACAATAAAGATAGTAAAATTATTTACTATTATTTTCTCATAAAAAAAGGCTTATATATTCTTTTACAGAAGAAATAAGCCTTTAGTTATATTTATACAGACAAATTAGAACTTGAAGCCTAGGCCTATTCTAGTATAGCCTAAATCACCGATTCCAAGCTGAGCTATTCCGTAAATTTTTCCTCCTATTTCGGCACTTATTAGATTAAATTGAAAAATAGGGAAAATAGTATCAGTGACACCCTTTCTTACATCGGTTAATGAAGAATAGTGATCTCCATATTGTACCCCGACTCCAAAACCGATAGATGAAGATAGGCTAATATAGCGCCCCTTGCACCAAATTAATTTCGCTGATGGGAGTATAAGAAATCTGGAGGCCATAGAAAAACTATCATCGGGAATTATGTTTTCATATTTGCATTGAGAGAAAGTGAATGTTCCTGAAAATTCAAACCACGATTTGGCACGATAGACATAACTAAGGGCCATTATACCTGTCTCTGAAATAATCGGAGAAGGAGCTTGTTCTCCTATATGGTTAAATATCAGGCTACTAGTGCTTCTGTAGTCATAAGGAGCCCTTGCCCAAGATAACTCAATGCTGTGTTTAGACGTAAAGTTTCTATTTTTTTCTTCCTGACTTTCTCTAGCTATAAGAGTTGTAGAAAAGATAATTAGTATGATGCTTGAAAATAATAGTCTCATGATTAATAAATTTAGAATGAATAATTAACATCACTAGTAAACTTTCGACCATCATCAAGCATAACTGTAATGCTAAGAGTATGCGTTTCTCTACTATCCGAGAGGCGAGCAAATGATAATCTCGGAGTCTCATATACAAGTATTTTTAGATCATTCTGGTCTATCTCAGATAAATATTCCTCTTCAGGTTCAGGAGTAAATGAGTCATCATAGTCGTTATTTATATATTTGTATGCACTAGTATATCTTATGTATATTAAATCATTTAATGAAGTGCCAGCTGGGTGATCACTATCGAAATCCTTATCGCTAACTACATTAATACTCACTAGGTTATCAGACCAAGAAATGTTATCTGAGTAAATCATATCCAAAATTAATCCGACCTCTCTATTATAAGAAGTATCACAGTTCTCTATACTTTGCTGGTAATACCAAGCCCTATCTTGACTCTCAGAGAGAAATGAAGCGCTACGTGATGAACTGAATCGAAGTTCGATACAGTATGGATCTATATCATCTGTATATTGTCGTTTGTATACCTTTGGTTGAAAGTCCTCTATCTCATCGTATTGAAGCACATAAGAATATGAATAATAGTGATATACACGATTACAGCTGCCGAGAACTAGCAGTAGAATTATAATAGGTAATACCCTTAGACTTAAATTTTTCATAGTTATTAAGTTTTAATATTAATATATTTTTTTGGGGAACATCCTACTTCTGCTTTAAAAGCCCTATAAAACGAGGATATATTATTAAATCCAAGGAAAGACGAGATATCTTCAATCGATTTATCATTATCCTTTGACAGTAAAATTTCCTTAGCTTCCTTGATTCGGTATGAGTTTATATAGTTGGAAAAATTCGAACCAGAGCAAGTATTTATGGAACTAGATATATATGTTCTATTTGTCTTTAGAAGCTTTGCCACATCTTCTAAACTTAGGTTTTGCCTATAAAGATAATCATTTTGCATTAATGATTCTAACTTTCTGAAAATAATAGTCTCATTATTCGGTCTAGTTATAGGTGTTATTTCGGATGATGGGGGAATAATTTCCGTTTCAGTATTTGTTTTTTCTTTTTGACTGTTATTTTCCACATCCCCTTGACCTTCTTGTTTCTTTGATTTAAAATAAGATAAGTCACAACTATTATCAATAATACTATTAAGATAGAGCTAAATAGTGATGAGTTATTAAGCCCAAAATCAGTATTTTTACTGTTTTCTGATAGAATATCGTTTTTAAATTCTTCACTATGTCTAAAAACAGTATGACTGTTGAACTTCTGAGTGTTTTGTTTTAATTTCTGAATGCTGTCCCTGAGAATATAGTATTTGCTGTAATATTCAGTTGCCTGCTCTTCTATGTTTAGCATATAATAAGCCTCAAATAATGATATATATAGGTCTCGCTTCGTTTCTATCTCATGGATGTTAGCACTTGCATTAATGCCCTGTTTGTAAATCTCGATCGCCTTTTCAAACTCCTTCAATCTAAACATATTGTGCCCATAATTTAACAATATCTTAGCATGAACTCTGCGAATAGAGCTATCTGAAATCTTTAACGCACTTTGATAATATTTCTGGGCAGTTGTGAAGTCGTTTCTTTGATAATAAATATCTCCTAAAAGAAACTGAGTGTTAGTTTTGTAATTATTTTGATTATCTGCGAGATAATTGTCCGCTTTAAGAGCATAAAATATCGCTGAATCAGTCTGATTATTTAGTAGTAGCATTTTAGCTAAAGCTGAATTTGCTTGGGAGTGCGAGTATTTATCTACTCCTTCTTCATCTGTAAGTTTCAGGGCCTCTCTCGCATAAAATATACCACTCGGATCCTCAAGTGCATAGCAAATTTCTACTATATTATTAAGAATGATTATTTTATTGTCAGGATAATCATAGGTCTTTATCTGTTCATAAGCGCTAATGAAATGGCTTAGTGACCTAGGGTAGTCAATGGAGTAGTTTAAATAATACCCTCCTTTAATATTATCTACTAGTCCTCTTATGCTAGGGTAATCTTTTAGATCATAACCAGAAAGTATTTCTAGATACTTATTAAGTGAGTCTATTTTTTCATTTATATTGTAGGCATTAGCTAAAAGTGCACTACAGTGAATTAATGCCGCAGAGTCTTTTTGCTTTGAAGCCTTACTATATATAGGTGTTGCAAACTCGATTAGTTTCTCAATATTCCCTTGCTTTGAGTAATAATTCCCAAGCGTAATAATTAGTTTAGTGTTCAGAGAGTCTTTTTCAAGAAGAGAAATGTATTCTTCTATCTCAAGATTTGCCTTACCTTCCTGTTTTGAGTTTCTACTGTTGTTTTGACACGCAGAGAAAAAAAATAAGGTAAAGAATATAGTCGTATATGTTAAGTATATTTTGATTTTCATCGCTTGGTTGTAAGTAGTGTCTTGTTTGCAAATATACAAAAATAACATGAAACTACAACATAGATTATGTTGATTTTTTATAAAAACGTACAATTATTTTTCGAAATCGTAAATATTTTATGTGATTTTGTAAATTTATTATATATCTTTGTCAAGAAAATAGAACAAACAACACTAATATTATAATCTATGAAAAAAATGAACAAACTATTTTTGATGCTTGCCATAGTGCTTGTTTCGATGCTGGCATTAAGTTGTGATCCACCAAAGGAAGACAGCAAGAATATTGAATTCTCTGCAGAAATTCTTGAGGCTACAACAAAAGCTACTCTAACTGGCTTTGAAAACGGAGATGAGATTCTTGTCTCAGCTAAAAATTCATCAGCGGTAAATGCTGTTACAAAATATGCCTATAATGATGGTAAATTTATTTCTACTACTCCGTTTAAGGCTTCGGAGGCAAGGGTAAATTATGAGGCATTTTATCCATCAACAGTAAATGGAAGTGGCCAATTTACATTTACAGTAATGGCTGATCAAAGTACTATGGAAAACTTCACAAAGAGTGATTTATTAGTAGCTATGACAGAGGAAACTTCTTCTAGTACTCCTAAATTATCTTTTTATCATAAGCTAACAGCTGTAACAGTAAATCTTTCAGGAGATGTTGAAGAAGGTGCAAAGGTTACAGTAAACGCATTAGGAGAAGTCGAGGTAAATACTATGTCAAATACTTATCTCGCTAAGGGTAGTTTAATGAAAGTCACTTCCTATAATTCAGGAAATAATTCATTTAGAGCTATTATCGCTCCTCAAACTATTGAGCCAGGAACAGAATTTATCTCTATAGAAATGGGAGGGAAAACCTATACTCAAGTGACAAAGGAGGCAGTAGCTATAGATAATGGTAGTCAGTATATAATAAATGCTATTATTAAAGACGGAGCAGTTACATTCGAAGCTAGTATAAATCCGTGGGGCAAACCATCAAGTGGTGGTCAACTAGAAGCTGTGACAGTTAGTGAGGCAACAAGTGAGGCAGTACTTGTATCTGTAGATGTAGCCGCTGATTTCACTGGAACTTATGGAATCTTCCCTTTACCTGCGAGCGAAGTCGCAGCGGCGGGAGGAGACATAGAAAAAGTTGCACAGGCCTTTATAACAGCAGATATAGCACAATGGTCAACAGATTATACTGTTGCAGATAATGAATATGTTTTTTCGGGTGATGTTAAAGACTTTAATCTGCTAGACTTCTGGGATATACCTGCAGGACAGGATTTTTATTTAATAGCCGTAGGTGCTGATGCTAATGGTATTTTAAACACTAATCTAGTAAGTGTGATGTTTAAAATAGATAGTAACTTAGGTATAACAGTAGACGATGTGAAGTTTCCTAATGTATCCTTTGGAGAAATTACCATATCAAATTTAACACATAACTACGCTGCTTACACTACCACACCTCTTGACTCAGATATGACATATCTAACATTTTATTCTCCGACAACTGCCTTCGATGCTCACGAATCTGACGAAGCACGTTATATCTCAGATTTAGAATACTTACAAGCATACTTAGCTAGTAATGGATATACATTAAAAGAAGGATTAAAACTAGTAGTAAGCCAAGGAGTCGGTGAAGGAGAAGCAGAGAACTTAAAAGAAAATACTTCTTACACCGTATATTCCTATGGTATAGATACAGAAACACTTATGCCTCTATCTAAGGTACAAAGGGAGTCATTTGTAACTACTACCTATGTAGAGCCTACAGGAGAACTAGGTAGTGTAACGGTGAGCGAGATTACAGAGACTGACGCCTTAGTAACAAATGACGCTGGTGACTTTACAGGTATATATTATTCATTCCCAGTGACGCAGACTCAGTTTGAAACTGATTTTGGAAGTGATTATCAGAAGGTCGCGGATGATATGATCGCTTATGATCAATTTTGGGATACTGATTTTACAAAAGCAGATAATGTATATTTATTCAGTGGAAATCAGACTTGGAGATTATCAGATGGTTGGACTATTCAGCCAGGAACTGAATATTTTATCCTGTCTTTTGGTGTTACTCCTGATGGAAAAGTAAATACAGAATTCGTTGTTTCTGAGAATTTTACTACTGTAGCTATTACTGATTTCACCATAGATATAACTGTAACTGATATTACAGATACTGGAGCCATTATTACTACGACTCCTTCAGTAGATGGAATAAAGTATGTAAATGATTTTATGACAAAAGCAGAAGCAGATACTATGACTGAAGAGCAAATAGCAAACTACTTTTTAGAGTCATACGGAATGTTCATTGCCTATTTATTAAGCGAAGGCGAAGTAACTATGGACTATGCCGGAGAATTTAAGGCAGGAACAGAGTATACTATAGTAACTTTCTCATATAATACTGCAACAGGTGAAGTGGGCGAACTATTCACTAAGACCTTCAAGACAACAGGTACTTATGTTCCACCTTTAACTCTACCTGATGAAACTATCGTTCCAGATGTAGAATTTGGTAAAGTTGAGTTAGTGCAGACTTTTGCTGCAGGTGTAGAATTCAAAACCATCCCTGATAATAAAGAATATGTGTATTTTGTCGAGGTGGGTTCTACGGCTGCGATACCTACATCTTGGACAGACGCCCAGATTATCAGATATGATTTAAATTACTTCTGGACTTTATCTCAAGATTATAGAAGTGATTTTGGAGATATGTTGGCAAGAAACATAACAACTAAGGGAGATATGGAGTATAATATCCCTGATAGACTATCTCCAGATACTGAATATATGGTACGTGCTTATGCTGTCGATGTTACAACTGCTCAACCTTTAACAAAAGTAGGACGCTTAGTGTTTACTACAGATGCAAGCGCTACACCTATCATATCAAGCATCGAGGATCGCACTATAAGTTTAGATTATGAAATAGCCCCTAGATCTGAAGAAAAGTTATTCTTAGATAGCAGAATGGATAGAATAGAAAATGCTAAAACAAATAATACTAGGAAAACAAAGGACTATGCAGGATCTTCATTTAAGTTATATGGTTCTACTAATCAGAATTTAAGTGATATAGAAGAAGAATCTCAGATGATTTCCCTAACAATAGAGCAAAATTTTAACTTCAAAAAAGACATAAAATAAGAACTTAATCAAATAATAACTTCTTTTTGAGAGTTCGTGGGTTTGCCCTCGAACTCTCTTTTTTTGTGAAAGTGAAATTAAATTATTTACTTTGCTCACTAAATTAGCACTAATGTGGCTCTAAATTATTGAAGTAACCCCCATTTAATAATTTAGTGATAAAATAACGGGGATAAAATCTAAGTAAAAATGAAAAAAATAATTTTAATTTTTTCTTTTATTATAACTGTAGGATTATTCTTACTTAGTGGATGTACAGAGTATATCTATGAGTATGATTCTAAGCCAGTTGTAGTTATAGAAAACATCAAGCCGACATCGGCATCATCAGTAGTCGTTAAGCTGGTGCCTAATGAACTAACAAAGGACTTTTCTTTCGTAATCGGATTATCTACGGACGTAAACGTTGAAGATTTCTTAGCTGGAAGCATTGAAGGAACTCAAATATTTGAAGGCGAGCAGGAAGTCGAGGTTAAGGAATTAATGTCTCATTACCAGTACACCATAATGGTTGTAGGTCGTAACGAAGATGGAGAAGCAGGATCTGTTATCTCAAGATCTTTTATCCCAAATGAGGAAATACCTTCTATCGATATTGAATTTGTCTCGTATAGCACAGTTGCGTTTGAATTAAGAAGCTCTAGTTACGTAAATAGAATTGACTATATAATCGCTGAGGCTGGAATCGAAAATATTTTTGAAAATGATATGTACGCACCAGAATCTATTTTGGATAAGTATTTCGTTTATATCGAGAAACAAGAGTTAAAGGAGAATACAGACTATGAAATATATTACAGAACAACAAATCGTGCTGGAGAAGTTTCTGAAACCTACCAATTACCATTCAGCACACCTCTAAAATCAGAGTCTCCACAAGTTTCATACTCAATATTAAACAATGACCCATTTATGCATACTATATCATTCCAATCTAATGAGCATACATCTGAGTATATGATATTAATGGTAGAAAAAGGAACACACGATGCAGTAATATATGGAGAAGGTTTTGGTGGAAATGTCTCTAGAATGATGCAAAATTGGTACAGGATAGCTACAACTTCTTCGTGGAATCCAGGAGTATATATGTATGATGAGTCCACAGAAAGGGACTATATTACATACTTATTAAATGGAACACAAGAAATGGAGTTATTTATCATGACCTTTGATAAAGATGGTGAAGTGTTCGGAGTCGAGAAATTTATGTATACTCTTGAAAATGAGCAGCAAGCAAATCTTGAAACTGAAGTAGTTATAGATGAAATTATCCTTGAAGATTTTAAAATCTTAGGTGAGTATCAGGCTGAGTACACGTTCAGATTTAAACCAAATGCAGATGCTTTAGGTGTTTTCTATTCGTGTTTCTTAGACACAACCCTAGAAATGTATCTAGAAGATCCAGAATACCCAGAAGGCCCAGCTGCTTTAAGAGCATTAATGCATCAGCAGATGATCGGTGCTTACCAAGGAAATGGAGAGCTTCCATGGACCTATACAAACGGTAGCACAGAAAAAATAGAGTATACTGAAACAGCTTTAAGACCAAGTAAAGAATATACCCTAGTGGTTTTACCTATTAGCCTAAATGGATCCCCTGATTATGGTGACTTTTATTTAGAGCCGTTTAGAGTACCAGATTACAAATAATATAAAATAAACAAATCTTACTTATCACTTTGAGTAAGTGAATAAAAGAAATATATATGAAAAAAATATTATACATATTTAAAACTGTACTCCTAATTTTAGGTGCAGCGATGTTTGCAGTTTCATGTAGTGAAGAAACTATACAAACTGAAATCATATTATCTGAGGCAGGATTTTCCCTACTACCTTCAGGTGAAGAAATAAAAGAAATTAAAGTAACTACAGACCTAGAATGGAAGGCGAGTACTGAAAGTAAATGGTTAACACTTGAGCAAACAGAGACTACACTTTCTGTATCAGCTACTAAGAATGAAGAGAGAAGTGATCGTCTAGCTCAGATTCTAGTTAGCACATCTGCTGGAAGTGAGATTATTTATGTTGTTCAGATGAGTGGTAGTAATGAATTCGGTATGGGATCAACCAATGCTCATTTTTCATTCGGAGCTATCTCTCCAAAAGGTACTTATTTAGTAGGATGCGAACTAAATCTCAGCTCTAATAGATATGATATAATACAAGTGAACACAAAGACTAATCTAGTGAAGGTGCTGTATACCCTTCCACAAGATGATGCATACTACTTTGTAGCAGCAGCAGATGATTTCGGAAATGTATTTATGTCAGACGAGTTAGGATGGTTTGGTTATTATGTTACAGCTGAAGGAAAGCGCCGTGAGTACATACTACCAGATAACTTTGTAGGCGGCTCAGTTAATGAGGTGTCTCAAGATGGTTATACATGGGTAGGAGCTGGTTCTATAGATGGAGGAGGAGTTGTTGCTCTTAAATGGGTTAATGGCGAACCTACAGTTCTAGAACTTCCAGAATTAATGAAAATTGGAGAGATCGTACATAATATAACTATGTGGGATGCGTTAGGATGTTCTGCAGACGGTTCTATTGTATATGGAAGATCACTAATAGATCAGACAGCATTATATTGGGATGCAGATAATACTCCACATTATGTTGCTCAAGATTTAGTCGTATTACAAGCTCATGATGAAGATTTACCATCTTGGGGTGCTTTCGGAAAGGAAGGTCCAAAGTTCTTTAAAGATCATGACAGAGTTAGCGGAAATGGTCGTTATATTTCGTGTAATAAATCAAATCAGCCAGGCATTACTGGCTCAATAGTATTTGACACTGTTTCTGGATTCTCAAGAGAAATAAATGGATTAACAGCATGCGTTTTAAATGATGGTACAGTGATCTCTACACCAATAAATTATTACCCATCAACTGTTTATAAAACAGATGGTACAACTATCTCAGGAGATCAGTTCGTACTTGAAAGTATCGGACTAGAAGGGTTCTACGGTAAAGGAATTAGATATGTTATAGAATCAGAAGATTCTATCGATGGATTTATCTTCATGACAGGTGATGATAAGGCCTATGTGTATGATTATATCGTAAGAAGATAATATATAAGAAGATGTCAAAAAAAGTATTTCTTATATTATCCTTTATACTGTTAACTTCTCTTCAGTGCCTATATGCTGTTCCAGCCTATCCAGAATTGATAAAGTATAGACAAAGTGATGGTTCTATAATTATGATTAGGGCTGTCGGCGATGAATTTAACGGTAGAATAGTATCCGAAGATGGTTATACCTTAGTCGGAGGAGAGGATTCAAATTACTATTATGCAGTAATAGGTGAAAATGGAAAATTAACACCTTCAAGTGTAATGGTTAAATCGGAAAGCAAAATGACTGAATCTGAAAGAATATTCCTGCAAGGCCTACCTAAGGGCCTTGCAGAAAATCTTGTAAATTCGCCATTGAATCAAATGAGAAGAAATTCTCCGTCAAATCTTACTATAACAGAGACAAGAGATGGAGATTTAAAAGCACCTGAAGGTCTAGTAACCTTTTCAGATACTAAAGGAAATATAAAATCTTTAGTAATTTTAGTTGAATTTGATGATCGTTCATTTACACTTGATAATCCAGTTCAGTCCTTCTCTAATATGCTAAATCAAGAAGGATATTCGCATAATGGAGCTACAGGTAGTGCAAAGGATTATTATATCGAAAATTCGGATGGCCAGTTCACTCCAGAATTTGATGTTGTAGGACCAGTGAAATTATCACATACTGCTGTGCATTATGCCGGAAGTTCAGGTGTTGATATGGCTTTAGACATGACGCTTGAGGCTTGTAACTTACTAGTTGATCAGATCGATTTTAGTGAATATGCTGATAATGGTAAATTGAGAGATATTTTCATTTTTTATGCTGGGCATAATATGGCTGAGGGAGCACCTCAATCTATATGGCCACATAGATATTCTGGAAATGGAGTAGCGATTACCGATGATTTATATGATGGATGTCAACTCCTAGCTTATGCTTGTTCATCTGAACTTAGAGGAGCTGAAGGCGATGAGATGGCAGGAATCGGAACATTCTGTCACGAGTTCGGACACGTACTAGGCTGGGTAGACCTTTATGATACAAATTCAGATATGGATGGATTATCGTACGGATTAGAATACCTATCATTAATGAATACTGGTCCTTATCTCAACGAGGGAAGAACTCCTCCAGCAATAATTATGATGGAGAGATGGATGGTAGGTTGGTCTACGCCTGAGGTCTTAGCTGAAAATGGCTCCTATGTTCTACCTGATGTAACACAAAATAAAGGTTACGTAATTAAGGCCGCACAAAATGGTGAATACTTTATGATTGATTATAGAGATTCAAAAGCAAATATCTGGGAAAAGTATATAGGTAACTCTGATGGCTCAACTCACGAAAAAGGCTTTATGATAACACATGTAGATGCAGCTACTTCACGATTAGAAGAGTGGCAGGCAAATGCTGTGAATACGAACATTGATAGAGAGTTGGTAAAACTACTTCGTTCTTCAGATGGAAAAACAGTTCAGGATCAATTATTCCCAGGAATAAATAATGTTACAAACTTAACAGCAGACATTAACCCTAACTATACTTTCTGGAATGGCGAAAGAGTTGCTCAGGAATTATTCAATATGGAAACCTTAGATAGAGAGGGTAAATTTGATGTAGTTATATACAAAGATAAAGGGGAACCAAGAATAATTTTGACATCTGTGATTAACAACTTATATCTAGTAGAAATAGAGAATGCTCCAGAAGATGCAGAAATCGTATTGTATCTTAATGGAGTTAAGCTAGAAGATAATAAAGTACTAGAATCAGAGAAAGGAATACATGCGGTAACTGCAGTAATTACTGATGCAACAGGTATGTCAAGACAAATTTTTAAATACTTTGAAGTTAAATAATTTAGAAGAATGAAAAGTTTTATCAAATATACACTTATTACAGCTATTATACTTCTATCGTCTTGCGAAAAAGAACCTATAGTGCCAGCAGGTCCATCACAGGATCAGTTAAATTTCTTAGAACAAACGAAAATAGTTGAAATTATATCAAAAGGGGAGAATGTATTCACTTTAGATATAGAGCAAATGCAAGTTAATATCCTTAGTAATATTTATAACATTACTGATAATAGTGGAATAATTAGCAAAAGAATATTAGTGAGTGGAACTATCACAAAAGATGCAGTAGTGGATGTTACTTACTCTTCTATAGACGAGAGTGGGGTAGCTACTACTATTTCAGAGTATAAAGATTTAAAGGTTGTAGAAGAAAAGAATGGCTTTTCTTTTCTATGGTCAGAGAAACTTAAAACTGGAATAGCTCTACCAACATTACTATAATGTAGTCTGAAAAGTATAAAAGTGGTGACTTTCATAAAGAGTCGCCACTTTTATTTTTCTTATATACTACTTACTTTCATATCTACTTAGGAAGCTTATTAGTGATTCATCTTTTCCAGTTAATCCTAATTTTTTTCTTAATCTTCCTCTAGCTACTGTTACACTCTGAACAGATAGTCCCATAAGTGCTGAGATTTCTTTAGAGCTCATGTTCTTATGTAATAAGAGGCATAGCTTTCTTTCATTTGGTGTAAGGTCGTCAAATTCAGCTACTAAATTATGATAGAAAGTAGAATCTTGTCCAGATAAATACTGAACCTGCTCTTTCCAGTGCATAATCTTGTTATCACTGCTGAGCTTATCAATAATCATTTGAATGTGTGGTTTCTGGTCATATTTAAGAGATTCTTTAATTTCATTAAGTTCTCTAATGATGTTTTTAATAAAAGAGTCTCTTTCCATCTTTTGCAGAGTGTTAAGCTCTACAATATCATTTTTTGCCCTTAAATCTGCTTCCATTGATTCATATTTAAGATGCTCATAGCGCATTTCTAATTCCTTTCTTTTAAAACGATTATTTTTTCTGTAGTAAATGACAACAATAATAATGAATATTAATAATATGGTGTTTGCAGCTATAAATAACTTGAAGTGCATTTCTTTTTCGTATAGCTCTTGCTTGTAAATCCTATCATTATTGAGTATCTCTTTTTGCAATAAAAGTT
>CAYJFD010000030.1:0-25118 GCA_964369605.1 uncultured Muribaculaceae bacterium | reverse complement strand
AGCTACCTAAGGAAGATATGGCGTTAGCCCCAAGATTAATCTTCCGTGGTGGGTGAGAATGTGGTGATATGCGTAATGATGTGACCCGTCGGAGTTTTTGCCCTCTGAGAGCATCTTTTGCCGACGGGTGGGGTGTTTTGAGCCGAAAAGTAGCGGTCCGTCGGAGTTTTCACTGTCTGAGAGCGTTTTTTGCCGACGGGCGAGGTGTGTAGATATAAAATTTAGGGTGACCTATATCAGAATACAGCTTATGCAAGATATTTGAACAGAAAAACTACGAAAACACTACTCTTGCAACCTAAATGATGAGAGCATTCGCAGCCAACTAAGGAAGATATGGCGCTATCCTAGGATTAATCTTCCGTGGTGGGTGGGAATGCGATAATGTTAGGACGTTAGTGGCAGTGAGGATAGGAATGGAAGAAGGTGCGGATTCTTTTCTTTTGTTTATACTTTTTAAAAAGTACGAGTTTCTGGAGAAACTCTTCAAAACACGCCATTGCCATTTCTGAGCGAAATGGCTCGGCGGTAATATAGTGATGAGTATTTTTTGTAGAGCATTCGCAGCCAACTAAGGAAGATATGGCGTCAGCCCCAAGATTAGTCTTCCGTGGCGGGTGGGAATGCGGTGATATGGCTGATCGATGGCGATGGCTACGAGGTGTTAGCTCTGTGATGGTGATATGGTAGGTCTGAAGTACTAACTTTTGGTTGCTAAGTTGCTAAGTAGTATGAGGAGTTTCGTTTAGTTCAGTTAAGAGCTGTTTCTCTTCACTTTTTAGAGCTAGGCCTTTTTTGGTTTTAATACCAGTTTCAGCTAACATCTCAGCTTGACGTATGATGCCACTTTTTTCTCCTAGTTGAGTATGTGCACTAGAGTAAATAGCTTGCAGTGAATTTATATGTTCCCCAACCTTTCTGAATGATTCAATAAAGTTACTACATTTTTCGTAGAGAAAACGACCACGCTCTAGAATAGTTTCTACATTTTGAAGTTGCTTTTCTCGTGACCATAGATCTGAAACTATCTTCAGAGAAGTTATAAGGTTGGTAGGGGATATGATAAGAATCTTTTTATTGTAAGCTTCTTGCCATAAATTTATATCATTTTGCTGAGCTACCATCGCAGCAAAATCATTAGGAATAAACATCATTACAAAATCCAATGAGCCATCAACATAATTCTCATAACCTTTAACATTTAGACCCTTGATATGTGATTTGATAGATGCTAGGTGATTTGTAAGATGTAATTTCTTATCATCTTCATTTTCTGCATTACAGTAATCAGTATATGCAGAGATAGAGACCTTTGAATCTATAATTACATTTCTATTATCAGGAAAGTGAACTATAGCATCAGGAATCATTTTTTTTCCATCCTCATTAACATATGCTTTACCATCAGCATCCCTTAACATAGACTGTAATTCATATCCTTCTTTACCTTGGGTTAGGCCTGAATTCTGAAGAATATTTTCAAGGATAGTTTCTCCCCAGTTACCCGCAGCTTTATTATTTCCCCTTAAAGCATTACTTAGATTCTTGGCCTCTTCACTCATACCTTGACTGATTTCAACCATCTGCTTAATCTTTGTTTCAAGTTCAGTTCTCTCCTTAGTTTGCTCCTTGTTAGCAGTACTAATTTGATCTTTGAATTCCTTTATCTCTTTCTCAAAAGGTTTCATAAGTTCTAGCAGTCTATCTGCATTAAACTTATTAACCTTATCTCTACTTTCTTCAATTATTTTATTCGAAATAATAGCAAACTGACTTTTCAGTCTTTCTTCAAGCTTCTGTTCGTCACCCTTTATTTCAGCTATCTGATTAGTTAATTCATTAATTTTAGTATCACGTGAGATTAATTTCTCCTCATAACTAGCACACTTAGTATTCAGAGAAAGAATAGTCTTGTGAAGTTCAGCCTCAGCCTCATTCATACTTTTCAGCGCACAATGAAGCTCTTCCACTTTTTCATTCTTATGATTAAGCTGTTCCTGAAGCTTAACAAGATCGCTAGCACGATCCAATATCACTCTGTTTAACTCCTCAATCCTTAGATCCTTTTCAACAAGTGCATTTTCACCCTTTCTTCTACTAAAATACCATACTGCTCCGACAGCAATAACATTTAATCCCAATACTAAAATTATATCCATAGCTATATTAAATTTATGCCCCTCCGAGGAGGGGCAATTAATTGATTTTACCCTTCATTTATGATGAAGGCAAATAAAATTTATGAGTTGTTGCTAGCGCAATACTATAACTTATTTAATCCAACAGTGAAGTGGCGCATAATAGGAGCCTCTTCAATTATCTCCACACCTCTAGTAATCTCATTACCTCTATCAGCTACATTCTTAAGAGCAGCAGCGATGTAATCCATGTGATTATTAGTGTATGATCTTCTACCGATAGCAAGTCTTAAAAACTCAACACCACCGAAACGATTTTCTCTTGTGATAGGATCTCTGTCAGCTAAGATAGCTCCAATCTCTACACCTCTAATACCACCTTCAATATATAATTCTATACCTAGAGTTTGAGCTGGGAATTCTGTATGAGGTACATTAGGAAGAACTTTCTTTGCGTCAACGAAGATAGCGTGACCACCAGCAGGACGCTGGTAAGGAATGCCATACTCATCAAGCTTAGCACCAAGATAAGCTACCTGACGGATACGAGCATCTAATACTGGGAACTCTGTATTTTCAAGAAGACCAACAGCTAGAGCATTCATATCACGACCTGCCATACCTCCGTAAGTTAAGAAACCTTCGTTCATAATATTGAAAACAGAAGCAGTCTTATAAACCTCTTCACTATGCATAGCTGTGAAACCTCCGATGTTAACCTGACCATCTTTCTTTGAAGACATAGTCATCATAGAAACCTCAGAATACATCTCCTTAACGATCTCCTTGATAGTCTTGTCAGCATACCCTTCTTCTCTAACTTTAATGAAGTAAGCGTTTTCTGCAAAACGAGCCGAGTCCATAAGAACAGGAACATCATATTTCTTACCAAGAGCACAAACAGCCTTGATGTTAGCCATAGATACAGGCTGTCCACCAGAAGTGTTGTTTGTTACAGTTAAACAAATAAAAGGAATTTTCTCCTTTGGATATTTCTTAAGAACATCCTCTAATTTATTACAGTCTACATTTCCTTTGAAAGGATATTCTTTTTGAGAATCTTTAGCCTCATCGATAGTACAATCTATAGCATGAGCCTTACGATACTCAATATGACCCTTTGTAGTGTCAAAGTGAGAATTACCAGGAATAACATCATCAGCCTTAATAAGACCTGAGAATAATGTATTCTCTGCTGCACGACCTTGGTGAGTAGGAAGGAAGAAGTCAAAGCCAAAAAGCTGCTTGATAGCGTCCTTTAAATTATAATATGAAGACGATCCAGCATAGCTTTCATCACCAGTCATAATCGCTGCCCACTGAGTATCACTCATAGCACCTGTACCTGAATCAGTTAACATGTCGATAAAGACCATATCTGATTTAAGGTTAAATAAGTTGTATCTCGCTTCTTTGATAGCTACTTCTCTTTCTTCACGAGTTGTAGTTCTTAAAGCCTCTACCATTTTAATTCTATACGGTTCTGCGTAAGGTAATTTCATATTTTTCTATTTTATTAAATAATTTTCAAAAACTGATGCAAATTTATACTTAATATATATAAATAGCAAATGAATTTTTAGAGAATTGAAAAGAAAAAAGGTCACAAAAACTGTGACCTTCAATATCATATTACTACGATTAGTAGTTAATAGTTTCTTTGATAGTTCTAGGAAGCACCCAACGGTAAAGGTTGAAAGGTCCACCTGCCTTATCGTTAGTTCCAGAATTTCTAGAACCTCCGAAAGGTTGCATACCTACAACAGCTCCAGTTGGCTTGTCATTAATGTAGAAGTTACCTGCACTATAACGAAGCGCTCTAGCCATCTTGTCTAAGGCAACTCTGTCTCTACCAATGATTGCACCAGTAAGTGCATAAGGAGAAGTCTTATCGCAAAGCTCAAGAGTAGCATCTAGATCTGCATCATCATAGATGTAAACAGTAAGAACTGGGCCGAAGATCTCTTCTTCCATAGACTTGAAGTGAGGATTTGTAGTAGTAATAAGAGTAGGGTGAACAAAGTAACCTACTGATTTGTCATATTTACCGCCAAATACGATCTCTGCGTCGTTAGAAGAGCGAGCAAATTCGATATAATCAACGATATTGTCGAAAGACGCTTCGTCAATAACTGCATTGATTAGACACTCAGTGTCTCTAACATCACCCATCTTAGTTCTAGCTGCGATAGTCTTCATCTCTTCGATAACCTCAGAGGCAATGCTCTTTGGAAGATACATACGAGATGCAGCAGAACATTTTTGACCTTGATACTCATAAGCACCTCTGAATGCTAAGTCAGCAACTCTTGCTGCTTCAGCTGTAGGGTGAGCGAAGATAAAGTCCTTTCCTCCTGTCTCTCCGATTAGACGTGGGTAGCTCTTATAGTTTAATAAATTCTCACCAACAGTTCTCCATAAAGAAGCAAAAGTATTATGAGAACCAGTAAAGTGAAGACCAGCAAAATCTGGAGAATTAAATACTACTTTACCTATTACAGAACCACTACCAGGAAGGAAGTTGATTACACCAGCAGGTACGCCAGCTTCTTCAAAAATCTTCATTAAGTAGTAGTTAGAAAGGATAGAAGTCGTAGCAGGCTTCCATACAGTAGTGTTACCCATTAATACAGGTGACATATTTAAGTTAGACGCGATAGCAGTAAAGTTAAACGGACTAACCGAGAAAACGAAACCTTCTAAAGCTCTATATTCAATACTATTAATTTGAGTGTTGTCACTCTTAGGCTGAGTCTTGTAGATATCAGAAGCGAAAGCGACATTATAACGTAAGAAGTCAACAGCCTCACAAGCTGAGTCAATCTCTGCCTGGAAGGTATTCTTACTTTGTCCTAGCATAGTTGCTGCATTCATAACAGGGCGATATTTACCCGCGATTAATTCAGCTGCCTTTAATAATATAGCAGCACGAACAGTCCAGTCTAACTCTGACCACTCTTTGTGAGCAGCCATAGCAGCATCAACAGCCATTTGTACTTCTTCAGCACCAGCCATAGAGTAGGTTGCTAATACGTGTTGATGATTATGAGGCATAACCACCTTACCCTTGTTAGCTGTATGAACTTCTTTTCCTCCGATGATAAGAGGAATATCTACTACAGTGGAGCTCTGTCTATCTAGTTCTTTGTCTAGTAAGATGCGCTCAGGGCTCCCTGGTAAGTACTCCTTGATAGGATCATTCTCTGGAAGCGGAAAAGAAAAAATTGCATTTCTCATGATAATATCTGTTTTTAAATTGTTAATTACATTTTGTGTTAGCTTGGCAAAAATATAAAATAAATTGAATAATCAATAATATATGCTTGCCAAAATAACGTTAAAATCTATTGATTAGTTTATTGATTTTCCATCTACATAATAGCCACTAGGGTCTAGGTAGATATAATAAATGTCACAAGAAGAATATCCTAGAGCCTTTAATATCTCGTGAATAGCAGAGGCAGCAGCCTTTTCTATTTTTGATTCTCTAGGGAATGAAAGAATCTCAACTCTAGGGTAGGGAGGGTTTTCTTCCTTACCAAGGTGAAGAATAGTAGATTCAATTATTTCTAGAGCAATATTGTCAATATCTGTTCTAAAAATCATAGCTAAGTCACTCTGAAACGACTCGCCTATAGAAACGATATCTTCTTTTTTTACTGAATGAAATCTAATAATCGGCATAAAAGTAAAATTTATCCTATAAAATGGAAGTGAGGACCGAATCTAGCGAAAGCTGCCTTATCTAGTTCTTCACGATGATCAGGGTGAGATATACTTATTAATAGCTTTGCTCTTTCTTGAAGAGATTTTCCATTTAGGTTTACAGCACCATACTCAGTTACTATCCATCTAACGTGATTACGAGTTGTTACAACACCTGCACCTGGGTCAAGAATAGGAGCTATTTTACTGATACCTTTATTTGTACAAGATGGAATCGCTATGATAGATTTACCACCTTCAGATAGTGTAGCACCAGAAACAAAGTCTGTTTGTCCACCTACACCTGAATAGAATTTTGTTCCGAGTGAGTCAGCACATACCTGCCCTGTAAGGTCGATTTGAAGAGCTGAATTTATAGAAGTAACCTTTGGATTACGAGAAATGATAATAGGGTTATTTGTATAGCCCACGTCCATCATTAGTACCATCGGGTTATCATCAATAAAATCATAAACCTTTTTTGATCCCATTAGAAAAGTGGCTACCATCTTGCCTTTATCCCTCTTCTTATTCATTCCATTAATTATACCTTTCTCAACAAGAGGAAGTACACCATCTGCAAACATTTCAGTGTGAATACCTAAATTTTTATGATAATGAAGCTCAGACAGAACAGCATTAGGAATAGCCCCAATACCCATCTGTAAGCAAGCCCCGTCTTCAATAATTTCAGCGCACTGTTTACCTATGGTTACCTCTACTGCTGTAGGTGTTGCGAAACTTGACTCAACAAGCGGAGTATCATCTTCGACGAAGTGATTAATTCTTGAATGATGGATCATCGCGTCCCCCCATGCACGAGGCACATTTTTATTCACAACAGCGATAACAGTTTTTGCGCAGTCTACTGCAGCTAGGGTAGCATCAACAGATGTACCTAAAGATACAAAGCCATGTTTGTCTGGAGTAGAAACTTGAATTAAAGCTACGTCACAAGGTAAAACACCTTCTCTGTATAGTGCTTGAGTATTTCTTAGAAGTACAGGAATGTAATCAGCATATCCAGCTTGTACGCTTTTTCTAACGTTTGAGCCAACGAAAAATGCTTGATGAAAGAATATTCCTTCGTACTTTGGATCTGCATATTTTGCTTCCCCTTCTGTATGCAAGTGATGAATTCTTACATTATGAAGCTCCTTAGCGTCTCCTCTACGACAAAGGGCATCTAAAAGGGTGTGAGGAACATTGGCCACACTACTGATATGAATGTGATCTCCTGATTTAACGTACCTTACTGCCTCATCAGCTGTGATAAAATTTATATTTTGTCTCATTAGTTGTAATTTTAACTTATCACACAAAGATAAAAAATAAATATGATAATTACTATATTTGCAAGCAAGAAAATATATAATTATGACAGAATTACATTCTAGAGAACAAAAGGTAGAAGCCTTTGGAAGACTGCTGGATATCCTTGATGAACTGAGAGAGAAATGTCCATGGGATAAAAAACAAACTATGGATTCACTTAGGCCGCTAACCCTAGAAGAAACTTATGAACTTAGCGATGCGATTATGAACTCTGATGATAAAGAAATATCTAAAGAGCTGGGTGATATATTGTTACATATCGCTTTCTATGCGAAAATAGGCGAAGAAAAAGGGAAATTCGATATAGTAGATGTGATAGATAAACTTTGCGATAAGTTAATTTATAGACATCCACATGTCTTCCCACCACAAAATATTGAGTCTAATAATATGGTTAGCGTAGATAATTCTGAGCAGGTAGTGAAGAACTGGGAAGAGCTTAAAACCAAAGAGAAAGATGGTAACAAAAGGGTTCTTTCGGGGGTGCCTAATACTTTGCCTCCATTATTAAAGGCGTACAGGATGCAAGATAAGGCGAGAGCTGTAGGTTTTGATTGGAACGATAAAGAGCAAGTGTGGGATAAAGTGAATGAGGAAATGGGGGAATTTAAGGAGGAATTGAGTAATTTAGACCTTGGATCTGAAGAGTCAATTAAAAGGGCGGAAGGAGAGTTAGGAGACTTCCTATTTACGATAGTAAATGCTGCACGTTTATATAATTTAAATCCAGATACGGCCTTGGAAATGACCTGTAATAAATTTAGGTATCGTTTCACTTATCTTGAAGAACAGACGATTCGCAAGGGACGATCTTTGAAGGATTTAACTTTAGAGGAGATGGATGTGTTGTGGAATGAAGCTAAAGCAAAAGAATAGTATGGAAAATTGGAAAGAACGTTCGGAGTTATTAATGGGAGAGTTAACTCTCAATGTCTTAAATAGTAAGAGGGTGGCCGTTATCGGACTAGGCGGAGTGGGAGCCTATGCTGCTGAAATGCTCGTAAGGGCAGGGGTAGGTAATTTGCTGATTTTAGATTCAGATATTGTTAATCAAACAAATAAAAATCGTCAACTTCTTGCTTTGGATTCGACTATGGGGAAGAAGAAGACAGATATAATGGCCGCAAGGCTGCTAGATATAAATCCAGAATTGCGCCTAGATATCGTTTCTGAATACCTGACAGAGGATAATGTTCAGGAGTGTTTAGGGGGCGAAATAGACTTCTTGGTAGATGCTATAGACACACTTGCACCTAAAATCGCACTCATATCGTATTGCGTCAAGCATTCTATTCCTCTTGTCAGCTCAATGGGAGCAGGAGCTAAATATGACGCGACAAAAGTCGCAATAGCAGATATTGCGAAGTCTTATAACTGCCCCTTAGCTTATATCTTACGCAAGAAGCTGCGCAAGGTCGGCATCTCGAAGGGTTTTAAAGTGGTTTTCTCTGAAGAATTGCCTGATAGAGATGCGATAGTCCCAACTGAAAATGAGCAGAACAAGAAGTCTCAGGTAGGAACGATTTCGTATTTACCTGCTGTATTTGGATGTGTTTGCTCTCAGGCAGCCTTAGATTATTTGAGGGCACTACCTAAAAATGATTAGATTTTTACATTAACATAGGATATTTTTATTAAATTTGTCTTTTAGTTTACACTTGAATATGAAGTTAGAAGAAATAGTAAAATTAGTCGAAGGAGAAGTAATCGCAGGTCACTCGCGTATTTCCGAAGAGGTGGAACATGCATTCGCCTCAGACTTAATGAGTGATGTATTAACGATTAGAATAGATGATTTTATTTTAATGACAGGTTTAGTTAATAACCAGTCGATCAGGACAGCAGAAATGTCAGATGTTCAATATTTACTTTTTGTACGTGGAAAGAAGGTTACAGAGGAAATGTTGGAGATCGCTGAAGAAAATGATATGGTGATTATCACTACTAAGTTTTCACTTTTTAGAGCAGCTGGCGTATTGTATAATGCAGGACTAAAACCTGTTTATTAATATTTGAGACATGATACAAGAATATAAAGTAGAGGCAGGAGATTTTACTCGTGCAGGATATGCATCTTCTCAAATAAAAAAGACGCTGAAGCAGTTAGGGGTAAATCCAACGGTCGTTAAAAGAGCTGTTGTTGCCCTTTATGAAGCTGAGGTGAATATGGTGGCTCACGCTAATGGCGGAGACATCGTAAGCACTATAGATAATGAAGGAATAAGAGTGGTGTTACAGGATGTTGGACCTGGTATTCCAGATATTGCGCAAGCTATGGTTAAAGGCTTTTCTACAGCCTCACCAGCAGTTAGAGAGATGGGATTTGGAGCAGGTATGGGTCTGCCAAATATAAAAGATAATGTAGATGACTTGAATATTACATCTGAAGTGGGAGTAGGAACGAGAGTAGAGATCTTTATCAAGTTTGTTTAGACTTTTAAAAACTATGGAACATAATACATTTCACGGAACTTTGAGCGTAGATACAGATATTTGTATTGGCTGTTCTCACTGTATGCGAGTTTGCCCAACTGAGGCATTGCGCGTAAAGGGAGGAAAGGCTTTATTGTATGCTGACTGGTGTATAGAGTGTGGGGAATGTTTTAAAGTGTGTCCTGTAAGGGCTATACAGGTAAGAGATGATGATTTCTCAGAGGCTCAAACTTATGATGAGAGAGTTATTTTGGTTCCAGCAGTGTTCTATACGCAGTTCCCGAAGTCACTAACTCCAGATATCGTAGATGAGATATTATCTGATATGGGCTTTACAAATATAGTAACAGTGGAGCAGAGTGTAGATTCACTTGTATCGGAAATTAATACCTACGTGGATAATGCTCCAGAGAAGCCAATTATATCTTGCTTCTGCCCAGCAGTAATTCGTTTAATTCAAGTACGATTCCCTGCCTTATTAGATAGGATAATGCTAATGTTGCCTCCTCTTGAGATAACAGCGATGTATTATCATAAAAAACATAAAGAGGCCTATGGTGATGATAAATCAATAGGTATATTTTATATTACTCCTTGTATCGCCAAGACAGCAGCTATCAAATCTCCAATCGGGGGTTATTCTTCCCCTATTACTGGAGTCTTAAATATGGACTTTGTATATAATAAGGTAATGGCTGCTTATAAGAGTAAGTCATATTCAGGAAGAACTATTACCGCAAGTAAAGAGATATCGTCTAGGGGAGTGCTTTGGCCTACAACAGGAGGTGAGTCCTCATTTATAGAAGGGTCAGCATTAGCTATAGATGGTTTATATAATGTCATAGAGTTTCTAGAGAGATTAGAGGATGAGGAATTAGGTGAAGGGCTTGATTACATCGAGTTAAGAATTTGTGATGAATCGTGTGCAGGTGGAATTTTAACTCAGAGTAATCGTTTTGTTATGGCTGATACTTTAAGAAAAAAGGCTAAAACAAAGGAATGTACGCATAGTTTAACAAGTGATTATAAAAGAATAATTTCTGAAAATTTTAAAATCGATTCGATAGAACCTAGATCGATGATTAAATATGATAAGGACATCAATAAGGCTATCAAAAAGATGGAGATGGCTAGAATGTTAAGAGATGTCTTACCTGATATTGACTGTGGAGCTTGTGGAGCTCCAAGTTGTGAGGCTCTTGCAGCTGACATAGTTAGAGATGACGCTATCTTAAGTAACTGTATCTTTATGCAGGCTATCTATGAGAAAGAAGGATCCTTGAAAATAGAGGAGGCCATCGAGCTAATGGAGAAGGTGTGGGGAAATGAACGCTTTATAAATAAAAGAAAATAATATATTATGACAGTTAATGATTTAATACAAAAATTAAACCTAACGGTTTATTCAGGTGCAGAAGGCCTAGAGAAAGAGGTAACAGGAGCTTATGTTTCAGACCTACTATCTGATGTAATGGGTTTTGCTCAAGAGGGGCAGGCGTGGCTAACTCTGCAAACACATAAGAACGTGATGGCAATAGCTAGCTTAAAAGATCTACCTTGTATTATCTTAGTACATGGACATAAGCCAGATGAAGATGCTATCGCTGTATCAGAGGAAGAAAATATTCCTATTTTAGGATCTTCGGATCAAACCTTTGAGCTTAGCGGTAAGTTGTACGTACTTTTTCAACAAGAGAAGTAATAAATGAAGCTGTTTAAGGCAGATCTTCATACACATACGGTCCTATCTCCATGCGGTGATATAGATATGACCCCGGCATTTCTTGTGTCAAAAGCAAAAGAAAAAGAATATGATATAGTTGGAATAACTGATCATAATTCAACACTTCAAGCAAGAGAGATAAAGAAGTCTCTAAATAATGAATTACCCCTTATACTATGTGGAGCAGAGATAACCACTAGTGAGGAGGTGCATTGCCTTGCTTTTGTGGATGGAGAAGAAAATCTGGATGCTCTTCAATCGTATCTAGAAGAACATTTACCTAAAATCCCAAATAATGTAGACTTCTTTGGCTACCAATTACTTGTGGATGCTCAGGAAAATGTAATTAAAGAGGAGGAGTATTTGTTGATATCGGCCATTAACCAAACAGTAAATCAAGTAGCTGATTTTGTTCACTCTCTGGGAGGAATATTCATTCCTGCTCATATAGACAAGAAACAGAACTCCATAATTTCTCAGCTAGGATTTGTCCCTTTTGACTTAGAGTTTGAGGCTTTAGAATTTTCAAAAAAATGTGATATAGATACATTTATATCACAGAATAAATACATTTCAAAACTAAATACTTCCTATATACGCTCTAGTGATGCGCATTATCCTGCGGACTATCTCGGGTGTCATACTTCTTTCTATATGGAAGAGTTGTCTTTTGATGAGATCAAAAAGGCATTGAAACGTGAAGATGGGCGTTATGTTGAGGTATCTAAACTATAGAAACGATGAATGATTTATCGATGCACGTGTTGGATATAGTCCAAAATTCAATAAGTGCAGGAGCGAAACTAATTCAGATATTGGTAAATGAGAATATTTCTGATGATTTATTAGAAATAACCATAATTGACAATGGAAAAGGAATGAGTAAGGAGCAGGTTGAGCGCCTACCAGATCCTTTTTTTACTTCAAGAACGACAAGAAAGGTCGGAATGGGAATTCCCCTTTTAAAACAAACTGCTCTGCAGAGCGGAGGAAGCATAGAGATAGACTCCGAAGTCGGAGTTGGCACGAGGGTTTATACTTCTTTTAAGCATTCAAATATTGACAGGCCTCCTTTGGGTGATATTGCGAACGCAGTGATGCTCTTAGTCTCATCTAATGTGGATATAGACTTTTTATATGAATATTCCTTTAATAATCAGGTCTATGATTTTGATACTAAGGAGATAAGAGAAGAGTTAGATGGGCTCCCATTAAATAGTCCTTCCATTATAAGATATCTAGAGGAAATGATTAAAGAAAACATGTCAGAATTATCAGAAAATAGATAATTTTTAACCGTTTTCTTACCTTTTTACTTCACTTTAAATGATATTTGTATAATTTAGTAAAAATATTAGGTAATAATATAATGTATGTATATATTTGCCAATTATATAAAGTAATAAAAGTAATAATTTAATATTAACAATTAATTTTTGATTCTATGAGCAAAATCAAATCACTTGCAGATTTACGTAAAATGAAGCAACAGTTTGAAAATGAGATCAATATCAGAGAGAAAAGCGAAAACTCTGAGAATCTTATTAAAGTAAGAGTTGCTATGGCGACTTGCGGAATCGCTGCTGGCGCTCGTGCTGTGATGAATACTGTCATCGATCGTATCGATAAAGATGGTATTCCTGCAATCGTTACACAGAGTGGTTGTATGGGTTACTGCTTTGCAGAACCTACTATTGAAATCACCAAACCTGGTGAAGAGCCAATAGTATTTGGAAACGTTAGTACTGAGAAAGCTAACGAAATAGTAGATAAATATATTCTTAAAGGCGAGTTAGTGGATGGAATCATTCCAGTTAACTATCAAACCATTAACGATAAAAACTAAGTACTATGTCTAAATACAAAATGCACTTATTAGTCTGCGGAGGTACGGGATGTAATGCCTCTGAAAGTATGGCGCTTATCTCTAATCTAAGATCAGAGATCAAGAACGCAGGTATGGAAAACGAAGCACAAGTAGTAGTAACTGGATGTTTTGGATTCTGTGAAAGAGGACCTATCGTTAAGGTAATTCCTGATAATACATTCTATACTAGAGTAGAACCAAAGGATGCTGTTGAAATTATTCAAGAGCACGTAGTTAAAGGTCGTAAAGTAGAGAGATTACTTTATGAAGATCCAGAGACTAACACGCACATTACTGATTCAAAGCAAATGGGCTTCTACCAAAAGCAGTTACGTATAGCTCTTAGAAACTGTGGATTTATTAATCCAGAGAACATCGAAGAATATATAGCAAGAGATGGTTATGCAGCACTAGCACAGGTACTAGAGGATAGACCAGAGGTTAGTATTGAAACTATTAAGAAGTCTGGCCTAAGAGGTAGAGGTGGTGGAGGTTTCCCAACAGGTCTTAAGTGGGAAATCGCATCTAAGAATAAAGCTGATCAAAAATATGTAGTATGTAATGCTGACGAGGGAGACCCAGGAGCATTTATGGACCGTTCTATCTTAGAGAGTGATCCTCATACTCTTCTTGAGGCGATGATCATCAATGGATATTGTATCGGGGCTACAAAAGGTCTTATCTATATCCGTGCAGAGTACCCTCTAGCAGTAGAGCGTTTAATTATCGCTATGAACCAAGCTCGTGAGATGGGTCTTCTAGGAGAAGATATCTTAGGAAGCGGTTTTGATTTTGATATCGAAATTCGTTATGGAGCAGGTGCTTTCGTTTGTGGAGAGGAAACAGCTCTTATCCACTCAATGGAAGGACATAGAGGTGAACCTACAGTAAAGCCACCATTCCCAGCTGAGAGTGGTTACTTAGGAAAGCCAACAAACGTAAATAATGTTGAAACATTTGCTAACATTCCTGTAATTATCCTTAAAGGAGCAGAGTGGTTTGCATCTATCGGTACTGAAAGATCAAAAGGTACTAAGGTATTTGCTTTAGCAGGTAAAATTAATAATGTAGGTCTTATTGAGATCCCTATGGGTCTTACACTAAGAGAGGTTATCTATGAAATCGGTGGTGGTATCAAAGATGGCAAGAAATTCAAGGCTGTACAAACAGGAGGTCCTTCTGGAGGTTGTTTAACTGAGAAAGATTTAGATACACCTATCGACTATGATAATCTTACTGCTGCAGGTTCTATGATGGGATCAGGTGGTATGATCGTTATGGATGAAGATGACTGTATGGTATCTATCGCTAAGTTCTATCTTTCATTTACAGTTGAGGAGTCTTGCGGTAAGTGTGCTCCTTGTCGTATCGGTAATATGCGTCTAGAAGAACTTCTAGACAAAATCATCGAAGGTAAAGGTACTCTTGAAGATCTAGAGAAGCTTAGAAATTTATCTGATGTAATTAAAGACACAGCACTTTGTGGATTAGGACAAACTTCTCCTAACCCAGTTCTTTCGACACTTAATAACTTCTGGGATGAGTATGTATCTCACGTAGTAGATAAGAAGTGTCCTGCGCATAAGTGTAAGTCAATGCAATCATATGTAATCATCCCTGATAAGTGTATCGGATGTACTGCTTGTTCAAGAGTATGTCCAGTTAGCGCGATTCAAGGTGAGAAGAAGCAGAAACACGTTATCGACCAAGATAAATGTATTCGTTGTGGAGCTTGTGTTGAGAAATGTAAGTTTAATGCAATAACGATTGAATAAGCAATATTATGGATAAAATAAAATTAACAATAGATAATAAAGTTATAGAGGTCGAAGGTGGAACTACTATCTACCAAGCTGCAAAAACTCTAGGTATAGATATACCAGTTCTTTGCTATATGAAGCTTGACGACCTTAACATAGAGAATCGTCCAGGTGGATGTAGAATCTGTGTTGTAGAAGTAGAAGGACGTAGAAATCTTGCTCCTTCTTGTTCTACTCTTTGTACCCCTGATATGGTGGTAAAAACTCATACAATGAGAGTATTAAATGCTCGTAAGACAGTTCTTGAGCTAATACTTTCTGACCATCCAAACGACTGTCTATGTTGTCAGAAAAATGGTAGATGTGAATTACAAACTCTAGCAGCTACTTTAGGTGTAAGAGAAATGAACATCGTAGAAAATCCGATTGTATCAATGTACAAGAAAGATTCTTCTCCATCTATCATCAGAGACATGGATAAATGTGTGATGTGTCGTCGTTGTGAGACTATTTGTAATAATGTACAGACTGTAGGTACTCTAAGTGCTATTAACAGAGGTTTCACTTCTGTTGTTTCTCCAGCATTTGAGCACAGTCTAATCGATACTAACTGTACATTCTGTGGTCAGTGTGTGGCTGTTTGTCCTACTGGAGCATTAACAGAAATAGATCAAACTCATAAAGTAATCAAAGCTATCGCTGATCCTACTAAGACAGTTATCGTTCAAACAGCTCCTGCTGTACGTGTAGCTCTAGGTGAAGAGTTTGGTTATACTCCAGGTACTATAGTAACAGGTCAATTAGCTGCTGCATTACGTACTTTAGGATTTGATAAAGTATTCGATACAGACTTTGCAGCCGACCTTACAATTATGGAAGAAGGTGCAGAGTTACTTGATCGTATCAGCCGCTTCCTAGGTGGTGATAAGGATGTTAAATTACCAATCATGACATCTTGTTGTCCAGCTTGGGTTAACTTCTTCGAGTATAATTTCCCAGATATGCTAGATGTTCCATCTACAGCAAAATCTCCACAGCAGATGTTTGGTGCTATCGCTAAATCATACTATGCTGAGAAGATCGGTGTTAAGAGAGAGGACTTAGTTGTTGTTTCTATTATGCCTTGTGTGGCTAAGAAATATGAGTGTCAAAGAGACGAGTTTAAAGAGAATGGAAATCCTGATGTGGACTTCTCAATCACTACTCGTGAATTAGCAGCTTTAATTAAGATGGCTAATATTGACTTCACATCTCTTCCAGAAGAAGACTTTGATAATCCACTAGGAGAATCAACAGGTGCAGCTGTTATCTTTGGTGCAACTGGTGGTGTAATCGAGGCAGCTACTCGTACTGCTTATGAATTATTCACTGGAAATAAGTGCGAAAGATTAGATTTCACTGAGTTACGTGGTCTTGAAGGAATCCGTCAGGCATCTGTAGACTTTAACGGTACTATGATTAACATCGGTATCGCACATACTCTAGGTAATGCACGTAAGTTATTAGAAGGAGTTAGAAATGGTATGTATAACTTCCACGCTATCGAAATCATGGCTTGTCCAGGTGGATGTATCGGCGGAGCAGGTCAGCCATATCACGGTGGAGACTCTAAGATCGTTAAGGCTCGTTCTGAGGCTATCTATAGAGAGGACTCTTCTAAGAAGCTACGTAAGTCGCACGAGAATCCATATATCATTAAGTTATATGAAGAATTCTTAGGTAAACCAATGAGTGAGAAGGCTCATCATTTACTTCACACTCACTATTTTTCTAAACAAAAATAATTTGTAGAACAATGTCAAAAGTAGAATTACAAAATTGTCAAAAAGAAAGAATTGCAGAAATTTGCAAATCTTTTGGAAATAACGCTGGAGAACTAATTAATGTTCTACATAAAGTACAAGGTGAATATGGTTATTTACCTGAGGAAGTTCAAGTAGAGATCGCAAAGGGATTAAACATTTCATTGGCTAAGGTCTTTGGAGTAGTTACTTTCTATTCTTTCTTCACTATGAAGCCAAAAGGAAAATACAATATCTCTGTTTGTATGGGAACAGCTTGTTATGTAAGAGGAGTAGAAGATATCCTTAACGAAATTAAGAGTGAACTTAATATCGAAGTAGGAGAGGTTACTGAAGATGGTAAGTTTTCAATTGACTGCTTACGTTGCGTAGGAGCTTGTGGTCTTGCACCAGTAGTTCTTATCGGCGAGAAAGTTTATGGCCGTCTTGAGCCAGGTCAGATGAAAGAAATTATCGCATCTTATGCTGCATTAAATGAGTAAACTCATAAAATAATAAAGAGAAAGAGTGATTAACTTAGTGTGTTAATCACTCTTTTTTTATTTATCTTTACCAAAATGATATCATAGTTATGGAAATAAAAAATATAATATTATCTGATTTTGCAACCAAAAATGAATACGAGAGTTTTGCTCTCAAAGAACTCGATTCTACTTTAAATGCTCAATTAACGCAGCCACATCGCAACGCTTTCTTTCAAATTGTTCTATTAGAGCAAGGTAGAGGTAGTGTGATGATAGATTTCGAAGAGTATAAAATTACAGCTCCGTGTATTTGTTTTATTTTCCCACAGCAAATATCTACCTTCGACTTTGAGTCTCAAACAAAAGGAGAAGTCTTAATGTTTGATCATTCAATATTCTGTTCTGAAATATTAGCAACAGAATTAAAGGAATACAATGTAGACCTACATAAAAGGGTAAATGTGATAAATTATGATCTAATTATGTTGAGTCAATTTAGGGAAATACTTAGTATAAAGGAACATATTAAGCGTATCGAAGAACCATATAATAATATACACAAAATAGAAATCAAGTTTCTAACAAAAATAATAATTCTAAAAACTATAAATTCAAGCCAGACAGAAGCATTCAAAGGGGTAAAAGATAAAGAATTAGATGTTTTTATGGAGTTCAGAAGAATTGTTGATAACGATTTTAGACACGATAGAAAGGTTCAAAACTATTGTGATAGATTAGGTGTTTCAGCGAAGAAATTAAATATATTGTCAAAGCGTTATGGGAATAATACTGCTTTAGAGTTGATACACGAAAGGCTATCACTAGAAATAAAAAAACTACTTATCTATGAACAGATGCCGCTGAAAGAAATAGCATATTCTCTAGGATTCGATTCTCAGTCAGCACTAAATAAGTATATTGGCCAGAAATACGGATGTACTCCAACAGAATTAAAAAAGAAAATGAATCGATAGTTGTAACTTTGCGCCATTTTACAACACAATGGAGTAAATGTATAATTAAATAAAACCTCATCCCCCTAACTTTGCATTATAATTATTATTAACAAATAAGATATGGCAAAGTTATTTCAAACACAAGACCTTTATCATGGTCTAGGCTCTCTATCAGAGCTTAAAAACATTTCAGGAAAAAAAGCAGTAATCGTAATCGGGGGAAAATCTGTTAGAGAAAACGGTTACCTTTCCAAGGTAGAAACTATCCTAGATCAAATAAATATAGCACACTCGGTATTTGATGGAGTTGAACCAGATCCATCAATTGATACAGTACGTAAGGGAGCAGCATTTTTCGAACAAGAGCAGCCAGATTGGATTATTGGACTAGGCGGATGTTCGGCAATAGATGCAGCTAAAGCAATGTGGGCAATATATGAGCACCCAGAATTAACATTCGATCAGATGATAAAAGTATGCGGTATTCCAGCATTACGTAATAAAGCTCGTTTTGTAGCTATCCCAGCTACAAGTGGTACAGGAACAGAGATAACAGCACTAGCAGTTATCACAGATCGTGAAAAAGGAGTAAAATATCCTTTAGTATCACACGAACTTTTACCTGATCTATCAATCGTTGACGGTGAATTGTGTAAGAGTATGCCAAAGAGCGTTACTGCTAACACAGGTTTAGATGCACTTACTCACTGTGTTGAAGCATATACATCTAATGTAGATGATAATTATGCTGATGCCCTAGCTAAAGGAGGTATTGAACTAATATTTGCAAATTTAGAAACAGCATTCAATGAGCCAGAGAATGGAGTAGCGCGTCAAAATATGCACGATGCTTCTTGTTTAGGAGGTTACGCATTTACTAACGTATGGTTAGGTATAGCTCACTCACTAGCGCATCAAATCGGAGGTCAATTCGGAGTTCCTCATGGTTGTGCTAACGCAATAGTTCTAGCGAATGTTATCCGTTTTAACTCCAAAGCGACAAATAGATATGACGCACTTGCAAAATTAGTAGATGCACAAGGAGCAGAAGGTTTTGCTCAAGCAGTGGAATCACTTCGTTCAAAAGTAGGAATAGTTAATTCTATCAAAGAATATGGAGTTTCGCAAGAAGATTGGAATGCCGTAGTTAAGAGTATGGCAGCTCATGCGATGGCAGATCCATGCACAAGCTTTAATCCTAGAGTGCCTTCAGAAGAAGAACTAGAGAAAGTATTAATGTGCTGTTATAATGGAGAGAAAGTTAATTTCTAAACAAATAATTTGAATCCTTATATAGTGAGGAAATGTATGACAAATTGGGTGAATTTTTAAAATCACCCAATTTTTTATTAAATTATCCACCTCTGCAGTAAAGAAAGAGAGTTTACTGGTCAAGTAAGATCTTAGATAATTCGTCTTTATGTTTTTCTCCCCACTCATCTAATATATCAAGGATTGGAAGTAGGTCTAAGCCAAGTTGAGTAAGTGAATATTCTGAACGTGGTGGAAGTTCTGGATAGATAGTTTTATTTACAACACCATGCTCTTCAAGCTCCTTCAGCTGTAAGTTTAATACACGAGGAGTTGCCTCTGGGAGTTTTTTATGAATTTCACTAGGTCGCATAGCGCCATCTCGTAAAAAATCAATTATACAAGGCTTCCATTTCGCACCTATTATTCCCATCGTAATTCTTATTCCACAGGACAAATCTAGGGGAGTTTTTCTTTCGTACATATCTAATATTATTTATAATAGTTACAAAGATAGGTATTACCTTAAATATGTGGTATAGGGAATAAATTTTCAGTATATGAATAATTAATCAGTACCTATATAATTTATAAAATAACTTAACTTTGCAGTAATAAACAAATAAAAATTCTATAATATTATGAATAATTTTGAATTTAAGAATCCTACCAAACTTATTTTTGGTAAAGGAACGATAGCTCAACTCGCAAACGAGTTACCAATAGGAAAGAAAATAATGCTTGTCTTTGGAGGAGGAAGTGTAAAGACAAATGGTGTTTATGACCAAGTAATAGCAGCCTTAGAAGGCAAAAACTATATTGAATTTTGGGGTATAGAGCCAAACCCACTAGTTGAGACGATGCGTAAGGCTATAGAATTAGCAAAGAAAGAGGAAGTGGAGTATTTTCTAGCAGTAGGAGGTGGATCAACTTTAGATGCAACAAAGGTAATAGCTGCAGCCGCAAAAACAGATAAGGATGCGTGGGATATCGTATTAGAGGGAGTTTATATAGGTCCAAGTGTACCTATGGCATCAGTGCTAACTCTTCCAGCTACTGGTTCAGAGATGAATAATGGTTCGGTTATATCTAATGACGCAACAAAAGAAAAATATCCAATTTATACTAATTATCCTGAATTTTCGATTCTTGATCCTGAGGTGACCTATTCTTTACCTCTTCATCAAGTAGCTTGTGGTTTAGCAGATACTTATGTTCACGTATTAGAGCAATACCTTACAGAAGCTAACGTTTCTCCATTAATGGACAGATGGTCTGAAGGAATTTTATTAACAGTTAAGGAAATAGCTCCAAAAGTAATAGCTGATAAGACTAACTACGATAATATGTCAAACTTTATGCTATCTGCTTCTATGGCATTAAATGGGTTTACGGCTATGGGCGTTGACCAGGATTGGGCTACACACCTAATAGGTCACGAACTAACAGCTCTTACAAGCTTAACTCATGGACATACACTTACCATAGTAATGCCTGCAGTGATGAGTGTGATGCGTGAACAGAAGTGCGCAAAGATACTTCAATACGGTGAACGAGTATTTGGAATAACTCAGGGTACTGACTCGCAAAGAATAGATGCTACTATTACCGCTACTGAAGAATTTTTCCGTAGCCTAGGACTAAAGACAAGACTAAGTGAAAATGGAGTAGGAGAGGATGTAGTTTTAGAATTAGTGAAAAGAATGAGAGAGAGAGGCTCTAAGCTAGGGGAGAGACAAAATGTAACGCATATAGAAGTAGAAAAAATATTAGAAATCTGTAAGTAAAAGAAAATGAGAATTTATTATAAATTACTCATCACGATAATACTATTGTTTACAGCCTCGAATCCAAAGGTCGAGGCTGTAACTGTATCTGGTGAGGTGAGAGTTGAAAAAGTAACTTTTCGAAATAGAATATCTATTGAATTAGTTGGAGATTTATACCTACCTGGAGACTTAGATCTAAGCAAAGAATATTCTGCAATAATAGTAGGGCACCCCTTTGGTGGCACCAAGGAACAAACTGCCGGACTTCACGCAAAGAAACTAGCTGAAAATGGTTTTATAGCCCTAGCATTCGACGCTGCTTTCTATGGAGAGAGTAAAGGAGAGCCAAGAGGTAGTGAATTAGCAGATATCAGAGTTGAAGATTTCTGTGCTGCAGTTGATTTTTTGAGTAATCACACATTAGTCGATAAGGATAAAATAGGAGTGTTAGGAATATGTGGTGCAGGTGGCTATGCAATAGCGGCTGCGAAGATAGATCCTAGAATGAGGGCTATCGCAACAGTCAGTTTAGTTGATATGGGCGAGCGTACTCGCAAGCAAGGATTTGCTAGAGAGGCTAAACTTTCTGCTCAAAAAAGGAATGAACTGCTAAGTTCTATGTCTGAACAAAGAACAAAGGATTTTAAATTAGGACGTCCAAAGTATACAAGTAACATACCCACTAAGCCAACAAGCACGCCTAATGAGTTTTATGAATATTATCGTACAGATAGGGGAGCTCACCCAAGAGCAACAACAGACTATACATTAGTGAGTAATGCTTCTTTAATGAATTTCTATCCTATGGTAGAAATCGAAAGCATTTCGCCTCGCCCTTTACTATTTATTATGGGCGAAAATGCTAGCTCGGTGTATTTTAGCGAAGAGGCTTACAAAAAATCAGCTGAACCAAAAGAACTATATATCGTTGAAGGTGCAATACATACAGATCTTTATGATGTCCCTAAATATATGGAATCGTCAATAAATAAGCTAGTCTTATTCTTTAATACCTATCTTTAAGAAGTACAAGCTCTTAATGTATAACGAATAATTCTCTATATTTTGGTAGAGGCCAAAGTCCATCTTCTATTAGTAACTCGAGTTTGTCTATGGCATCGCGAATGATTTCAAAATATGGATTTACTTCATTATGATAACCAACACAGCGTTCAGTAATAGACGGATTATTATTCCATTTCTTTCGAACCTCTATCATATTCTTACTGTTTTTGCTGATTATATTAATATAGCCAGAAATCTTCTTTATAGCTTTGATCTCTTCAGCAGCTAGTTCAGTGTATTCATCAGGGAAGATTCTCATCATACCCTCTACATTTTGAATAAGTAGATTTTTAAAGTTAATAGCGGTAGGAATAATATGATTAGATGCTACATCTACCATCACTCTAGACTCTATTTGTAGCTTCTTAAAGTATATCTCATTATTTATCTCATACCTAGCTGAGATCTCACCAGAAGATAATTTATTGTGCTTTCCGAATAACTCAACTATGGACTCCTTTGTCAGGAGTTTATACGCTTCTGGCACATTATTAATAGAATCTAGGTTTCTGTCTTCTGTAGCTTCCTTTATCCACTCTGGACTATATCCATTTCCTTCAAAACGAATCTTCTTTGAGCTAATAATATACTGTCTTAGAATCTGGAATATAGCCTCGTCTTTTTTAACTCCTTTTTCTATAAGCTGATTTACTTCATTTGAAAATTTTATAAGTTGATCGGCTACAGCGATATTAATGTGAATAAGAGGAGCTGCACAATTAATTGAAGAACCAGCTGCTCTAAATTCAAAACGGTTACCTGTAAAGGCAAAAGGGGAGGTTCTATTTCTATCAGTGTTATCGAGAAGTATCTCTGGAATCTTACCTATATCTAATTTTAATTCAGTTTTCTGGTCAGGTGTCATTTTTTTATCTGATACTCTGCTTTCTAAAGAGTCAAGAACATCAGATAGAGTAGAGCCTATAAATACTGACATAATAGAGGGAGGTGCTTCGTTTGCCCCTAAGCGATGAGAGTTTGACTCACTTGCGATAGAAGACATTACCATAGCTCCGTGTTCACTCATAGCCTTAATAGTGCAAATAAAGTAGGTTAAGAACTGAAGATTTGTTTTAGGAGTCTTTCCTGGAGATAATAAATTTACACCAGTATTTGTTACAAGTGCCCAGTTACAGTGTTTTCCTGAGCCGTTTACTCCTTTAAATGGTTTTTCGTGGAATAATACCCTTAATTTATGTTTCGGTGCTATGATTTGCATAATATTCATTAGAAGGGTGTTATGGTCTACGGCTATATTAGCTTCTTCAAACATCGGTGCACACTCGAATTGATTAGGAGCGACCTCATTATGCCTTGTTTTTAAAGGTATACCTAGTCTATATGCCTGATATTCAAAATCTTTCATGAAATTTGAAACACGTTCAGGAATAACTCCAAAGTAATGGTCGTCAAGCTGTTGGTCCTTTGCAGCTATATGCCCCATAAGGGTTCGTCCAGTTTGATATAGATCTGGACGAGCAAAATATAGTGCTTCATCTACTAAGAAATATTCCTGCTCGCAGCCAAGGGTAACTTGAACTTTGGATACCTCTTTGTCAAAGAGTTGACAGACCTCAGTTGCGGCCTTATCTATTACTGATAATGACTTCAATAATGGAGTCTTATGGTCAAGAGCCTCTCCAGTATATGCTACAAATATACTTGGGATACAAAGTGTACTTTCAAGAATAAAGGCATTAGAAGAAGGATCCCAAGCAGAGTACCCTCTAGCCTCAAATGTATTTCTTAGTCCTCCATTTGGAAATGAAGAGGCATCTGGTTCCTGCTGAAAAAGAAGTTCTCCTTTAAAGGTTTCAAATGATCCTCCTCCCCATATAGGCTCGAAAAATGCATCGTGCTTTTCAGCTGTAGTATTATTAAGAGGCTGAAACCAGTGAGTATAGTGAGTAACTCCTCTTTCCATAGCCCAAGTCTTCATCGCAGCAGCTACTTGATCTGCTATTTTACGATCTATTCTTTTACTTTGATCTATAGCACTGCATACACTATCATAGACTTCCTTTGACATATAATTTCTCATAGCCTCTTTTGTGAAAACATCACAGCCGAAGTATGAAGATACTTTTTCTGTAACTTTGATTTGAGGGTAATCGCCTCGATTTGCTATTTCTCTTAATGCTTCAAATCTTTGATGTTTCATAATATGTCATTTTTTTAGGTTTGAGTGCAAAAATACATATTTTTTCAATATGATATGTGTTTTTTTAGGGGGTATGTGAAAAAATATTGTTTTTTTGTAGTAGGTATGTATATTATTTGGGGTGTATGTAAAAAAAAACTGGTCAGATAAATTCATCTGACCAGTTAATATTTATTAGAGCTAACTCTTATTCTTCGATTTCGAAATCAAAAAATAACAAGCCTGGTGATATAATGGATCGTTCGTAATTCTCTAAATACATTGGGTTGTCAGTTGGAATAGGTGTAAGGTCTTCTCTTTCGTATCTCACTTCCTTGCCATCTTCATAAGTTAATTCAATATAATTAACATCAGTTAGAAAAAATGATGCGGTTTTCTCCATATAATATTCAAGTCCGTCTTTAGTATCAAATCTTGGAGAAGGACCAGATCTATGATAGTAAAGTATCCTGACTCTCTCATCGGCTTGAATCGTGAAATCTTTTTTAAAATCTATGGAGTGAAAATACCATTGAATAGTACTATCAATAGAAATATGTACATTAATAGTTTGATCAGTTGAATTCTTTAAAAAAAGATCTGAATCACCCCTATATTCAACATATACAGTCCCTCTGTTGCAAGACGATGCTACTAATGCTAGCAAAAATACAGCTAATAGTAAATATTTATTCTTTTTCATAATAATT
>CAYJFD010000029.1:0-27055 GCA_964369605.1 uncultured Muribaculaceae bacterium | reverse complement strand
GTTTCCACAAAGCTGTAACTCCATCTATGCTTAAGTTCTTAGGTTTCGAGCAAACATTCAAGAATGCTCTTACTACTCTTCCTATGGGTGGTGGTAAAGGAGGTTCTGACTTCGATCCAGTTGGAAAATCTGATGCTGAAGTAATGCGTTTCTGCCAAGCTTTCATGCTTGAATTATGGCAAATTGTTGGTAAGGATACTGATATTCCTGCAGGTGACGTAGGAGTAGGTGGACGTGAGATAGGTTATATGTACGGAATGTACAAGAAATTAGCTCGCGAATACAATACAGGTATCTTAACAGGAAAAGGTATGACTTGGGGTGGATCTAAGATTCGTCCAGAGGCTACTGGTTACGGTGCTCTTTACTATGTTGATCACATGTTAAAGACAGCTGGAAAAGATATCAAAGGTATGACTGTTGTAGTTTCAGGTTTCGGTAACGTAGCTTGGGGAGCATCTCAAAAGGCTATGGAATTAGGTGCTAAAGTTGTTGGTATCTCTGGTCCTGATGGAGCTATCTCTATTCCTGGTGGTATGACTAAGGAAATGAACGATTATCTTCTAGATCTACGTGCTACTAACCTTAACATCGTAGCTCCTTTTGCTGAGAAATTTGCTGGTTTAGCTACTTTCGAGGCTGGTAAGAAGGCTTGGTCTATCAAGTGTGATATCGCTCTTCCTTGTGCTTTCCAAAACGAGCTTAATGGTGACGATGCTGCAGAACTAATCGCAAATGGTGTAGTTTTATCAGCTGAGGTTTCAAACATGGGTTGTACTCCTGAGGCTATCGCAGCTTTCGCTAAGGCTGGTGTCCTATTCGGCCCTGGTAAGGCAGCTAACGCAGGTGGTGTTGCTACTTCAGGTCTTGAGATGACTCAGAATGCAGCTCACTTAACTTGGTCAGAGGAAGAGGTAGATGCTAAGCTTTACCAAATTATGACTGATATTCACTCTGCATGTGTTAAGTATGGTAAGCAAGCTGACGGTACTATCGACTATGTGAAAGGTGCAAATATCGCAGGTTTCATGAAAGTTGCAACTGCAATGTTAGAGCAAGGAATATATTAATATTTCAAAAAATAAAATAATTAAACTGTTCTCTTTTAAAGGGAACAGTTTTTTTTTGTATATTTGTTAATTCAAAGCAGTAAAAATATGTCGATAATAAGAGAAATAAATGGTCGTAGACCAAAAATAGGAGAAAATTGTTTTATAGCAGAAACAGCAGTAATCATCGGGGATGTTGAAATAGGAGATGATTGTAGTATATGGTATGGTGCTGTTCTTAGAGGCGATGTTAATCCCATAAGGATAGGAAATAGAGTAAATATTCAAGATGGAGCAGTTCTACATACCCTGCATAGAGACTCAGTTGTCGAGATCGGTAATGATGTATCTGTTGGACATAATGCGATAATTCACGGAACAACCATTGGAAGTGATGTTTTAGTCGGAATGGGTGCCATCTTAATGGATAATACAACTATCGCAAATGGTAGTGTCATCGCAGCTGGCTCAGTCGTCCTATCTAATAAGAAGCTAGATGCAGGAGTTTATGCTGGAGTGCCTGCACAGAAGGTAAAAGAAGGTTCAGAGGAGATAACAGCCTCAGCTAGAACGAATGCTCAGGGCTATCTTGAGTATAAAACATGGTATAAGTAAATACACTAATTAAATCAATATAGAAATGAAAAAGTTATTTTTATTAGCTGCTATTTTCGCAGTGGTATCTTGTGGACCAAAGACTTATAAGGTAGAAGGTACAATCATTGGAGACGCTCCTGAGTTGACAAATGGTACAATAATCCTATCTAACACTGATAGGGAGAATCCTTTAAGGGATACAATCGATATAGTTGAAGGCAGCTTCTCATTTGAAAAGGAAGTTAAGCATCCAGAAGTATATACAATAGTAGTAGGTGGTCTAGAAAATAGAGGAATGATTGTTTTCTTCTTAGAGCCATCAGATATCACTATAGAGGCAGATCTTTCTAATTTGTTAAAAGCAAACGTAGTTGGAGGCGAAAATAATGCTATCAAGGCTAAATATAATGCTGCTACAGTAGAACTAGAGGAGGAGTATGACATTCAAGGATTAATGGCAAAGTATTCAGATCCAGCGACAAGTCAGGAAGAGAGAGATGCCCTAATCGTTAAGTATGAGGAGTTTTCAGCTAAAATCGCAAGTATAGAAGATGAAGTAGTAGCTGAGTCGCCACTATCTTTATATGCTTTAAATAAATTTGCTGGAGAATATATTTCTATGGATTATGCAGAGGCGAAAGAGAAATTTGATGCTTTTGCTAAGGTAAAGTCTTTTAAAAATATTCCTATTTTTAAGATGATAAAAGAGAATTTAGCAGCGATGGAAACTTTACAACCAGGAAACATAGCACCTGAGATAGTTTTAAATGATCCAAATGGAAATGAGATAACTCTTTCGTCTATCTATTCTAAGAATAAAGTAACGATGATAGACTTTTGGGCTAGCTGGTGTGGACCATGTCGCGCATTTAATCCTGAGTTAAAGAAAATTTACGAGGAGTATAAAGAAAAAGGATTTGAGATCTACGGTGTATCATTTGACAGAGATCATGCATCTTGGATTAAAGGAATCGAGGAGGATGCTCTTCCTTGGCCTCAGGTTTCTGATTTAATGTTCTGGCAGACCCCTATTCAGAAGCTATACCAAGTGAACTTTATACCTCAAAATGTTTTCGTTGACCAAGACGGAAAGATTATCGAGAGATTAGTTGAGAAAGATAAAATCCGTGAGTTATTAGATGCAAATCTGTAAATGATTGGAGTTTTTGATTCAGGTTTGGGCGGACTTTCAGTCCTAAGGGAATTAAAAAGTTTAATGCCCAAACAGAATTTTATATATTTCGCTGATTCAGCCCATTGTCCTTATGGAGATAAACCTTCGGATTTTATACTAGAGAGGGCTGATAATATCACGAACTTTTTAATAGAAAAAGGTGTAGACGTAGTGGTGGTTGCTTGTAATACAGCAACTGCCGCTGCTATATCTTTTTTAAGAAAAAAATATTCTATACCCTTTGTCGGTATAGAGCCAGCTGTAAAACCCGCAGCATCTGTTTCACTTAATGGCAAAGTAGGAGTTCTTGCGACCGCTAATACCTTGAATGCAGAAAAATATCACCAAACTATTGAACGCTTCACAGATAAGATAAAAGTCGTTGAGAGGGTGGGACTAGGTTTAGTGGAGAAGGTAGAGAATCTAGAATTGAATACCCCGGAACTAGACTTGATATTGCGCGATTGTCTCGCGCCTATGTTGGAAGAAGAGGTAGACACTATAGTTCTAGGCTGCACTCACTATCCTTTTCTAAAAGATGCTATCCAGAAAATTGTTCCCGAGAATGTAGTACTTCTTGATCCTGCTCCTGCAGTTGCTGTCCAGACTCGTAAGTTTATCTCTAACTATGACGAGGATGGAAATATAGATTTCTATACCACAGGCGACTGTGACCAATTGAGGAATATGGTGATTTTGTTAGGTACAGCAGGTAATTACAAATACTTTCACCCTTAACCCTTAAACCTTAAACCCATGAACACAAACTCACTTTTCTATCTTGTGCCCCTCGCAGCTCTTTGCGCCTTGATATTTGCCTATATATTTTACAAGCAGATGATGTCTGAGAGTGAAGGGACAGATAAGATGAAAGAAATCGCTAAGCACGTAAGAAAGGGTGCTATGGCTTATTTAAAACAACAGTATAAAGTGGTCGGAATAGTATTTATTCTAATGGCCATTTTTTTTGCTATCCTAGCCTATGTCTATAAATTACAGAACCCTTGGGTACCATTTGCATTTCTAAGTGGGGGTCTTTTCTCCGCATTAGCTGGATATATAGGGATGAAAACAGCTACAAACGCTTCAGCACGAACAGCAAATGCAGCAAGTCGCTCACTTAATGGTGGATTGAAGCTCGCATTTCGTTCAGGAGCAGTAATGGGTCTTGTCGTAGTGGGACTAGGGCTATTGGATATATCAATTTGGTATTTTTTACTGGACTTTTTTGTTGATGAGATGTCTCAGTCGCAGAAGATGGTAATTATAACTACTACTATGCTTACATTTGGTATGGGTGCTTCGACTCAGGCTTTATTTGCTAGAGTAGGAGGGGGTATATATACGAAGGCAGCAGACGTAGGTGCTGACCTAGTTGGTAAGGTTGAAGCAGGTATTCCTGAAGATGATCCACGTAATCCTGCGACTATTGCGGACAATGTTGGAGACAATGTTGGAGATGTGGCTGGTATGGGAGCTGATTTATATGAATCGTACTGTGGTTCTATTCTCGCGACATCAGCACTCGGAGCTTCGGCATTTTATATTAATCCACAGATGCAGTTAAGTGCTGTGTTTGCCCCGATGTTGATAGCAGCAGTAGGTATTATTCTTTCTATAATAGGGATTTATCTAGTAAGAACAAAGGAAGGAGCAGGAATGAAGCAGTTACTTGGATCGTTGAATCTTGGAATAAATGTAAGTTCTATATTAATAGCTATCTCTACATTTGGTATATTATATATATTAGGTATAGAAAATTGGATGGGAATTTCCTTCTCAGTGATAGTCGGATTATTGGCAGGAGTAATTATAGGCAAATCGACAGAGTATTACACCTCACACTCTTTTAAACCAACGCAAAATGTAGCTAGGAGTTCAGATACAGGACCAGCTACTGTTATTATATCAGGTGTAGGCTTAGGTATGATTTCAACAGCGATACCAGTAGTGACGATCGCGGTAGCGATAGTATTAGCATTTTTATGTGCTACTGGCTTTGATATAGACGGAATGTTAAGTGCTGAAAATCTTAGCCTTGGCTTGTATGGAATCGGTATTGCAGCCGTAGGCATGCTCTCTACCCTAGGAATAACTCTAGCGACAGACGCCTATGGACCTATAGCAGATAATGCTGGTGGAAATGCGCAGATGAGCGAGTTAGATCCAGTGGTTAGAAAAAGAACAGATATACTAGATGCCCTTGGCAATACCACAGCTGCAACAGGTAAGGGCTTTGCAATAGGATCAGCAGCACTTACTGCTCTAGCCTTGCTTGCATCCTATTTGGAAGAAATAAAAATAGCTTTTGTGCATCTAGGGCAAAAACATTTATTGGTTCTAGGGGAGCAAATACCAATAAATGAGCTGACTATTCCTGATATGATGGAATATTTTAATGTGAATCTAATGAATCCTAAGCTTCTAGTCGGTATTATGCTTGGAGCTATGATGTCTTTTGTGTTCTGTGGTTTAACGATGAATGCCGTGGGAAGGGCTGCACAAAAGATGGTAGTGGAAGTGCGTAGGCAGTTCCGTGAGATAAAGGGAATACTAGAGGGAAAGTCAGAGCCTGACTATAAGAGATGTGTTTCCATCTCTACACGTGCTGCGCAATACGAAATGATTTTGCCTGCAGTATTAGCTATTCTAACACCTATCTTAGTCGGTGTATTCTTGGGAGTTGCAGGAACACTTGGCCTATTAGTGGGAGGATTAAGTTCTGGTTTTGTATTAGCTATTTTTATGGCTAATTCAGGTGGAGCTTGGGATAACGCAAAAAAGTATATTGAAGAGGGAAACCTAGGTGGAGTAGGTTCGCAGGCACATAAAGCGACCGTTGTCGGGGATACTGTGGGAGACCCATTTAAGGATACTTCGGGCCCTTCTTTAAATATTTTAATAAAATTAATGAGTATGGTTGCCATAGTTACAGCTGGACTAAATATTACTTTTAGTGTATTATAATTGTAACATATTTTTGGTGGACTCGACGCTTTTATTTACATTTGCACAATATAGTGCATAAATACGATATATAAAACAAAAAATAATTAATATAATCACTAACCTTAAAGAATATCTTTATGAAACAAATCAGATTATTCTTAGCAGGACTTCTTGTGTTAATGTCTTCAGCAGTATTTGCTCAAGATATTAATATAACAGGTACTGTTACTGATGAAAGTACAGGAGAAGTTGTACCTTTCGCCTCTATCCAGGTAAAAGGAACGATGACAGGAACATCAACATTAGACGATGGAACTTATTCAATCACCGCACCTTCAGATGCTACTCTTATCTTTTCATTCATTGGCTACAAAAACTTAGAAGTAGCAGTAAGAGGTCGCAAAGAGCTTAACGTATCTATTGCGCCAGATTCAGAAGTACTAGAAGAGACTGTCGTTGTCGGCTATGGTTCTGCTAGAAAAGTAGGAACTACAGTTGGTTCGATTTCAAAAGTATCAGCAAAGACACTTGAGGCTCGTCCACAAGCGAGTGCATTTGAATCGTTACAAGGACAAGTACCAGGACTACAAATTTACACATCTTCTGGAGACCCAGGAGAGCTTCAGAGTATCAGACTACACGGTATCGGATCTATCACAGCATCTAGTGCACCTCTTTATATCCTTGACGGGGTAGCAGTAGAGGCTACAACTATTCGTTCGATGAATCCAAATGATATCGAGACTATGTCTGTACTAAAAGACGCTTCAGCGACTTCGATCTACGGTTCTCGTGCTGCAAATGGTGTTATCTATGTAACGTCTAAGCGTGGTAGAGCAGGAGACTCAAAGATCACAGTTCGTGGTCAGTATGGAGTTTCTTCATTAGCTACTTGGGATTTCTATGATAATATGATGAGTACAGAACAGCTTTGGGGTTTCTGGGAAACTTCAGGTATTAGAAGTACTAATTCGTTAAATTTATTAAAGGAGTCACTTGTTAATGCAAATATGACACAAGCAAATGGAGACTTTAATAACTTCGAGTGGACTAGATATTTACAGAAAAATAATCGTCCTATTTACCAGGCTGACATCTCTATTTCAGGAGGTAGTGATAGAACGACTTACTATGTTTCAGGATCTATTTATGATGAGACAGGAACTGCGCCAGCAACTTTCTACTCACGTTATGGATTCAGATCAAATATTGACTCAAGAGTTAATAGCTGGTTTAGATTAGGAGCAAATGTTCAGTTAGCTTATGATGAAAGAGCTACAAATGGTTTCTATGATACTAATAATCAATACGGAGGTCTTTCGTATTTACTTCAGCCTTACTATTCTCCATACTTAGCCGATGGTAGCGAGCCTCATCAGATTCCTCTACTAGGAATGTGGAATCCTTACTACCTTACAGATATCCAGCCTCAAGTAACTAAGGGTTATAATGTTAACCTTTCTGGTTATGCTGAATTCGAGCCAATTAGAAATTTAAAATTACGTGTTGTTCCAGGTATGGATAAGCGTATTACAAATTACGACTACAAGGCTCTCCCTGTTGGACCATTTACTGGCTCAGGTACTTCAAGACAAAACTTTACACATAATTCTATCACTTCTATCACTAATACTTTAGAGTATAGATTTACAGTAGGACAAAAACATAGCTTTACTGCACTTGTTGGACAGGAGGGTATCTCTTATGGTTATAATGCATTCAGCGGAGGTTCTAATGGACAGACAGATCCAAGATTAATGCACCTTAATAATGGTATTCAAAGTACTTACTCTGTAAGTTCTACAGATACTTATTCTAACTTCCTATCTTATTTTGGTAGAGCGGACTATGCTTACGACAACAGATTATTCTTTGATGTTTCTGTTCGTAATGACTCTTCTTCAAGATTCTCACCTGATCATAAAAGTGCAACTTTCTGGGCAGTAGGAGGTATGTGGAACCTAAAGAACGAGAGTTATTTCAGATCAATTAGTTGGTTAGATGCTCTTAACTTTAAGGCTTCTTATGGTACACAAGGTAATGCAGCTATCTCTGACTACGAGTATCAATCATTAATCGGAAGTACATCAGCTTATGATTCTGAGAATGGTTTCGGAATAGCTTCTGCAGGAAACTCTGACCTTAAGTGGGAGATTCAGTCAAAACTTACTATCGGTCTTTCGGCTCGTTTCTATGATAGATTCACAGTTAGTGTAGAATACTATAATAGAGTAACTAATGATATGTTAATGGACGTTCCAGTTGCTTCAACTACTGGTTTTACAACTATCAGAAGAAACGTAGGTTCATTAGAGAATAATGGTGTTGACCTTTCAGTAAATGTTGATCTATTAAGAGGCAGAGATTACTACTTAGGTGTTAATGCTAACTTTAACTACAACACTGAGAAAATTACTCAGTTATTTGATGGTAAGACAAGATGGCAAGTTCCTGGAACAGGTGTTGCCTATGTAGTAGGAAAGCCTGTAATGCACTACTGGCCTATCTATGCAGGAGTTAATCCTGAGACAGGTAACCAGCAGTGGTATTTACCAGAAGCGAACATCGATAATACACAAATGGATCCAAACAAGGTGACAGAGGTGTATGACGAAGATAAATTAACACAGAATACAGGTATGAGAATGTATGCTCCTATAGCTGGAGGTTTCAGTATCAGTGGTATGTGGAAAGGATTTGGTCTTCAGGCGGACTTCTCTTACTCAGTAGGTAAAAATCTATTATCAAATGACCGTTTCTTCACAGAGAATCCATTTGCATTTAGAGATCAAAACCAATCAGCTAATATCCTTGACTACTGGAAAGAGCCAGGTGATAATGTTGAGTATCCAGACTGGACAAAGGAGCCTATTATGCAGTTCGATACACACTTAGTAGAGAATGCTTCATTCTTACGTTTAAAGAACTTAACAGTTTCTTATACTTTACCTAACAAATATTTAAGAGGAAGTAAGTCTCTTAAAGGAGCTAAAATTTACTTCTCTGGTAGAAATATCTTAACATTCAAGAATAAGGATTTCAAAGGAATGGACCCAGAGGTTGACCAAAACTTAACACTTGGAAAAGTGGCTAATACTAGACAGTTTCAGTTAGGACTTGAATTCACATTCTAATAATTAATGAAAATGAAGAAATTACTAAAAAAATCAATATTAAGCCTTGGAGTATTCGCTCTGTTTTTCAGTTCATGTGAAATGAACCTTTACCCATCTACGAATATTTCTAATAATGGCTTTACAACAATGAGTGATGCAGAAAAGTATTATATAGGTCTGCATACTTATTATAGAGCTACAAAATATGGTGCTTTTGCATTTATTGAGGAAATTCAAGGAGACATGTTCAATGCATCTCTAGGTTATGGAAATAACTACGCATACCCTCACCAAATGGATGAGAATTTCAAGTCATCAGATAGTGATATCACCGGTGTATGGCAGTCTTACTATACTGGAATTATTCAGAATTCGAATAACTTCATTAACTGGTCATATCAAGTTAAGCCTACATCTGAAGCAGATGCTAAATCAGAGATGGAAGACTTAAGAGAATGGCAGGGAACAGCATATTTATACAGAGCTGATGCTTATTTTAATTTAGCACGTAGATATACTATTCCTTATGAAGGATCAAACATTACTGAGAAAGGAATGGGACTACCTCTAATTCTAGAAGTGGATGTTACACAAATTCGTCCAGTAAGATCTACATTAGAAGAAACGTTCACTCAAATCCTTAAGGACCTTGATTCAGCAAAAGTATTATTAGCTGATGTAAAAGGTGAAAAAGGAGCTGAAAGACCTACATCAGATGCAGTAAGAGCACTTATGGCAAAGGTTAACTTCTATATGGGAGACTATACAAAGGCATTAGCTTATGCAGATACTCTTATTCAGTCAGGTACTTACCCTCTTAATAACACTGAGGATAAGATGATCTCTGAGTGGAAGAATGATTCAGGAGATGAGTGTATTTTACAGCTTTTCACTAGCTTTGACGAAGGAGCTAATACCTTTAGCATTTTCTTAGGCTATGATAGTGGTACTAAAACTTATAAGCCAACATTCATTCCTACTCAAGCTTTTGCTGATCTTTACGAGGCAGATGACCTAAGAAAAGCAGTATGGACTGAACAGCTTTCAGTAACAGCAGCAGATCAAACAGGAACATTAACTCTTATGACTAAGTTTGCTGGTAACCCAGAATTTGATATCGATGAGAACAATCGTAGTTATAAGCACAAGCCAAAAGTATTCAGAATAGCAGAGATGTATCTTATTGCAGCTGAGTCACAGCTTATGCTTAATAAGTCTGACGAAACTTACTTACAAGATCTTCAAGCAGCTAGAGGAGCTACAGTTTCTACATTAGTAGATATGGATGCTATTAAGCTTGAGTGGAAGAGAGAAATGATCGGAGAAGGTTACGTTATCGATAACTTAAAGCGTTGGAATGATGGTTTCTACTACAGAATTCCTCAGAATATTACGATGATTACAGAAGGTGAGCGTTTCAACGAAATCGAAGTCAATCCAGGATATGCAAAATTAACTTGGGGTATTCCATTAAGTGATATCCAGAGTTCTAACTATTCATTAGTTCAGAACCCAGGTTGGTAGTCATAAAATAACTAAATATAAAAGCAGCTCAGACGAGCTGCTTTTTTTATTCCCTTTCCCTTTCCCTTTCTCCCTATTCCACCCGTTGGCAAAATACGTTCTCAGACAGCGAAAACTCCGACGGACCACCACTTTTCACCCCAAAATAGGCCACCCGTCGGCAAATTATGCTCTTAGGACGTGATTTTGCCGACGGGTGAGACCAATCAATTAGTCTCGGGCCTAGTGCACCTATCCCTTCCTTAATTACCCAAAAAAAAGCTGCTTAAATCAAATTTAAACAGCCTTCTTTATAATATATTATTAAGTATCTAGTTCATCCTTAATAGTTCTTCATCTACGATATTTGGTAATGTAACCTTAAGAAGAGGAGTACGTTCCATTTCACGTTTAATAGCAAAAATAGCTCCTTCATTTCTTGCCCAGCTACGTCTAGCAATACCGTTATTTACATCCCAATGAAGCATAGATTTGATTTTCTCATCTGCCTCTTCGCTACCGTCGATTACCATACCGAAACCTCCGTTAATAACTTCTCCCCAGCCGACGCCACCGCCATTGTGAATAGATACCCAAGTAGCTCCTCTGAATGAGTCACCAATTACATTGTGGATAGCCATATCAGACGTGAAACTCGAACCATCATATATATTAGATGTTTCTCTATAAGGAGAGTCAGTTCCAGATACATCGTGGTGATCTCTACCAAGTACGATAGGAGCAGAGATAACACCGTCTCTGATAGCCTTATTCATAGCAAGAGCGATTTTACATCTTCCTTCAGAGTCAGCGTATAGTATACGAGCTTGAGAGCCTACAACAAGGTTATTTGCACCAGCTTCACGTATCCATAGGATATTATCGTCAAGTTGTGAGCATATCTCGCTAGGTGCTGTAGCTCTAATTTCATTTAGCACATCTTCAGCTAGTTTATCTGTTAACGCTAGGTCTTCAGGCTTAGAAGACGTACATACCCATCTGTAAGGTCCAAAGCCATAGTCAAAGAACATAGGTCCCATTATATCTTGAACATAAGACGGATATTTAAAGCCATTTCTGTCATTCATAATGTCAGCCCCAGCTCTTGAAGCCTCAAGTAAAAATGCATTACCATAGTCAAAGAAATACATTCCATTTGATGTAAGTTTATTTATAGCATTAACTTGGCGACGAAGACTCTTTTGTACTTCTCTTTTGAATTTAACAGGATCATCAACCATTAGTTCTTGAGATTCCTCGAAAGTTAGACCAGCAGGATAGTATCCTCCAGCCCATGGGTTATGTAATGAAGTCTGGTCAGATCCAAGCTCGATCTCAATACCTTTCTTCGCCATAAACTCCCATAAGTCTACAACATTTCCTTGGTAAGCGATAGAAACAGCCTCTTTTGCATCCCTAGCTTGTGTAACTCTCTCAAGTAATAAGTTCAGATCTGTGAAAACTTCTTGTATCCATCCTTGAGAAAATCTTTTCTTAACCACTACAGGATTAATCTCTGCCACGATACCGATAACTCCTGCGATAACAGAAGCCTTACCTTGAGCTCCTGACATTCCTCCAAGACCAGATGTGATAAAGATTTTACTTCTTGTATCATCCTTTTTAGCGTGCATTCTAGCTGCATTAAGAACAGTAATAGTGGTTCCGTGAACGATTCCCTGTGGTCCAATATACATAAATGAACCAGCAGTCATCTGTCCGTACTGGGAAACGCCTAAGGCATTAAATTTCTCCCAATGATCAGGGTTAGAATAATTAGGAATTACCATTCCATTTGTAACAACTACCCTAGGTGCATCTTTTTTCGATGGGAAAAGGCCCATTGGATGTCCAGAGTAAAGAACAAGAGTTTGCTCGTCAGTCATCTGAGCAAGGTATTGCATAGTAAGAAGGTACTGCGCCCAGTTTTGGAATACACCTCCATTTCCACCATAGGTGATAAGTTCGTGAGGGTGCTGCGCAATAGCATAATCTAAGTTATTTGAAAGCATTAACATAATAGCAGCTGCTTGCTTACTATTATGAGGGAAATCAGCTATAGTTCTAGCATATATCTTATAATCAGGACGGAATCTATACATATAGATACGTCCATAGTCTTCTAGCTCTTGTCTAAACTCAGGAAGAAGAACCTCGTGATGTTTTGCAGGAAAATAACGAAGAGCATTCTTTAATGCTAGTTTCTTTTCGTCAGCAGTAAGAATAGATTTACGCTTAGGGGCATGATTAATACCTACATCATAAGGTTTAGCTGCAGGTAATATTTCAGGAATACCTTGTAGGATTGCTTCTTGAAAACTGTTCATATTTATTATCTTAATTAAATTCGTTTAAGTATGGTTATAAGGACTAAATAGCTCTTATAAAAAAAAAGAATATCCCATAAAAGGGCTATTCTTTTTTATAATATTCTTTTATTATTCCTCGTTCTGGTGAAGACGTTGTACATAAATAGCCTTTTGAACCTGAATTCTTCTTGTAACAGAAGGTTTTTCAAAATTCTTTCTACTTCTAAGTTCTCTAACTACACCAGTTTTCTCGAACTTGCGCTTAAATTTCTTTAGAGCTTTTTCTATATTTTCACCTTCTTTAATTGGTACTATAATCATAAGTTTTTACCACCTCCTTTTTTTCAGACCGCAAAGATATGAAAAAATATTAACTTTGCAAATACTTTGATAATCATACTAACTATGCTGCTATTAGACGATTTCCTTAAATATATAAAAATACAAAAAAGATACTCCAAATATACAGAAGATAACTATAGAAATGCTGTAGAGAACTATATTACCTATATTTTTAGTGACAAACTTGAGACAGCAAATATCGTAGAAGTCTGTGAGAAACTTACAGATCAGGAGTTCATCGATACACTTAACGTAAAAAATTTACGAGGTTTTATAGCCTACCTTCTTCAATTAAACCTAAATCCGAGAACGGTGAATTTGAAATTATCTGCTATGAGTTCCTTCTGTGAGTATCTAAAGAAAGAAGCAAAGCTAAAGGTTAATCCTGTACACAAATTGCCAAGGCCAAAAGAAAAGAAGCCATTACCTTCTTTCTTAACGCAGAGTATGATGGAAAAGTATCTTCAATCTTGTCTCTATGACAAGAATGAAGAATTTATCAAATTTAGGAACGAAATGATAGTATCTGTGCTTTACTACACGGCTATAAGAAGATCAGAGCTCGTAAATATCAGAAAGTCAGATATTGACATAAATAGGAAGATTTTAAGGGTCACAGGAAAAGGTGATAAAGAAAGAGAAATTCCATTATTTAATTCTTTATTAGAAATAATTTCTTTATATTTGAAGAGGAAAACAGAAGAGTTTCCCAAAAATGATATACCAGAGTTCTTTGTTACAGCTAAGGGAAAGGCGCTTAGGCCAGAAGCTATTAATAAGGTAGTAAGTTCTGAACTAAATACGATAGATGCTTCTTTATCGAAGAAAACTCCACACGTACTAAGACATACACTTGCTACGCATTTAATAAATAATGGTGTTGGCTTAAATTCTATAAAAGAACTGCTTGGACACAGTTCGATAGCTGCAACACAAGTTTATACTCATAATTCATTTGAGGAACTTAAAACAATTTACTTAAACGCTCATCCAAGAGCAAAAAATAGGAGGTAAAAATGGATATTAGAATTCAATCAATTAAATTTGATGCGGACGTGAAGCTTCTTGAATTTATCGAGAAAAAATTTGAAAAACTAACAAAATTTCTAGACAACATTATCGCAACGGAAGTTGCCTTAACATTAGAGCCAGAACATAAGAAAACTGTAAGAGCTAGGTTAGAAATACCAGGTGACGATATTATTGTAGAGCGTACGGCAGATACATTTGAGGATGCAGTGGTCGATTGTGTGGATGTACTTAAAGATCAAATCGTAAAGATCAAAGAAACAAGATTCAATAGATAAAAATTTAATAAAAAAAGGGTGCTTAAGCACCCTTTTTTAGTATGTTTGTGTGTCACAACGACACAGCGTCTTTTATCTAATATCATCCTTTGATGCTACAACAAGTCTTTCGTATTCTCTAAGTCCTGTACCTGCTGGAATCAAGTGTCCACAGATAACATTCTCTTTAAGACCTTCTAGTCTATCAACTTTACCTTTGATAGCTGCCTCACTAAGAACCTTAGTAGTTTCCTGGAATGAAGCGGCTGACATAAAGCTATTAGTTCTAAGTGCTGCACGTGTGATACCTTGAAGAATTTGATTAGATGTAGCAGGAATAGCATCTCTAGCTTCAACTAACTTAAGATCTTGACGCTTAAGGATAGAGTTCTCGTCTCTTAGTCTTCTTAAGTTAACGATTTGCCCTGGTCTAAGAGTCGTAGAGTCGCCAGCATCTAGAATTATCTTCTTATCAAAGATTCTGTCGTTCTCTTCATTGAAATCCCACTTGTCAACAAGCTGCTCAGGTAAGAAACGAGTATCACCTGGATCTACGATTTCTACTTTACGCATCATCTGTCTTACGATAATCTCAAAGTGCTTATCATTAATTTTTACACCCTGTAGGCGGTAAACCTCTTGGATTTCATTAACGATATATTCTTGAACTTTGATAGGCCCTTGTACAGCTAGAATATCACCTGGAGATATAGCTCCATCTGATAGAGGAGTACCTGCTCTTACATAATCATTCTCCTGTACTAGGATCTGCTTAGATAATTGAACTAAGTATTTCTTCTCTTCACCTGTCTTAGACTTGATGATAATCTCTCTATTTCCACGCTTTATCTTACCCATACTCACTTCACCGTTAATCTCAGAGACAACAGCAGGATTTGATGGGTTACGAGCTTCAAATAACTCAGTTACACGAGGAAGACCTCCTGTGATGTCACCAGACTTACCGATAGCACGAGGGATCTTGATAAGAATATCTCCAGCCTTAACAGTTTGTTCATCTTCTACTATAATGTGTGAACCAACAGGAAGGTTATAAGTCTTAGAGTTACCACTCGGGTCAATAATGTTGATAGTTGGACTCTTTGATTTATCACGAGATTCGATAACAACTTTCTCTTTGTGTAAAGAGAATTCGTCTGATGCCTCCTCTCTATATGTAACACCTTCAATAAGGTTCTCGAAGTTTACAGTACCTGCTAATTCTGTTACAGTAACAGCGTTGTATGCATCCCACTCACAAATAGTATCTCCTTTGCTTACAAAACTTCCATTCTTATTGTATAATTTTGCTCCGTAAGGAATAGGATTCTGAGAAAGGATAATACCAGTGTTTACGTCAACAATACGCATTTCTGCTGTACGTCCGATAACTACTTCATATTCCTTATCATCAGCGCTACAAGCTACTGTTCTAAGTTCATCAAATTCTACTCGTCCATCTTGTGTTGAAACGATTTCAGACTCAGAAGCAGTACTCGATGCAGTACCTCCCACGTGGAAAGTTCTAAGAGTAAGCTGTGTTCCTGGTTCACCGATAGACTGTGCTGCGATAACACCTACTACCTCACCTCTCTCAACCATTCTACCAGTAGCAAGATTACGTCCGTAACACTTAGCACAAACACCTTTTCTTGACTCACAAGTAAGTACAGATCGAATCTCTACTTGCTCGATAGGTAAGCAAGATATTTTGTATGCTATATCCTCAGTAATTTGATCACCTGCAGAAATAATAAGTTCTCCAGTCGATGGATTATATATGTCATGAACAGATGTTCTACCTAAGATTCTGTCGTATAATGATTCTACGATTTCATCCTTATTCTTAATCGTACTTGCAACAAGACCTCTTAATGTTCCACAATCTTCTTCATTAATGATAACATCGTGAGAAACGTCTACAAGACGACGAGTAAGGTAACCTGCATCGGCAGTCTTAAGAGCCGTATCCGCAAGACCCTTTCTAGCACCGTGTGTAGAGATGAAGTACTCAAGGACAGAAAGACCCTCTTTAAAGTTCGAAAGGATAGGATTCTCGATAATCTCAGAACCAGTAGATCCAGACTTTTGAGGTTTTGCCATCAGACCACGCATACCGCAAAGCTGACGAATCTGCTCTTTAGAACCACGGGCACCAGAGTCAAGCATCATATAGATAGGATTGAAACCTTGTTGGTCAGTCTCAATTCTTTTTGTTACCATATTAGTAAGCTTCGCATTAGTAGTAGTCCAAACGTCAATGATTTGGTTATAACGCTCATTATTTGTAATAAGACCGAAGTTATAACTATTTTGGATGTTTTCTACTTCCTTGTAGCCTGCCTCTACTAAAACAGTTTTCTCCTCAGGAATAATCACATCAGCTAAGTTGAACGATAGACCTCCTTTGAAGGCCATCGTGTAACCAATGCTCTTGATATCATCAAGGAATTGTGCTGTTCTAGATACTCCACATATTTTGATTACTTTGTCGATGATGCCACGAAGAGATTTCTTTGTCATAACCTCGTCAATATAACCTACAGCTGGAGGTACTACTTGATTAAATAGAACCCTACCAACAGATGTGTTTTTCTTTATAGTATAGCCCTTTGAAGGGTTATTTGGATCTTTAGGTAACTTAATAGAGATATTGGCGTGAAGCGCTACTTGTCCCATATTATAGGCCATAATAACTTCCTCAGCACCGTAGAATCTCATGCCTTCTCCCTTTGCACCCTCGCGTGATTTTGTTATATAGTACAGACCTAATACCATGTCCTGAGAAGGCACAGTGATAGGAGCACCGTTAGCTGGGTTAAGGATGTTGTGCGAACCTAGCATAAGAAGCTGAGCTTCAAGTATAGCTGCATTACCAAGTGGTAAGTGAACAGCCATCTGGTCACCGTCAAAGTCCGCATTAAATGCAGTACAAGCAAGAGGATGAAGCTGGATAGCCTTACCTTCAATAAGTTTAGGCTGGAAGGACTGAATACCTAGACGGTGTAGGGTAGGGGCACGATTCAGAAGTACTGGATGTCCCTTCATTACATTTTCTAAGATATCCCAGATAACAGGATCCTTCTTGTCTACAATCTTTTTAGCCGATTTAACAGTCTTTACAATACCTCTTTCAATTAGTTTTCTAATGATAAATGGTTTATAAAGCTCTGCTGCCATGAATTTAGGAAGACCACATTCGTGCATCTTTAATTCTGGACCAACGACGATTACAGAACGAGCAGAATAGTCAACACGCTTACCAAGAAGGTTTTGACGGAAACGACCCTGCTTTCCTTTAAGTGAGTCAGATAATGATTTAAGTGCTCTATTTGAGTCAGTCTTAACAGCATTAGACTTTCTTGAGTTATCAAATAACGAGTCTACAGCTTCTTGAAGCATACGCTTCTCATTTCTAAGAATCACATCTGGAGCTTTAATTTCAATCAGTCTCTTTAGACGATTGTTTCTGATAATTACTCTTCTATATAAGTCATTGATATCAGATGTCGCGAAACGACCTCCATCTAGTGGAACTAAAGGACGTAAATCAGGTGGGATAACAGGTATAACCTTTAGAATCATCCATTCTGGTTTGTTAATATCCTTAGATTCACGGAAAGATTCGATAACACTTAATCTCTTAAGTGCTTCTGCCTTTCTTTGTAGTGAAGTTTCTGTTTCAGTCTTATGACGAAGCTGGTATGATAACTCATCTAAGTCAAGACGTTGTAGTAACGTATAAATAGCCTCAGCTCCCATGTCAGCAATGAACTTATTAGGATCATCATCGCTTAGCATTTGGTTTTCTCTAGGAAGGTTATCTAATATGTTTAGATACTCATCTTCTGTAAGGAAACTCATGTTTGCGATACCTTGCTCTGCTGCTAGACCTGCTTGAATTACAATATATCTCTCAGAATATACAATAGATTCAAGTTTCTTTGAAGGAATACCTAGTAGGTAACCTATCTTGTTAGGGCTTGAGCGGAAATACCAGATATGTGCTACAGGAACAGTCAGGGTTATGTGTCCCATTCTCTCTCTACGTACTTTCTTTTCTGTAACTTCTACACCACATCTATCACAGATAATACCGCGATATCTTATGCGTTTGTATTTTCCACAGTGGCACTCATAGTCTTTGGAAGGGCCAAAGATTCTTTCGCAGAATAGACCGTCTCTTTCTGGTTTATATGTACGATAGTTAACCGTCTCAGGCTTTAATACTTCGCCTGAAGATCTTTCAAGAATCTCTTCAGGTGAAGCTAGCCCTATAACTATCTTATTGAAATCGGTTTTAACCTTACTCTCTTTTTTGAAAGCCATATTATATATATTTCAATTATTCAAAAATCAATAAATTAATCTAAGGTAATACTTAGTCCAAGTCCGCGTAGTTCGTGAAGAAGTACATTTAAAGACTCAGGAATTCCTGGATTAGGCATAGGGTCTCCCTTAACTATAGCTTCATAAGCTCTAGATCTTCCTACTACGTCGTCAGATTTGATAGTTAAGATTTCTTGAAGAATATTAGATGCTCCAAAAGCTTCTAATGCCCAAACCTCCATCTCTCCGAATCTTTGACCTCCGAACTGTGCCTTACCTCCAAGAGGCTGCTGAGTGATAAGAGAGTATGGTCCGATAGAACGTGCGTGCATCTTATCATCTACCATGTGACCAAGTTTAATCATGTAGATAACTCCAACAGTCGCTGGTTGGTCAAATTTCTCACCAGTGCCACCATCTCTAAGGTAGGTCTTACCGTATCTTGGTACACCAGCCTTATCAGTGTAAGCACAGATATCATCAAGTGTTGCTCCGTCAAAAATAGGAGTACTGAACTTAATACCTAGTTCTTGACCTGCCCAACCTAATACAGTTTCATAAATCTGTCCTAAGTTCATACGAGAAGGCACACCAAGAGGATTAAGTACGATATCCACAATGCTACCATTATCAAGGAAAGGCATATCCTCATCCTTAACAATCTTAGCTACGATACCCTTGTTTCCGTGTCTACCTGCCATCTTATCACCTACTCTAATCTTACGCTTTTTAGCAACGTAAACCTTAGCTAACTGCATAATACCATTTGGAAGTTCATCACCAATAGTAAGATTATACTTAATACGTTTAAGATCTGCGTCAAGCTCTTTGTGTAAGATCAAGTAGTTGTTGATTAGCTGCTTGATTTGATTATTTGTATTCTTATCAGATGTCCATTTTACTGGATTAACATCTTCGTAGTTAATGCTATTTAGATTGTCGTAAGTGAAATCTCCACCTTTAGCTATAATTTCAGCTCCATAAAGGTCAGAAATGCTTTGAGCTTTCTTACCATCTACTAGAACTAATAATCTCTCTAAGAATCTTTCTCTGTGAGCTGTAGCCTTAGTATTGAATTCCTCTTCAACTCTCTTAACAGCTTCTTTTGTATTTGCTTTACCTTTTTTATCTTCTTTCGCGATACGAGCAAATAGGCGCTTGCCAATAATCGTACCTGAAAGAGATGGTGAAGCCTTTAAAGAAGCATCTTTTACATCACCTGCTTTATCTCCAAAGATCGCTCTTAGAAGTTTCTCTTCAGGTGAAGGGTCGCTTTCTCCCTTAGGTGTAATCTTACCAATAAGAATATCTCCTGGCTCGATATTAGCACCAATGCGGATAATACCATTTTCATCTAGATCCTTAGTCGCATCTTCACTAACATTTGGAATATCAGAAGTAAGTTCTTCCATACCACGCTTGGTATCACGAACTTCCATTATGTACTCATCTACGTGTATAGATGTGAATATATCTTCTCTGATAATTCTTTCAGAAAGTACGATAGCATCCTCATAGTTATAACCTTTCCATGGCATGAATGCAACCTTAAGGTTACGACCAAGTGCTAACTCTCCTTTTTGAGTAGCATAACCCTCAGTTAGAATTTGGCCTTCAGTTACCTTTTGACCAGATCTAACAATAGGTTTAAGAGTTATAGATGTACTTTGGTTTGTTTTTCTATATAGTGGTAGTTTATATACAGTGATTTCTGGGCTAAAGCTAACGAATTTCTCGCTTGCTGTTTGCTCATATCTAACATGAATCTCCCTTGCGTCAACATAAACTATTTCTCCATCTTTCTTTGCAACAACTTGAGAACGTGAATCTTTTACAACAGCTGCCTCTAGTCCAGTTCCAACAATCGGAGATTCTGGTCGAACAACAGGAACAGCCTGTCTCATCATGTTTGATCCCATAAGTGCGCGGTTCGCATCGTCGTGCTCAAGGAAAGGAATAAGAGATGCCGCGATAGAAGCGATCTGATTAGGAGCAACGTCCATAAAGTTAACACCTTCTTTAGTTACTACTGGGTAATCTGCCTCGTAACGACATTTAATTCTCTCTTCGATAATGTTTCCATTATCATCGATTTCTATACTTGCTTGTGCTACTACCTTATCTTCCTCGTCCTCTGCACTCATATAAATGATGCTGTCTTTATCCATATTTACAACACCATTCTCAACTTTACGATAAGGTGTTTCGATAAATCCTAGATCATTAATTTTTGCATAGACACAAAGAGAAGAGATAAGACCGATGTTTGGTCCCTCAGGAGTTTCAATAGGACAAAGGCGGCCGTAGTGAGTGTAGTGAACGTCACGTACCTCGAAACCTGCTCTATCTCTTGATAAACCTCCTGGTCCTAGAGCTGAAAGACGACGTTTGTTTGTCATCTCTGCTAAAGGATTAGTTTGATCCATAAACTGAGAAAGCTGGCTAGTACCAAAGAAAGAGTTGATAACTGAAGATAATGTCTTAGCATTAATAAGGTCAGTAGGAACGAAGACCTCATTATCTCTTACATTCATTCTTTCTTTAATAGTGCGAGCAATACGTGTAAGACCTACACCGAATTGGTTCGCTAACTGCTCTCCAACAGTTCTAATACGTCTATTGCTTAGGTGATCGATATCGTCAACTATAGCTTTAGAATTAATAAGTTGAATTAGACATCTAATGATCTCTATAATGTCAGCCTTTGTTAACACTCTAACATCAGCTGGTGTACTTAGGTTTAATTTACGATTTAGACGATAACGTCCAACGCTTCCTAAGTCATATCTCTTATCTGAGAAGAAAAGTTTGTCTATCACATCCCTTGCAGTAGCCTCATCTGGTGGTTCAGAGTTACGAAGCTGGCGATATGTATAGAAAATAGCCTCTTTCTCAGAGTTACATACGTCTTTTTGAAGAGTATTGTGAATGATGGCAAATTCGCTCACATCTTCCTTATGTACTAAAATAGTACTTACCCCTGAGTCGATAATTGCATCAATATGATGTTCTTCAAGAATTGTTTCACGGTCTATTACGATTTCGTTACGCTCGATATATACTACCTCTCCTGTGTCCTCATCTACGAAATCTTCATTCCATGTTTTTAAAACCCTAGCAGCTAACTTGCTGCCGATATTCTTTGTTAAATTAGTCTTGTTAACCTTAATTTCGTTAGCTAATCCAAAAATATCTAAGATATCCTTGTCGCTTTCGAATCCCATAGCTCTAAGTAGGGTGGTAACAGGTAATTTTTTCTTTCTATCAATATATGCGTACATGACATTGTTAATGTCAGTTGCAAATTCAATCCAAGATCCCTTAAAAGGAATAATTCTTGCTGAATATAGTTTTGTTCCGTTAGCGTGTAAACTTTGACCAAAGAATACACCAGGTGAACGGTGAAGCTGCGATACTACAATTCTCTCAGAACCATTAATAAGGAAAGTTCCTCTTGGTGTCATATAAGGAATCGTACCAAGATAAACATCTTGGATAGTTGTATCAAAATCTTCATGTTCAGGATCTGTACAGAATAGCTTTAACTTAGCTTTAAGAGGAACACTATATGTTAGTCCTCTGTCTAAGCACTCGTCGATGGAATAACGAGGTGGATCAATGAAATAATCGATAAATTCTAGAACGAAATTATTTCGAGTATCAGAAATAGGGAAAATCTCCTGGAATACTTTGAATAGACCCTCGTTACGACGGTTTTCAGCCGTTGTATCTAATTGAAAAAAATCTCTAAAAGATTTTAGTTGTACTTCTAGGAAATCAGGATAATCCAGAAGTAATTTTGTAGTTGCGAATGTAGTTCGCTGATTATTAGTATGAAGAGACATTTCTATAGGATTAGTTGTAAACAAACTTAAAAAAACGACAAAAAGGTTTAGAGCCTTTTAATGACCCTAAACCTGAGAGTATTCCCTTTTAAAGGGATAGAATTAGCTTATTTAATCTCAACTTCTCCTCCAGCTTCCTCGACTGCTGCTTTAATTGATTCTGCTTCAGCTTTGTTAGTCTTCTCCTTAAGTGGAGCTGGTGCTTTGTCAACAAGTTCTTTAGCTTCTTTAAGACCTAAACCAGTTAGTTCTTTTACTACCTTAACGATTTGAAGTTTAGCTTGTCCTGCTGAAACAAGAATAACATCGAATTCTGTCTTTTCAGCCGCTGCTGCGCCACCTTCTGCTGGTGCTGCTGCTACAACTGCTGCTGCAGCTGCTGGCTCAATGCCGTACTCTTCTTTAAGAACTTGTGCAAGTTCTTGAACTTCTTTTACAGTTAGGTTAACTAAGTCTTCCGCAAATTTTTTGATATCTGCCATGATTGTTATTATTAAGTGTTTTTATTAATTTTTATTATTCTTTTTCTGATAAAGTCTTTACAATACCTGCAATCTTGTCTCCAGCCTCTGATTTAAGACCTGAAATAACATTCTTGATTGGCGACTGTAATAGACCAATAATATCACCGATAAGTTCTTCGCGTGATTTGATGTTTATTAATGCCTCCAGATTCTCAGCTCCTAGGTACAAGCATTCTTGTACATAAGCACTCTTTAATACTGGCTTGCCCATTTTAGCTCCAAACTCTTTAATAAGTTTTGCTGGAGTGTTAGGTGCAATAGTAAACATAATCGCAGAAGGACCTTCTAACGTTGAAAATATAGCTTTAGCATCTTCAGATATAATTGAATCTAAAGTTCTCTTAAATAGCGTATTTTTAACCACTACAAGCTTAACTTCTTTCTCATAGCAAGCACGACGAAGTTCGCTTGTTTGCTCTGCGTTAAGACCAGCTAGGTCTACAACGTAAAAGTTAGGAGTTTGCTCTAATTGAGCTGCTAAACTACAAATAATTTGTTCTTTTACTTCTTTTCTCATAAATAAAATTATTATTCAGCAGCACTGAAAGTTTTAGAGTCAATATTTACACTAGGACTCATAGTAGAAGAGAGATAAATACTCTTAATATAAGTTCCTTTAAGTGATTGTGGCTTTAATTTAACTATAGTATTTAGAACTTCTAATGCATTTTCAGCAAGCTGTTTTGCATCAAAAGAAACTTTACCAACTGAAGTATGAACGATACCAGTTTTATCAACCTTGAAGTCAATTTTACCTGCTTTAACCTCTTTAACAGCTGATGCTACATCCATAGTAACAGTACCTGTCTTAGGGTTAGGCATTAGACCTCTAGGACCTAGAATACGTCCGATAGGACCTATCTTAGTCATAACTGATGGTGTACAGATGATAACATCTATATCAGTCCATCCTCCCTTGATTTTATCAATATACTCATCTAAACCTACGAAATCAGCTCCAGCAGCTTGTGCTTCAGCCTCTTTGTCAGGTGTACATAATACTAAAACGCGGGTCTCTTTACCTGTTCCGTGTGGAAGAGTTACAACGCCACGTACCATCTGATTAGCCTTACGAGGGTCAACACCTAAACGTACTGCAAGATCAACTGATGCATCAAACTTAGTATAAGTAATTTCTTTTACTAAGCTACAAGCATCTATTAATTTGTGCTGTTCGTCCTTGTTAACTTTCTCACAAGCTATTTTTTGATTCTTTGTTAATTTACCCATAGCGTGCAATTCTTATTGTACATCGGCAGGAAATGCTCCATCGATATTGATACCCATACTTCTTGCAGTACCTGCTACCATTGTCATCGCTGACCTTAGTGTAAATGCGTTCATATCCGGCATTTTGTTCTCAGCAATCTCCTTAACTTGTTCCCAAGTGATAGTTGCTACCTTATTACGATTTGATTCAGCTGAACCAGATTTAATTTTAGCAGCATCTTTAAGTTGGATTGCAACAGGTGGCTGTTTTACAACGAAAGTGAAAGACTTGTCGCTGAATACGGTGATAATAACAGGAAGTACTTGTCCTGCTTTCTCTTGGGTACGAGCATTAAATTGTTTGCAGAAATCCATAATGTTCACTCCCTTCGAACCAAGTGCTGGTCCTACAGGAGGAGAAGGATTGGCAGCTCCACCTTTAATCTGCAACTTAATAAATGCGGCGATTTCTTTAGCCATAATGTTGTTTAATTTTTATTCTTTAACTACTTGAACAAAGTTTAGTTCTAATAATGTCTTTCTGCCAAAGATCTTAACCATAATCTTCAGTTTCTTCTTATCTTCAAGAACTTCTTCGATATTTCCAATAAAGCCATTGAATGGTCCGTCAATAATCTTAGCAGTTTCACCTACATAGAAAGGAGTGATATTTTCCTCCTCTTGCTCCTGTAGTTCATCAACTTTACCTAGGATCTTATTAACTTCACTTTCCCTTAATGGGACAGGCTGCTTGTCTTTATCTTGTCTTTCAGTTAGGAAACCTGAGACATGAGGAATGTTTCGGATAATATGTTGTATTTCACCTGTAAGGTGTGCTTCGATTAGTATATAACCTGGGAAGAAGATACGCTCAGTGCTTATTTTCTTACCGTTACGCACCTGAAAAATCTTTTCAGTAGGAATTAAGACCTGTGAAACATAATCAGCAAAACCAAGTGCTTTGATTTCGCTCTCTATGTACTCCTTTGCTTTCTTTTCCTTTCCCCCAGCGGCGCGTACAACATACCACTTTTTTGGCATTTCACTCATAATAATTACAATAAATTATATATTGCACTCATTGAATGTCTGAACACATAATCCATTAGGAAAACAACAGTTGCGAAAATTGCTGAAGCAATCATTACGATAACTGCTAAATTTTGTAACCTAGACCATGTTGGCCAAGTTGTTTTTTTAGTGAGCTCTGTGTAAGACTCTTTTAGATACAATGTTATTTTGCTCATTTTTTTGTTTAAATTTTAATACTATAAAGGTTGGAAGCCCCTTGGTTGTATTATTGTTTAAAATCCCACGGCGTAACCCGTGAGATTAGCAGGAGCAGAGAGATTCGAACTCCCATCAACGGTTTTGGAGACCGCTATTCTACCCTTGAACTATGCTCCTAAAGAAGGGAATAACTAAAACGTTATTCCCTTAAATATTTTTTTATTCTTAGTCAAGAATCTTAGTTACCTGACCAGATCCTACTGTACGACCACCTTCACGGATTGCGAAACGAAGACCTTCGTTAAGTGCTACTGGGTAGATAAGTTCTACGTTAATAGCAACGTTATCTCCTGGCATTACCATCTCAACACCTTCTGGAAGAGTGATTTCTCCTGTAATGTCAAGTGTTCTGATGAAGAACTGAGGACGGTACTTGTTGTGGAATGGAGTGTGACGTCCACCTTCACCTTTTGTAAGTACATAGATTTGTCCTTCGAATCTATTGTGAGGAGTGATAGTATTTGGGTGAGCGATAACTTGACCTCTCTTAATTTCTTTCTTATCGATACCACGAAGAAGTAGACCTGCGTTATCTCCAGCTTCTCCTTGATCAAGAATCTTACGGAACATCTCGATACCAGTAACAACTGATTTTCTTGGCTCTTCACCTAGACCGATGATTTGAACTTCATCACCACTCTTGATGATACCTGACTCGATACGACCTGTAGCTACAGTACCACGACCAGTGATTGAGAATACGTCCTCGATAGGCATAAGGAATGGCTTCTCGTTGTCACGTGGAGGAAGTGGAATGTAATCATCTACTGATTGCATAAGCTCAAGAACTTTTTCTTCCCATTGAGCATCTCCGTTAAGAGCACCTAGTGCAGAACCTTGGATGATAGGAGCGTTATCTCCATCATACTCGTATGCTGAAAGAAGTTCACGAACTTCCATCTCTACTAGTTCTACCATTTCTGGATCATCAACGATATCTACTTTATTTAAGAATACAACGATTTTAGGTACGTTTACCTGACGTGCAAGAAGGATATGCTCACGAGTTTGAGGCATAGGACCATCTGTAGCAGCTACTACAAGAATAGCACCGTCCATCTGTGCAGCACCTGTAACCATGTTCTTAACGTAGTCCGCGTGACCTGGACAGTCAACGTGTGCATAGTGACGAGTTTCAGTTTGATACTCTACGTGTGCAGTATTAATAGTGATACCACGCTCTTTCTCTTCAGGTGCATTGTCGATAGAATCGAATGAACGCATCTCAGAGAAACCTTTTCTTGCAAGTACAGTAGTAATTGCTGCAGTAAGAGTTGTCTTACCGTGGTCAACGTGGCCAATAGTACCAATGTTTACGTGGGGTTTTTCCCTTTTGTAAGTTTCTTTTGCCATAATTAAAAAAATTATATTAATGAATTATTTATTTGTTAATAGAGCCGGTGATGAGAGTTGAACTCATGACCTCTTCCTTACCAAGGAAGCGCTCTACCCCTGAGCTACACTGGCCAAATAATGAAAAAAGAGCGGAAGACGAGGTTCGAACCCGCGACCCTCAGCTTGGAAGGCTGATGC
>CAYJFD010000028.1:0-27905 GCA_964369605.1 uncultured Muribaculaceae bacterium | reverse complement strand
CCAATCAAGAGCTTCTTAATTTATATTAACCGTCCAACTTTCGGGGGTCATATCACTTTTTCAGTATGAAGATTACTTAATAATAATCTCCTTTACTTTATTTTCCATTTGCATTCCCATTACTGAGATAGTCTGAATGAATGGAAATTTAATTCCGTTTACAAGCTCCTTATATTCTGAGTAGAATACCTCTTGAGTTTGTCCTTGCTCTGTAGCTACAGATTTTAAACAAGCACCTGTCTCGATATCATAGTAACGGTAGCTAATTTGACCTTTGAAATCAAATTTAATTTTATAAGCTTTCTTTCCGTTAACTTCATCGATTCCCTCTAAAACTGGAGTAATTCCTAGCTCTGTGATATAAGCCTCAAGGATATAGTAACCTTGAACTACTATCTTTTCTGCTATTTCTGCTGGAAGTTCTTGAGCACCTTGTGGGCTAACTACCTTAGCTTTACCATCTTCGTATGAAACTTCAGATATAACCTGTCCACCTAGTTTCTGAGAAATCTTGAATTTGAATTCAGGATCATAAGCCATTACTGACTCATTCTCTATATTCATTCCTTGAACCGCCATAGCAGACTTAACTGTCACTTCATTAGCTGTTCTGATCTTTTGTCCACCACCTGAATAATCTAAGAATGAATTAATTACTGACTCAGCTGTAACGTCTCCTGAGATAGCCTCACGAACTACGACATCACCTTTATAATCTAATTCAACAACTACACCGTCGCTATCGATTTTCTCTAACGCAGGGATAACACTTCTGTCACCTACTACAAAGAAATAAGCATTTGAAGGAGTAAAGTACTTCTTAGCGACTCTAATTACATCTTCTTTAGTTACTGCATCAATCTTTTGAAGGTAAGTTTTGTAGAAATCTTCAGGAAGATTATGTCTTTCTAAGTTATAAGCAAAATCTGAAATAGTACTAGCATCTTCTAAAGAACGAGAGAATGAACCCTTAAATGTCATTTTAGCTAGGTGTAAGTCTTCATCTGTAAAGTTTCCTTCTATCATGTTGTTCATTTCTTTTGCGATCTCTACTAAAGCGCTATCAGTAGCATTTGCGATAACTTCAGATCCTGCATTGAAAGTACCAACAAGTCTATTTGCAGATAATCTTGAGTAAGCTCCGTAGGTATAACCTTTGTCCTCTCTTAAGTTCTTCATTAACTTAGCTTGGAAGCCACCACCTCCAAGTATGAAGTTCGCAAGGCTAGCAGCAATATAATCCTCGTCTGTTACCTTATAATCAACAGGGTAAGAAACTGAGATATTTGACTGAGGTGAAGCATCTTTACTAGAGAATACCACCTGTACCCCTTCAGGTGATTGAGGTGAGTCGTAAACTGGTGCAGGTATTTGACCAGGCTCCCACGAATCTAGATTTCTTTTAACTAACTTCTTAGCCTCTTTAAGAGTAATATCTCCTACGATAACTAAGATAGCATTGTTCGGCTTTATATAAGTATTATAATGCTCCCAACAAGCTTCAGTAGTAATTAAATCTACATCATCTTCAGTAACAATCATACCATAAGGGTGAGCACCTTTATAGATAGTAGCACTCTTAATATTAGACATGATGCTGTTTTGATCAGTCTTTGCTGCTTCAAAACCAGATAATAACTGAGTAACTGTCTTATCTAATTCTTCTTGAGGGAAGGTAGGATTTAATAAGATGTCAGTAGTAAGAGCAAAAACATCTTCTGTATACTTTGAAAGTGAATTAAATCCTATAGTTCTATTTGCTGTAAATACGCTTGCTCCTATAAAATCTAATTTTTCATTGATCTGATCTTTCGTAAGAGTAGTAGTTCCTGTTTTCCACACACTTCCATAGACTTCGTAAGTAGCATTAAGCTGCTCGTCCATAGTAGGTTCGTGGATAAAGTTTATCTGCATACTTACTACTGGTAAAGTATGGTCTTCTACTAAGATAACCTTTAATCCATTCTTAAGGGTAAATTCTTTTGCATCACCCATTTTAATTTCTGGAGTAGGACCTGCTTTTGGAGCTACACTCCTATCTACTTGCGCACTTAAGCCCAAGCTAAATATCAATATAATTGCTGATATAATTATTTTTTTCATCTTCTTAATTATTTTTTAGGTAAGAAATAAACTGAAACCTTTTGCTCTGGAGTAAAATACTCATTAGCTACTCTCATAATATCTTCTTTTGTCACACTCATATACTTCGCTAATTCCTCATTAACAAAATTTGTATTCTTATAATAAGTGTAAGCTGTCGCTAATTCGTGAGCTTTGTTTTCGATTCCTTTAGTTGAATAAATAGAACCATATTCTACTTGATTCTTTATCTTTTGGAAATCCTTATCAGAGATACCATCTTTCTTAAACTGAGCGATAATCTCATCAACTCTTTTTTCAAGATCTAGTACGTCTTCATTCATATTTGGAATACCAAAAATTAAGTTAACTCCTGGGTGCTCAAAAGGAAGAGCAAAAGCTTGAATCTGAAGAGCTATTTGCTCCTGATCTACTAACTGCTTATAGAAAAGAGAAGTCTGTCCTTGAGATAAGTACTGACTTAACATAGACACTGCATAATAATCGTCTGTTCCAAGAGCTGGAGCAGGATAAGCATTCACAACTGCAGGTAACTGAATATTATCATAGATAGTATCTTTTACAGGAGCTGTTCTTTTTGGCTCTGCATTTGGATTAGGTCTACGAATTTCCATAGTACCCATAGGTATATCAGCAAAATAAGTATCGATTAATTCCTTAGCCTCTTCGATCTCAAAATCACCACAAATAGTTAATACTGCGTTGTTTGGCACATAAAACATATCATGGAAGTTCTTGAAATCTTCAACAGTTGCACTTCTGATATGCTCCTCTGAGCCCAATACGTCAGTTTTGTATGGGTGAACAGTGAAAGAATTATCAAGAGTTGCAGTAAGTAATTTACCATAAGGTCTGTTATCTCTAGTTTGATTCATTTCTTGACAAACTACGTCCTTCTGAGTATTTACACCTACCTCTTCGATATTTGGGTGTAACATTCTCTCAGACTCTAACCAAAGACCAAGTGCAAGATAATTTGAAGGTAATACTTCATAATAATAAGTTCTATCATTAGATGTATTTGCGTTCAAAGATCCACCTGCCTCAGAAACATACTTATCATAAGTATGACGAGGGATATGCTTAGTTCCTTCAAACATTAAGTGCTCAAAATAGTGAGCAAAACCAGTTAGATGTGGTTCTTCATTTTTTGAACCAACATGATACATAACTGAAACTACTACATTAGGAGTAGTACGATCCTGTGAAAGAATCACGTGTAATCCATTCTCCAGTTTGTATTCAACAAACTCTACGCCTCTTGAATAGCCAAAGAAAGGGATTAACAACAAAAGAAGTGCTAATTTTCTCATTTTTTTTATTATTAAATTATTTTTAAAGTTCAATATCTATTCCTACAGGGCAATGATCTGAGCCATCTACCTGAGGGAGTATAAATGCATCTGTAATATTATCCTTAAGCGCTTCGCTTGCTAAAAAATAGTCAATACGCCAGCCAATATTCTTTCCTCTCGCTCCTGCTCTATATGACCACCAAGAATACGAATCTAAGGAATCAGGATTCAACAGCCTAAAGGTATCTAAAAATCCACCATTCGTGAAGCGATCCATTCCATCTATTTCTTCCTGCATAAATCCTGCCGATTTATTATAATTTGCCTTTGGACGAGCTAAATCAATATCTTTATGTGCAACATTAAAATCACCACACACCACAACTGGCTTTATTTGCTCAAGTTTTTTTAAGAAATTATAAAAAGCCAAATCCCATTTCTGGCGATACTCCAGCCTTAATAATTCACTTCCAGAATTAGGTACGTAGACATTAACTAAATAAAACGCATCGTACTCAAGAGTTATCACCCTTCCTTCGGAGTCAAACTCCTCCTCTCCTATTCCGTACTTTTCGCCTAAAGGCAATGTCTTTGACAGTACTGCAGTCCCAGAATAACCCTTTCTTTCTGCGGAACTCGAGTAAAGATAATAATCGTCAAAAGATTCAAGCGCCTGAGCCACCTGATCATCCTGTGCCTTAGTTTCCTGTAAGCATAAAACATCAGGAGCCATAGCTCCAACCTTTTCAATAAATTGTTTCTGCATTACGGCCCTAACACCATTTACATTCCACGATATAAGTTTCATTTCCTACTATTTAACTTTCAAAGGTAGTAAAAAAAATCTCCTCACAAAGTGAATTACACACGAAATTTGAATATTTTTTCTCATCTACGATTATGCCTATATTCTTTATTTTTTTCATTGTTTTACCATTACTTAACTAAAAAAAGTATAAATATCTCATTATTAGCACATAATCATAATATCCAGATTTATCGCTTTATTGCTCTCCTCCTTCACCCTTACTTTATTTTGCCTTGTACCTAGCTCGTCACAATAATCTATTGAACTGAGCCTCGCTTATTCCTTTTTTCTTTACCTCTAGCCAGAGCTGATTAAACTCTTCTTTTCTTATTTCAGTATAAGTTCTAGGAGATATGGTCTTATCAAAGATTTTGGCAGCCTCTATATCTGATATTTGATTTGTTAATATCGCCTTCTTTAGATGTCTACTATCGTTTGTGAAAGCATCATCAAATTCCTTTATATCCTCTGTTAATGGCCGATTCATCTGATACAAAAAATTCCTAGGTGAAGAGTAAATCCTCTCTACTATACCTATAGATATAAAACTCTCTGGAATGATTAAAATATCTCGTAGTACCTTGAATTTCTCAGATGCTTTCTGTTTACCAAATATTTTTTCAAAATCCCTTGATCTTAGTTCACTTGGTTTTTTTAAGACTGGCGCTATAAATTCTCCAATGAAATATTCTTCTCGTCTAAGGAATGGTAAGAAATATACTTGCGCACTTGTATATGGATAGGTAAATGGAGTTATAGAGACTCCATGATGAATAGGATTTTTTAAGACATAGTTTATAACAGAAATAGTATGCGATATTCCGATTACTAAATTCTTTGAAACATTTAAGCTTAACTTCGCTCTATAATGCTTATTATGCCAGAGGGCCAGGCTTCTTTTATAATGACTAACAAATTTTACAGTATCATCATCATCACCCAAAGTTACTATATGAAAATGTGTTGACATTATTGCAAATGCTAATACTTCAATATTATAAGTAAAAGCACACACTGCTAATCGACTGATTGCAAACAAAAAATCCTCCTCCCTACGAAATACAACTTTTGGAGAAAGATTACATATATGATAAATATTTCTTCCCTTCATATCTCCTCCCTCTAATACTAATTGAGTACAAATGTAACACAAATAAATAACTTCTTCTCATCTTTGCATATAAACTGTAGGTATAACATAAGCACGTCGTAGAAAACTGCATTTAAAAGGTACTTTTTACGATTTGCCCTGTGCTTTTAACTGATTTAGGTAGGCACGTCGTAGAAAACTGCATTTAAAAGGCACTTTTGAAGATTTGCTTGCTATGAAGTGTGGCTTCTGCAAGTAGTAAGCCAAATTTATGAGTTATGGCAAAGGTAATGCTCACTTAATCGATCGATACTCTTTCAATTATCGTTAAAAGATTCAATAAAGAATTGACATAAAAGCATTTTATTAGAGCTTTACACTTTGACTAGTTTAAATAGATATCGATTCTCTCATAGTGATAAAAAAAGGGTCACTAAAATTAATTTAGTAACCCTTTTCAATATCTAATTATATTCTAGCTTACAGTGCTCTATTTATATAAGCAACGTGCTTTTCAGCTTCAGCGTAGATGAAATCTACATAATGCTTTGCAGAAGCTAAGAATAATTCTTGATTACGAGTAGCATCTTGAATTAGAAGATGAGCCATAATTAAGTTACCTGCCATCTCAACTAAACGACGAGCCATAAGATCTAAGAAACCTTGATCGTTCTTTTCTACAACTGCCTTTACAGCTTCCTCATATTTAGTTTTCAAGCCCTTAAGTACTTCTAATAATGGTTGGCACTCTGTAGAACAAGTTTTAGCTTCATATTCAGAAATTTGAGCTAGGTATGAACCGTTTGTAACATATCTGATCGCTGCTACTACCTGTAACTGAGTAGTTCCTTCATAGATAGAAGCGATACGAGCATCTCTGTAAATACGCTCACAAGCATACTCTTTCATAAAACCTGAACCACCGTGGATCTGGATACAGTCATAAGTATTTTGGTTTGCATATTCACTACCAAGTCCCTTTCCAAGTGGAGTTAAACTATCTGCTAACTTAGAATAAGTCTTCATCTCTTTCTTCTCCTCAGGAGTAAGGTCTCTTTCTCTTGAGATATCTTCTAATATTTTGTAGATATCTACAAAACGTGATGTTTCATAAAGAAGAGAACGAGAAGCATCAAGCTTAGCTTTGATATTGTCAAGCATCTCCTGTACTGGAGCGAACTCGATAATAGCCTTTCCAAACTGCTTACGCTCTTTTGCATAAGCTAGCGCCTCATAATATGCTATCTGAGAAATACCAACTGACTGAGCTGCGATTCCTAGACGTGCACCATTCATAAGAGCCATAACGTACTTGATAAGACCTAAACGACGGCTTCCACAAAGTTCAGCTTTAGCGTTCTTGTAAACTAACTCACAGGTAGGAGAACCTTTGATACCCATCTTATTCTCGATACGACGAACATCTACTCCACCCTGCTTTTTGTCATAGATAAACATAGATAAACCACGACCATCCTTAGTTCCTTCTTCTGAACGAGCTAATACTAGGTGAATATCTGCATCTCCGTTTGTAATGAAACGCTTAACACCGTTTAGTCTCCAGCAGTTCTCAGCCTCATCAAATGTTGCTTTAAGCATTACACTCTGAAGGTCAGAACCTGCATCTGGCTCAGTAAGGTCCATAGACATAGTCTCACCTGCACAAATACGAGTTAAGAATCTCTCGTGCTGATCAGGATTACCGAATTCATATAGTGTTTCTGCACAGTCTTGAAGTGACCAAAGGTTACCAAAACCAGCATCTGCTCTATTAACCATCTCTGCCGCTACAACGAATGCAACCATAGGGAAGTTAAGTCCGCCATAACGACGTGGCATAGCCATACCCATAAGGCCTGCTTGAGTAGTAGCATCTATATTTTGTTGAGTACCTGGAGCATAAACTACGCGATTATCTACAACTGATGGTCCATCATGGTCTACGCCTTCTGCGTTAGGACCTACGATCTCACCACAGATTTCACCTGCGATCTCTAGTACTTTGTCATACGAATCTATTGCGTCAGCAAAATCTACTGGAGCATAATCAAACTCATCCTTATCTCTATAATTTCTTTCCTTTAACTCACAAATACGCTCCATTAATGGATGATTTAAGTGGTGAGCTAAATCAGGAGTATCTCTATAAAAATTTGCCATCTTACTTACTGTTTTGTTTATAATACTTAATCATTTTAGGCAATACTTCCTCTATTGTTCCATTGATGATGTAGTCTGCTATCGAATTGATAGGAGCATCTGGATCATTGTTAATAGAGATAATAATACCACTCTCTTGCATACCTGCAACGTGTTGAATCTGACCTGAGATACCACAAGCGATGTAAAGCTTAGGACGCACTGTTAGACCAGTTTGTCCGATCTGAAGATCAGTATCACAGAAACCAGCGTCAGTCGCAGCACGAGAAGCACCTACTTCAGCGTGTAATTCCTTAGCTAGGTCATAAAGTAATTTAAAGTTCTCACGAGAACCAACACCATAACCTCCAGCTACTACGATAGGAGCATCCTTTAGGTTATTTTTTGCCTTCTCTACGTGACGCTCGATTACCTTTACAACGAAATCAGCATCAGAAACATATCCGCTAACGTCATGTCTCTTAACTTCTCCAGGATATGCAGCATCGATAATTTCTTTTGCCATAACACCCTCACGTACTGTTGCCATTTGAGGACGATTATCTGGATTAATGATAGTAGCTACGATATTTCCTCCAAAAGCTGGACGGATCTGGTAAAGTAACTTATCATAAACTTTATTGTTCTTTTTATCTTCGTGAGGTCCGATCTCTAATGAAGTACAGTCAGCAGTAAGACCACTGAAAAGTGCTGAAGAAACACGAGGACCTAAATCACGACCTATTACAGTCGCTCCCATTAAGCAGATTTGAGGCTGCTCTTCTTGGAATAACTTAACTAGAATAGAAGTGTGAGGAAGAGAAGTGTAAGGGAATAATTTTTCATCATCAAAAATATGAAGAACATCTACCCCGTAAGGTAATATCTCTTTCTCAATAGTGTCTAACTTAGCTCCGATAACTACAGCTTCTAATTTACAGCCTAGTTCATTCGCCAATTTGCGACCCTTAGTTAAAAGTTCTAAACTAACGTCAGCGATAGTTTGGTTTTCTATCTGGCAATATACAAATACATTCTCCATAATTATCCTATTGTGTGATTAGCTAGAAGTTCAACAATAAGTTCTTCTACTTCTGCATCAGAACCTGTAATAGTTTTGCTCTCTTTTGCTTGGAAGACAATATTTTGAATAGCCTTCACCTTTGTAGGAGAACCAGAAAGTCCACATTGAGTTAAATCAGCTTCAATCTTATCAGCTGTTAATTCAGGGATATTAAGGTATTCTCTTTCATCATAAAGATGAGCATAAGGTAGATCATAAGTTTTTTCTTGAGGAGCTAGTGCTCTTTTAAACTTTTGAACTAGTTTTGCGTTTCTAGGACGACACTCAGGCGCACTGCTATTAACAGTAATAACTGAAGGTATAGGTCCTTCAACAGTTTCTACACCACCGTCTATAAGACGCTTAACTGTAATTCTACCATTTTCGATTTTTAGGATTTCCTCAGCATAAGTGATCTGAGCTATTCCTAATTTTTCCGCTACTTGAGGTCCTACCTGAGCAGTATCCCCATCGATTGCTTGACGACCACCGATAATAATATCATAGTCACCAATTTTCTTAATAGCTGCCGAAAGTGCGTAAGAAGTTGCAAGAGTATCTGCTCCTGCAAAAGCACGATCTGAGAGTAGATAGCCGCTATCTGCTCCACGATATAAACCTTCACGAATAATCTCAGCTGCTCTGCCAGGACCCATAGTTAGGATAGTGACAGTGGTTCCAGGAAATTGATCCTTAATTCTTAGCGCTTGTTCTAGCGCGTTAAGGTCCTCTGGATTAAATATGGCAGGGAGTACAGCACGATTCACTGTTCCCTCAGGTGTCATAGCATCCTTTCCCACATTACGAGTGTCAGGCACCTGCTTAGCCAGTACAATAATTTTAAATTTCTGCATAATAACTTTTAGATTAGCTTAAATTGCGTCGCAAAACTACTACTTTTTTTTTAATTTACAACTTAAAGAATTTAAAGGCCATCTCAAATCATGTGAAATTCAATATTATATAAGGAGATAAAACACCGCTACGATTATTTTTATCTACAATTATCTATAATTTTATTATTTTTGTTACCAACTTTAAAATTAACTTAGAATGACTACTAAAGAACAAAATCTGGTAGATAAAAAAATAACTTGTTTAGAAACTATCGAACAGCTTTGGACCCAAATTTATGTCAATGGTAGACCTGATTGGTCCCATATTATACCTTTTTATCATAAAGATGTAATATTTCGAGACACTGTCCAGCAAATTAATGGCATCGAGGAGTTTGAAGCTATGACTCAAAGGCTTACAGCTAGATCAAAAAACCTTAAAATGAAGTTAATAAATACTATGTTTCAAGGAAATATTGTATTTATTGAATGGGAAATGACCATAGGTTTCAAAAAATACCCTGATTCTATTATGTATGGATGTAGTCGTCTTACACTAACTGAAGAAGGGAAAATAATCTATCAAAGAGACTATTATGATCTATGGGGAGACATATTCGATAATATCCCTAGATTTGGTAAAATCTATAGGAACTTTATGCATAAAAAATTTGGATAAAATTTGGATAGTACTTGAATATGAAAAAAAGATTAAGAAAATACATAAAAGAATATAAATGGTCCAATATCTGGACTATGATTAAAAACAATAGTCGCGAACCTTTACAATGCACTGAGAAATTCACTGGCAAATTAGTTGTGATTACTGGCGCTACCTCTGGAATAGGAAGAGTTACTGCGCTAAAGTATGCATCTATGGGAGCAGATATATTATGCATTAATAGAAACATCGACAAATCTAATACTCTTAAACAAGAGATCGAAGATAAATATAATGTTGAGTGTCACTACATAATAGCAGATCTTAGTCATCTAGAGGACATTCACCGCTGTGCTAAGGAACTTCTCGCGATAGAAAGAGACATAAATGTACTTATTCATAATGCTGGGGTTTATCTGACAAAAAAAGAAATTAATTCAGATGGCATCGAGAAAGTATTTACTGTACACTATTTATCCTCATTCATTATCAACTACATACTGATGTCAAAACTCCAGCGACAAGACTCAGCTAGAATCATCCTAGTGAACTCAGAAGGTCATAGATTCGCTGCGTGGGGACTAAACTTAGATGACATAAACTGGGAAAGAAAACGTTATGCCGGATTTAAAAGCTATGGAAACGCAAAGCTCGCTCAGCTTCTTTCGATGCTTGTATTTGATAAATATTTAAGCGATGGTCATGTGACCATCAATGCCATGCACCCAGGGGCAGTAAAATCTGAATCAGGGGGCGAAAATGGAGCGCTTTACCAATGGTACAAGCGCAATATCCTAGAAAGAAACCTAAAACCAGCAGATATTTCTGCCGAAGCGCTTTACTACCTTGGAGTATCAATGGAAGTGGAAGATATTAGGGCTAAATTCTTTAACCTAACTACACTAGAGGATCCAGCCCCGCCAGCCCTTGATATGGAGGTAGCTGAAAAATTATGGAAAAAAAGTGTAGAATTATCCAAAGTCTAAACATAAACACCTAAACTTTAACGAATGATCATAAAATACGACACTATAATTGTAGGCGGAGGTATAGCTGGCCTTTGTTCTGCTGCATACCTCTCGAGGGCCGGACAAAAAGTATTACTTCTCGAGAAAAATAAAGAATGTGGAGGACTAGTCTCATCATTTACTATGGATGGATTTCTCTTTGAAGGAGGCGTAAGAGCCCTTGAAAATGCAGGAATAATCTTCCCTATGTTAGAGGATCTAGGCATAAAACTAGAAACTGTAAAAAGCAAAGTCTCATTAGGAATAGGAGATGAAATTATAAACATCACTGAAAAAGCACACTTAGCAGACTACAAAGATCTCCTTCTTAAGCTTTACCCGCAAAGTAAAGATGAGATAGAAAAATTCATCCCACTTGTAGAAAAAATCATCAAACAGATGGATGTTCTATACGGGGTCGAAAATCCGATGTTTAAGGACATTAAAAATGACAGGGAATATCTCTTTGGTAAACTCTTACCTTGGTTCCCTAAATTTCTTATGACCGTAAGAAAGATTAACCAAATGAATGTGCCTGTAGAGCCATATCTCGAAAAAATCATAAGCGACACCTCATTAAGAGATATGATAACCCAGCACTTCTTCAAATCGACACCCGCATTCTTTGCGCTTAGTTACTTCTCACTATATATTGACTACTTCTACCCTATACATGGCGTAGGGGATCTATCAAGAGCAGTCTACGATAAGGCTAGAGAATATGGCACAACTATTATTACAGAATGTAGTGCAAAAGAAATCAACGCAGTCACTAATCAAATCACTGACGATAAGGGCAATATTTATAATTATGATAATCTAATATGGGCAGCTGACCTTAAATATTTATATAATAACACTAAAATTGAAGGACTCTCTGATAAAATAATATCAAAATTCAATACTAAGAAAGACCAATTGGACAGGTGCAAAGGTAACGATACCGTCTTTACTCTTTACCTTGAAGTAGACGCCCACGCAGATACATTTCAAAAGATTTCAAACGGTCATTTCTTCTATTCACCTAAAAAAGAAGGATTAGGAGATACCCATAGAGGAGAACTAAGGGCTATGCTTGATAATTGGTCCAACACTAACAAGTCTCAAGTTATTCAATGGGTGGACAAATACATAGAACTAAATACCTATGAGATATCCATACCTGCACTAAAAAATCCAGCTCACGCACCTGAAGGTAAGTGTGGACTCATCATTAGCATCCTTGCTGAATATGAATTATTCGAAAAAGTCAAAGAAGATGGTTGGTATGAAGAATTTAAATCCCTTCTTGAAGATAAAATAATTAGTGTACTTAGTGAAGCTATCTATCCTCAACTCAAAGGTAACATAATTAAGAAATTCTCCTTTACGCCACTGACTATAAAGGAAAGAATAGCTAGTACAGATGGGGCTATTATAGGCTGGTCATTTGAAGGAGAGGTTCCAGTAGTTCATAAACTTCAGTACTCGGACACTTCAGTGCTCACACCTATTCCAAACATATATCAAGCAGGTCAATGGGCATACAGCCCTGCTGGTGTTCCGATGTCTATACTTACAGGTAAATTGGCAACAAATAGAATCTTAAAAAAGAAATAATTCCAAAAGTGAAATAATTCAAATAAAAATAGTATAATTGGAACTAATAAAATATAAGTAAACACAGTTAATGAAAAAAAATAAACTCCCAGTTATAGCCTTAATCTATGATTTTGACGGCACTCTTTCACCAGCTAATATGCAAGAATTTGGTTTCATCCAAGCCATAGGCAAGGATCCTGAATCATTCTGGAAAAAAAGCACAGAACTTTCCATCAGTCAAGATGCCAGTCCTATCCTTTGCTATATGCGCCTTATGTTAGATGAGGCAAAAGCTAAAGGGATAGATCTTAGAAGAGAATCCTTTCAAGACTTTGGAAGTAAAATAGAACTTTTTGACGGAGTTAAAGAATGGTTTGGTATGATTAACGAATACGGAAAATCCAAAAACCTAACTATTCGCCACTACATAAATTCATCAGGCCTAAAAGAAATGATAGAAGGCACTCCTATCTTTAAAGAATTTGAAAATGTATATGCTTGCTCATTTATGTACGATGAGAACAACAATGCTATGTGGCCAGCAGTCGCCGTTGACTACACTACAAAGACTCAGTTTATTTTCAAAATAAACAAGGGCATAGATAGCGTCATGGACAATGACAAGGTTAATCGCTACGTCCCTGACAATAAACGTCCCATTCCTTTTAGACAAATGATCTACTTTGGAGATGGGTGCACTGACATTCCTTGTATGCGTCTAATAAAACACTCTGGAGGACATTCAATAGCTGTATATAATCCAAAAAACGAGAAAACCAAAGCCGAATTTAAACAACTCAACTCTGTTTATAAACTACTCGAAGAAGATAGAGTAAATTTTGTATGCCCAGCTGACTACAGAAGTGGCACACCTATCCACACAGCTGTTTTGCGTATTATTGATAAAATTAAAGCAGAACTAGAACTGGAGAAATTACCTTCATTATAAAAACACGCCATTACTATTTCTAGGCGAAATGGCTCGGCGATAATATTCGGATTTAATATTTTGAGCAAGTTACCAAGGAATATTGCTTGTGCATAAGATATGACACTAGCCTAAAGATTAATCTTCTGTGGGAGGTGGAAATGCGATACTATGTAAACTAGATGGATGTACAGTGTTAAGTGTTAGTTAAAACTATTTAGTCCGTCGGAGATTTCACCGTCTGAGAGCATATTTTGCCGACGGGTGGCCTGTTTTGGGCTAAAAAGTGGTGGTCCGTCGGAGTTTTCTTGCCCTGAGAGCACATTTTGCCGACGGGCGAGCTGTTTGATTAGAGATTTGAGTAAGTTACCAAGGAATATTGCTTGTACATAAGATATGGCACTAGCCGAAATATTAATCTTCCGTGGGAGGTAAAAATGTGATAAGATAAGATAAGATAAGATAAGATAAGATAAGATAAGATAAGATAAGATAAAGTGCGGTGATATGCTCTTATACAAGGTTAAGAGTGTGGCTTTCCATTGTTAGCAGGTTGATAGTATATATCCTATTTGCTAGTACTGATGAAGCATCCCTCTTTAGTAGAACCTTTATAGCTTCAGTTGCCTGAATTGAGCCTATAACCGCTGGGACTGTACCGAGCACACCCTGAACAACCTTTGGGAGAGAACATAAATAGTCCTTATCTGGGTATAAATCTAAATAACGCATTGAACCCTGATAATTGAATACAGACACCTGTCCCTCAAATTCAGAGATAGCCCCATAAATATATGGCTTACCATACTTCAAACACATCTCATCAATCAAGTAACGGGTTGAATAATTATCACAACCATCTACTACGATATCATATTTTCGCACTATTTCATCTGCAGTCGAAAGATCAAAATAAAGATTATAAGTTTCCACCTCTATCTCAGGATTTAACGATAATAACCTTTCCTTCGCACAGTCGACCTTTGCTAAACCGACCTGAGAATCTGCATAGAGCACCTGTCGCTGTAAATTTGTCTGAGACACTATATCTGCATCAACCAAACCTATTCTGCCTACCCCTGCAGCTGCTAGATAAAGAGCGATAGGTGAACCAAGACCACCTACACCAACTATCAAAACAGAACTACGACTAAGAAGATCTTGTCCTTTGGTTCCTATCTCTTGAAGTATATGATGACGATTATAACGGCTCATTTATTTCTACTTTTGTGAATCTATAGCTATATCCCAGTCCTTCCAAACTACCTCACGACCCAGCTCTCTTAACTTAGTAGCCAACTCTGCTGGAGTTCGTTCATCAGAAACGCTGAACTGCTCTAAAGCCTCAGGATGAGTGGAATATCCACCTGGTTCAGTTTTACTTCCTGCACTCATAGTCGTAACCCCAAGAGTTGCCATATTATCCCTTATCATCTGAGGTTCACGAGTAGACATTGAGATATCAACATCGTGATCAAAAATCCTAGCAGCAAAAGTAAGCTGGGCATACTGCTTATCAGTCATTATCACACTAGGTTGAAAGCCATTTCCACTCTCAGAAGGTCTCATCCTTGGGAAATTCAAACTAAACCTTGTTTGCCAATAATTCTTTTGAAGATAACGCAAATGACGCATTAACATAGTAACATCTGTTCTCCAATCTTCAAGACCGATTAAGACACCCATCCCGATTTTATGAAGACCTGCTTGACCCATCCTATCAAATCCATTTACACGCCAAGTATAATCAGACTTCTGACCTTTTGGGTGATATACCTTGTATTTGTCCTTATTATATGTTTCCTGAAAACAGATTACTCCATTTAGACCACTCTCACGAAGTCGAGCATAGCCCGCAGTTTCTAATGGCATTATTTCCACTTGAAGACTACTAAAATATGGCTTAGCCAAACTTAGCGCCTTTGAAAGATAATCTAGGCCGGCCTTATGTGGAGCCTCTCCTGTGACAATTAACAAACTTTCGAAAGGTCCTAACTTCTTAATCGCCTCATACTCTTGAACTATCTCTTGCTCAGTAAGCATAAGCCTAGGCATCGAATTCGAAATATTAAAACCACAATACACACAAGAATTCGTACAGTGATTACTCAAGTATAAAGGGATATACATAGATATCGTTTTTCCAAACCTCTCTAAAGTATACCTTTGGCTTAATATTGCCATCTGCTCCAAATACGGCTCAGCAGCAGGAGAGATAAGTGCCATAAAGTCCTCAACATCTAAAACTCGCTTAGATAAGGCCCTACGAACATCATCCTCAGTCATCGAATAAATCTTCTGAGTAGTTTCTTCCCAAGATATTTTCTCTATTACCTCGCTAAACATAGACTATGATAAGAAAGAGGTTAACGGAGAACTTGCATTTGCTCTAATATCTTCACTTGCCAAACCAGAAAGATATGCCATCCTTCCAGATAAAACCGCATATTTAAAAGCTCGCGCCATCTCTATAGGATCTTCTGCTATCGCAATAGCGGTATTCACCAAAACAGCGTCCGCCCCTATTTCCATCGCTTTCGCCGCGTGACTCGGAGCACCGATACCGGCGTCTATGATAACTGGGACATTGCTTTGCTCTATAATAATCTTTAAAAAATCAAGAGTTACAAGCCCCTTATTACTTCCAATAGGAGCACCCAGTGGCATCACAGTCGCTGCACCTACCTCCTCTAATCGCTTACAAAGAACAGGGTCAGCTTGACAATAAGGCAGCACGATAAATCCTAACTTCACCAACTCCTCTGTAGCCTTAAGTGTCTCAATACTATCTGGTAAAAGATATCTTGGATCAGGATGTATCTCTAATTTCAAGAAATTTGTTTCGAAAACCTCCCTTGCCATCTGAGCGGCAAAAATAGCCTCCTTGGCATCCCTTACACCAGAAGTATTCGGAAGAAGCTGTATATTGTCCCCCTTAATATGTCCTAACATATCATCCGCTGGATTACTAAGATCAATACGCCTCATAGCCATAGTTACCATCTCTGTATCAGATGCGATTATCGACTTAGACATCAAGGCATTAGAACTAAACTTTCCTGTGCCTAAAAACAATCTTGAATTAAATTCCTTACCCCCAATTATCAAATCTTTCATTATTCCTATTTTTATATTTCTCTACTATTCTTCTAATTTTCAGTGCATACTCTATAGGCTCATCCGAACTTAAAATAGAATTCGACACTGCCAGACCGCTCACACCTAGCTCCATTAAAGGCTCAACATCCTCTAACTTTATCCCTCCTATCGCTACAAAAGGCGTTCTGTAGCCCTTCTGAGCATACATATCCAAAATAGCCTTATAACCATCAAGACCTAATGAAGGACTTAAATTCTCCTTCGTCTTAGTATAAGTATAAGGGCCTATTCCTAGGTAATTTACGCCCTTTGCTATTAAGTCCTCAACATCCTGGGGCGTGTTCGCTGTTGCTCCAATAATTTTTCCGTTTCCAAGTATTGCTCTAGCCTCTTGAACAGACATATCACCTTTACCTAGATGCACACCGTCAGCAGATATTGCCTCGACAAGATCCACCCTATCATTTATTATTAAATCAGCTCCGAAAGCGTCGCAATACCTTCTTAATTCCAGCCCCACTCTAATTATCTCCTCGTCACTCTCATCCTTCATCCTTAATTGTATCCACTTACAGGCTCCCTTTAGAGCTAACATCGCTCCTTGGTAATAATCGTATTTATCCGTTTTGTGTGTTATAAATTGTAACATACACCTATATATATTTCCTTAATAATTTTACTCTTTTAATAATTTGATCAGCTACAAGGATTTCACTTGCGCTATTTTCACAGTCCCAAAGATAAGATAGTAGAGCGACTCCACCAAAACCTAGCGAAATTATCTGAGGAATATTATCAACAGTTACACCTCCCAAAGCTATAACTCTCTCATTCACGGTTCCATCCAAGCGCGCCTGCTTCAGTTCATCCATACTAAAATTTGAACGATACCCCTTCTTCGAAATACTATCAAATATCGGACTTAAAGTGCAATACTCTAATTCCGCATTCTCCTCAAGTTCCTTAAAACTATGACAAGACCTACTAAGTCTTCCACTAAAACCATCTGGGACAGCCGAATTCCTTTGATTCAAGTGAAGTCCACCCAAAGGAAATTCTGCCACTAACGAAAAATGATCATGCAAAACTAAACGAGAATAATAACCCTTGTCAATTGATAACAATAACTCCCTAATCTGCTCCTTAGTACTCTTTGGCTTTCTAATATGCAGATAATCTATCCCTGAATCCAGAGCAGCCTCTATCAAGAGATTCTCATCGACCAAGTGATTTTCAGAGCTAATAGCTATTAACCTCATAGACTAGCCCCCGAAAGCAGCAGCTATAATAACCACCTTATCGTCCTGTTTAAGATAAGTGCTCGACCACATATCCTTTCTAACTACCTGATTATTAATAGCAACAGCCATACCCTTTTGAGGAAGACCTCTTAACTCCAATAAGGCATCTATAGCTAGCTCCTGTGTTGGAAGCTCAACTTCCTGTTCATTTAAATAAATTCTCATCTTCGTAAATTATAGCACAAAGATATACAGTTTGTATGCTCTATACAAATATATCCATTACCAAGCTAGTGCACTTGCTCCAAGTATTGCAGCATCACTTTCAGGCAGACAACTAATCAAAACCTTTATTTTATTTCTCCACATCGGTAAGAGATTATCATTCATACACTTTTCGATATGCTCCAACATAAACTCGCTAGCATTTGCTAGTCCTCCAAAAAGCACAAAAGCCTCAGGAGAAGAAAACATTGCAAAATCTGCCATCGAACGCCCTAAAATCTCTCCTGTATATCGAAATGATGCTAGCGCAATACCATCACCACCCTTTGCTGCCTCGTAAACATCCTTCGCTGATAACTCTGAGGACAAGCCCTCTACTAGAGAAGCATCTTTCTTTCTCAATATGCTCGGCTCCTCACTCTTTGATAACAAATCCTTTACAGTCCACACCAGTCCCCTAGAAGAAGCATACACATCCAAGCAACCCTTCAATCCGCAGTTACAATCTCTCGGATTTATCCTCTCTGCACAAGTATGACCTAACTCACCAGCAAAACCATCGTGACCATATACCACCTCTCCATTAATAACTATTCCACTACCCACTCCTGTACCAAGAGTAAGCATAATAAAATTCTTCATACCCCTAGCTACACCATAAGTCATCTCCCCCATAGCCGCAGCATTTGCATCATTAGTAATTCTTACAGGAAGGCCTCCAAGCAACTTTGACAACTCATCAGCAAAAACAATATCCTCTCCACCTCTAGTCCACTCTAAGTTAACAGCCTCCTCTATTACCCCTGAATAAAAATTTGCATTTGGTGCTCCTACGCCGATACCCTGTATCTCACCCATATCCTCCACTAAATCCGATATTGCGTCAGCTAAATCTCCAATAAATTTAAGAGCCTCTCCCCTTTTATAATCAGAGTCCATTATCCTTTGAGACAAGATCACTCCCCTTCTATCCACCACTCCTATCTTAACAGTTTGTCCCCCTATGTCCACTCCGACAACATAGTTCTTTAAATTTTCACCTATCATAAAGTCTTTATATCTTTATTTACATTTTTTGAACCTATAAAGGCATAATATAGCATATACCCAAAACCTAGAATTATCACTATAAAACTAGATAGATAAGAAGTTTTGTCAGCTATAAATCCCTGAAGAAGAGGCAGTACACCACCCCCACATACCATAACCATAAATATTCCAGAAGCAGCCTCAGTATACTTACCTAGTCCCTCGACAGCTAGATTAAAAATACCTCCCCACATAACAGAAGTACACAAGCCGCATAAAACAAAAAACATAATACTTATAGGAACAGCTGCTAAGCCAAACGAGATATCTGACTTAAACACAGGCATATTAACAATAATATCAGTAGGTAAATTCACTGCCAAAAGTATAAGAACTAGACCTAAAGTAGAAACGCAAACAAGCATAGACTTAGAAGAAAACTTCTTAGCTAATACACTCCCGAAAACTCGTCCTATCAACATCAAAAACCAGTAAGTACCAGTTATAGTTCCTGCCATAGTTGCGTCCATAGCTAAACCCCCATCAGCTGCCGAACTAACCATAAACAAATTCGCTATATTTGGGATGCCTACCTCTATTCCTACATAAACAAAAATAGCTATTGCGCCTAACGTAAAATGCCTAAAAGCTAGTGGAGAACGCTCCATTTTCGTATTTCTTAACTCTATATTAGGTTCTGGAATATCAGAATAATGCAAAATGACAAGAGCGATAAAGAAGATAGCCATAACCAAATAAAATATTGGAAAAGCAGTACTAATAGTCCTCTCACCCAAAGCCCCAGCTATAAGATAACCACCCAATACAGGAGCAAGAGTAGCAGCTACAGAATTACAAACACCACCTGTCTGAATCAACTGATTACCCCTATTTGAGCCGCCACCTAACTTATTCAACATAGGATTAACAACAGTATTCAACATACACATCGATAAGCCTCCAACAAAAGCACCAAAAAGATAAACACAAAAAGCCATAATAGAATCGCTCTTTATTAATCCAGCCAAAAACATAACAACTATTCCAGCCAATCCAGTAGCCACCGCAGCCTTTGCAGTGCTCTTATAACCTATCTTCTGGAGTAATAGCCCCGCTGGAATACCCATAAAAGCATAGGCCAAAAAGTTAGCAAAAGTAGGCAACTGAGAGCCCCAGTTTCCAAGATTAAACTGCTCCTTTACAATAAGTCCTAGCGGATTTTGCAGCCCTGTTACAAATGCGATCATAAAGAACAAAGCGAACATTATGATTATCGGAAGTGTGTGTGATTTTTTATTCATCATCATAGTTTTTAGGTTAATTGTTCACAAAAATAAGTAAATTTGCGGAGATATGAGCAGGATAATAATAGAAAATTGCGCAAACTCAGCAGCTAGCTGCCTTGAAGCACAAAAAGGTGGAGCCCACAGAGTAGAACTATGCGCAGGTATGCCAGAGGGCGGAACCACACCTAGCTATGGAGAAATCCTAGCAGCACGAAAAAACATCAACATAGCACTTAACGTAATCATACGCCCACGTGGAGGGGACTTCCTATACAGCGACCAAGAAATCGAAATAATGAAGTCTGACATAAAAATGGCCAAAGAACTAGGCGCTGACGGCGTCGTCTTCGGCTGTCTAACCCCAGAAGGAAAAGTTGATAAAACCAAATGTGAGTACCTGCTAAAGCAATGCCAAGGCCTAAACACGACCTTCCACCGAGCCTTTGACGCCACCTGCGACCCCTCTCAAGCCCTAGAAGACATCATCGAGCTAGGCTTTGATCGCATCCTAAGCTCTGGCTGCAAAGCCACCGCTTACGAAGGCCGCTTCCTTCTAAAAGAACTAATAATCCAAGCCAACTCACGCATTATCATTATGCCTGGCTGCGGCATCAACGAAAACAACATTAAAGAAATCCGCGACACCACAGGTGCCCACGAATTCCACAGCTCCGCCAAAGAACAAATCGAATCAAACATGCTCTACCGAAACCCCCAAATCTCCATGGGCACAACCAACGACCCCAAAGAACTCACCAAAGAATTCACCAAAGACCAAACCAGCCCCCGCAAAATACAGGGCTTGATTGAGGCTGTGGGGGAGGAATAGTCATCATAATTTGAACTGTACACACGAATACGGCTTTAAAGCACCTGTAGGTGATATAGGCGTGTACAGTTGACCTAACTAAAAGTTTTATTTTTAGTTACCCTCTTTTGCTTTCTGCTCGTTAATAAGCTCAGTCTTTTTGCTTTAATCGCATCATATCCGCAAGCTGTGCAAAGTAATCATTTGACCAAATTTTCAACTATCTTTATTATATTATTTATCTCAGCGCTCTTCTTGCCCACCTTGGCACACTCTCTGAAAATCTCAACATCCATTTTATAGAACTCCTCCATATCGAGGCGCAAATCCTCCTCCAAATACTCTCGCATAGAGCTAATAAATCGAGGGTTTAGCTTTGGAGTGTAGGCAATCAAATCGCAAAGAGCCTTTTCGGGCGTTGCAATAAGAAAAGCATAACCATCTCGTTCCACTTGACGAACTCCAATAGAATAATACTCGCTTGGGCACTGCGTGTAATCAAATCGAGCAATTGAGTTATCAAAATCACGAGACCTTTTCAAGGTCATCGAGCGCACAGCATAGACACTCTCAGGTATCAAGCCGTAAAACCTCAACGCACTCTCCATCGATACATAAGATGGACCATATATGTGGTTGGCGATTAGTTCTGTTGATATTATTTTGTCCGACACCTTGGGCGATACTACATACAGCCCTCGCTTTAGGCGTACAAGTTGCCCTGACTTTTCAAGCTGCGCAACCTTATTGCGTGCAGAAGCAGAGTGCGAAAGTATAGACTTCAGCACCGCAAAATCAACTGGTATAATACCTATCTCTTTTAGCTTTTCCATAACATTCAAAAATTATGACACTACAAAAATAGTGATTTTTTGCACAGTTATACTACATTAGTGTGATTTTCTGTGCAAAAATATACTAATATACTATTGTGGACTACTCAGCTTGTTAGAACATGAATTTAATCTGCTAGGTTCTTACAGTAATCTAGTAAAGGGTCGCGGCCAAGTTTTATGTCTTCAATAGATTTTTCTATGTATATATCTGGTTTTATTCCTATAGCATAATAGTCGCTAGATTTACCTAGACTGCCTATCAGCTTTCTTCCAGTGAACTGTATAATTCCTCCTGAGGGAAGTGGTATAACATTTATCGCACCATTACAGCCCCCTGTGTTAGTTCCTACGAAAATTCCTAAACCTGCATAGCGAACATAGTCTAGCACTTCCTCGTGGTGAGAATAACTTGATGCTCCAGCTAGAAAAATATTTTTTCTATTAGGATTCTTTTGGGATATCTCTGGTACTGTTCCTAGAATATTCGGAGTTTCTGGACGAATTACAGACGGGGTATTGCTTATGCCTTTTTGTCCCGAAATCATATTTTTTGTATCTGAAATTAGAGGTAAAAGATTCGAAAGTAGAAAACGTGTCCCATTTCTAAGGTCTATAATAACTGTCTGATCATCTCTTCGTTTAGACAGATAGTCTTTTATCTCCGAAAAATCAGTACAAGCAAGATTCAAATATATTGTATTTTCGTTAACCCATCCGCTTTCTCTACCTTGATCGAAATAATTTATCCTTGTGAGGTACTCTTCTCTATCTACCAAAGCTGTATTTACACTGAATGTTTTATTATTTCTTTTTAGATTCAGTTCTACTGCATTTTCCTTATTGAAGGATCTTAACCAGAACATTTCGGCTTTTAAGGTTTTAAATTGAGGACTGCCAGATATCTCCTCTTCTATAGATTCATAGCTGGATATTGCCATATCGTTATTAACAGATTCAATAATATCACCAACTTCAATTTTATCACTAATTGACTTAGATACAACAAGTTCATTATTTATTTTCTGGACTCTTATTGGGAGATATCTAGCTGCAGCGTTGGATTCTTCAAATGGCAGATTGACTTCAATATGCGCATCTTTTAGTGCTGCTGTCATTAATTTTAAAGGTCTATGATGATATTTCTTATCAGAATATGCTAGGGCTAGATTTATAGTTTCCTTTAGCTTATTATCCCAGTCCAAATTTAAATCACTTAGGTAGGGATGAAAATATTTAAAAACATTCCAACTGACTATAATATCAGCTAACATTAAATCTTTTTCAGATGAACCGTGTGTCGAAATAATTCCCAAATAATTATCTAATATGCTTTTGTCTATTTTCGGATAAGTATGATATTTTGTTCCATATAATGCCAGTGGTATATGCGCATATAAGTTTTCTGCAAGTTTTATAGTAGCTACTTCTCCGAATTCACAATAGTCATCAAATATAAAATTCTTAGTTGAGATAGTTAATCCCTCTGCTCCATAATAATAATTATATAAATTATGATTAGTAGTAGTATATATTACATTTTCATAGTCTATATCATTCGGACAACTAAACTTGATATCACTAACTTGAAATTCACCTTCTCCTTCTACATAAATTCCAACGCGAATAATTGAATTACTATGCTCTGGGTTTATATTTAGTGTGCTAGTGTAGACTTTCCAGTCCCCATAGTTTTCAATAGGTTTTTGGCTAGTATCTGACACACAAAAGTTAATATAATCTTCAGCACTGGGATTATTAATAGCCGACTTAAAGAATACTTTTAACTCTTCAGCATTGTTGTTCTTAAGTTTAACACTAACTTTTAATTTCTCCCCTACGACATTTGCTGCAGGCATTTCTTTTATGATAGCTAATTTCGCTACACTTTCTGTTTGATATGGGCGATTTGTACGCTTGCTTATATATTGATTACTCCATAATCCTAACCCTACCCCACTATGCTGCCAAGATACAATGTCCATATCCGAGGTGTCATTAGGATTAATATTCTTGATATTGTATTGAGGACTATCTGAAATTACAACTGATCGTGAAAAAGGAGCAAATACTTCCTGAAGCTTAATCTTTAGTTCCTCCGGAGAATCGCTATCAACAAGCTTTGAGATACCATAAGTCGCAAACTTATTCCAATCTACCTGCTGAGCCTCATCTCCAGGGTAAAACCATCTAACTACTCCATAAACTTTTGCAAAAGCTTCTATATTATCTGCTTTACTGTGAACAGTATTAGATCTACAGAACAGACATAATAAACCGACAAGTAAAATAGCAGATCCAAAAACCAAAGTTCTTGTCATAGCTTTTCTTATATTTCTGTATTTATGCATATTGTTTTGTTGGGGTATCATCTTTCAAGTAAGCTACTTTTGTATTAATAACATTCGTTCAATTATCTCTTTCGGTATTATTTATGCCGTCTACATATAATGAATATTAACTAATTTTATTCATTACCGCCAATAAATTCTCATAACTATCAACATCGTAATATCTTACATTGCTTGTAGATAGTTCGTTGAATAGCTTTCTTGCACATTTGATTTTAGCTTGCTCGATTGGTCTAAGTTGCAATGACTCCATTGTACCCTTAGTCTCGGCAATAAAGAAAATATGCTTGACGCTACCTTTTTCAAAAGCAATAGCCCAGTCTGGCGAGTAGTTGCCCACAGGGGTTGGAATAGCAAAACCTTTTGGCAATTTCGCATATACGCACACCTCCTCTGCAATATCAAGGTTCTCTGCAAACTTACGCTCGATGCTTTTATCTGCACTACCATCTGTAAACACATAATCTTGAATGTGCTTTTTCGCCTTAAAGGCATTGTTAATATTTTGAGAACTTTTAGCTGCTGTAAAAATAGTATTATCATATTCTCCTGCTATCTGATCATAACCAATATGCTGTACTATCATTGTCGCCTTTTGCTCTTTAATAAGCCTTATAACCTTTGAGATAAACTCCTCAGGGTTATATGCAAACATTGAAAGAGATACTGGTGATATGCTTTTAAGTATTGCCCCAGCCGTTTTGCGAGTAAGGGTTGCCCCTTCAGCTATTTTCCCAATCAAGTCATATTTAATTTGACCTGCAGACGCATTCCTCAAAGTCTGTGTTCTACTTTTAGATGCCTCAAAAGATGCTCCTCGCCCAACTTCGTGCTCATTTATACTTTTGCGCTGCTGCCCAGTTGTAGTTGTATATTTAAGCTCCGTAACAAATAGTTTTTCATTTATATGAGCAACGGCATTCTTTATCAACTCGTCGCTATTAAAGTCTACAGACACATTAAACGAGTATTTCTTGTTGATGTAGCCCCACAAAGTCTGAAACTCTTTCTTGTAGAAATTATCGTTGAGCTTATTCTCTTGAATCTTTGTGTCATTACCATTTGTAATCATATTCTCAAGAATACTATCGTCAAAGATGCTCTGAATCAACATATGCACACCCCAGGTCATCGGTGCTAAATCCTCCGATAGTGGAGCTAACACATTATTGATAGCGTCCGTCCTATATGAATCTGTCACTGCGTCTTCCTCGTCAATATAGTCATTTTTGAGTAGGTACTTATATATTAATTTAGCTTGCTTTGCATCAATAGTGAATATATCATCACCAACCTTAACGCTTTTGCCCTCGAAATACTCCATTGTAGCCTTTGTTGGACGATCATATAATACCTCCTTAATCTGTTTTTGCAAATCTGCAACAAAGCCAGAATAACTTTCGCTTGCAACTACCGTAAGCATATTTATATCGTGAACTTCATTGCCACAGCTCTCGCTATCCATTCTACTTCCAGATTGATCCACACACAAACGTAAACCACGTCCAACCTCCTGACGCTTAACCGTCGAAGAATCAGAGTGCTTTAGAGTACATATCTGGAATACATTTGGGTTATCCCAACCCTCACGCAGAGCAGAGTGTGAGAATATAAAGCGCACAGGCTCCTCGAAGCTCAATAATCGCTCTTTATTCTTCAAAATCAGGTCATAGGCCGATATGTCATCTGAGAAATCTGCATTCTTTTTCGTCTCGCTGTTGATGCTCTTCCCCGATTTCTTGTCGATGCTAAAATATCCCTTATGAATAGCAGACGTTGAATGTTGCCTCAAATACTCTTGATAGTCGGAGCGAAACAGAGACAATTTCTCGTTTAGAATATTGTTGTACTCCTGCTCAAATATTGCCCCATACTCGCCCAAAGCCTCTTCGCCATTTTCATCGTATATTCGATATTTTGCAACCTCGTCAATAAAGAACAGTGATAGCGTTTTAATCCCCATATTGTAGAGCCTCTCTTCCTTTTCAAAATGGGAAATAATAGTCTCTCGTATCTGAATACGTCGCATATCGCGCTCAGAAATATCGCCAACTATATCTCCCTTGGTGATTACCACACCATTTGTAAAGGTAACAGTCCCTCGCAGAGGATCTATCTCACTAATAGCGTAGCCTTGATATTGCTCCATACTGTTTGAGGTATGGTATAAATTATCATCAACGCCTAATATACGTGTCTCTCGATTTATCTTAGAGGACTTTTCATATTTAACTTCCAACTCAATTCTTGCTCTTGGTGGCTTAGTTGGCGAAGTTATAATACTGTCGAGATATAAATATTTATCCGTGCCTCTATAGTTCTTCACCTCAAATCCTTTCACCTCTATCTTCTTTACCAATCGCTTGTTGTAAGCATCTAGTGCATCAAGCACGTAAACCAAGTTATTCTGCTTGAGGTGAGTTGCCGAATAGTTTAGCGTAAATAGTGGATTAAAGTTCCCTAGTGCTGCTTGTGTAACCGCACCTCCCATCTTCTGAGGTTCGTCAAGAATTATAATCGGGCGATTTACCTTGATTACATCTATAGGGCGACGACTCTGAAAATCATCTTGCCCCGAGTATATAATACGGCTCTCCTTACCTCTGCCGCCCTCTTTGAGCGATGTTGCAAATGCCTGAGTATTTATAATCATCACATTGATACCTGCACTGCTCGAATAGGTATCTATCTTTGTTAGGTCTGAACTATTATAAACGAAGTAGCGAGCCTTTTTGCCATAGTGCTGCATAAAGTGATCCTCCATCATCTCAAAGCTCTTCTTCACGCCCTCACGAATTGCGATACTCGGCACAACCACTATAAACTTACTCCAACCATAGCGTTTGTTCATCTCGAACATCGTCTTTATGTAGACGTAGGTTTTACCAGTTCCCGTCTCCATCTCAATATCAAGCGAGCAACGCCCCAATCCCTTTATTAGCGTTGGAGATTGTTTTATATTGTTCTGATTCTGAAGACGATGAATGTTAGCTAGCAAGTCGCCATCCGAGAGCGCAACTTCCTCATTTTTAAACCCTGCCGTATCGTCAAGATCTATCACCTCACCGTATTCGTCAGCCTTTCTATAAGCTACAGTAGGTTCAGCAGCAAATAAACTACTTTCTAGTGGTTGCACTATAGCTTTTTCAATCTTACCTAGATCTCTTATATATTCTACACTACTACACACGTCTTGCCCTGCAAAAACAGATACAATACTTTCGACCGCTTCAGTCTGGTATGGTTGTATTTTAAAGTTAAATTTCATTGCGATTGTTTTAGATATGTATTCGATTTGGCACTTTTGTATACATATTAAATATGATATATATTCGATTTGACACTTTTGCATACATATTATATATGATATGTATGCTATTTATCGTTTTGAATACAATTAATTTATGGTTGTATTATGTATTGATTCTATTGACTCAGTCCTATCTTTGGTAATTGTTTTTTGGTTCATAAATAAATTGGCAAGGTTTTCATTTACATAGTAATTGCTCCTACCTACTTTTA
>CAYJFD010000027.1:10104-28820 GCA_964369605.1 uncultured Muribaculaceae bacterium | reverse complement strand
ATGATTTATGGATGTAGTCAGGAATTTATGCCAGATGAAGAGTTTGGATTAAGATTAGAGCGTGTAGAGAACACGAATCAAAATGAACTATCAATTAAGTTTACTCCTTCTAAAAATGCAGAGTATGTAGAATTATATTTTGGGGTAGAGATAAGTAAAGAGGATTTTGTAGAGGAAGCACAAGGGTTTGAGAGAGTAGATGGAAATAAAGAATTTACACATACCTTCTCATCGTTAGTAGAAGATAAAATTTATACTTTATATGCGAGGTCTTTTGTAGATTCAAAGTACACGGAAATAGTAGAATATATTTATTTTAATGAGAATCTTCAATCTCCTGAAGTAATGCATTTATTTAACTTGCCAGCAAGTCAATCATTTGTATTCCAGTATGATGATAAATTCATTCAGTATAGATATTATCTAGGAGGGAAGCAAGAGAAGGATTCTTTTGCAGATAAGACTATTGTCGGAACTGTGTTAGATGCTAACTTTTTTGAAATGGGAATGCAGATTAATCTTTTCAATGAGGAATTTGATGAAAAAGTATTTTATTATGCGGCAGTTGATAGATATGGTAAAGAATCAGAAGTGAGGGAAATCCATATCACGACTCCAGATGAAGCTAGTGTGCCGTCAGTTACGCTGCGTGAAGGAAATTCAGACATTATGACAACTAGATATGTTCTAGAGAAAAACAAAAATACCTCAAAAATGATTGCAGTATTAAGTTTGGCAGGAACTTTTGATTCTATGATAGATAGTCCTACAGGCTTCTCAGGTCAAAGACAAATGTGGCTTTATGGAAATTCTCAGTTTGATTGGTCTGGAGTTTATACAACTACTGAGTCGACACTAGAGCTATCTTATGTTGATTATACATTTACATTGGGCTTAGCCTATGAGTTATATATTAATTTATATGATAATGATGGTAAACTTGTAGGAATGCAGAAGTTTAATGTAAATAAGCACGGAAGAGTAGAAGGTGCTCCAAATGCGAGTCTAGAAATAGAAGTTAGTGATATCACTTCAACAAATGCAACATGTACATTTAGACCTGATTCTAATACAGATTTATTCTTTTTTGAAATAGTAGATGCAGACTGGTACGATAATGCTTACGATGCTGAGACAACATTAAGAAATGAAATATTGATGGCTTATCAGTATATGGGAAGAAAAGAATTATTACAGTACCCAGATGAGCTAGAAGGTGGAGTATATGAATATACTGAAACTGAGCTTGAATCAGGAAAAAGATACTATGCCGCTGCTTGTCCTTTAAATGTTAATGGCTGGTGTCCAACTATTTTTGTAGAATTTACAGCATTATAATATAAATATATAGAAAACATATAATAAGAAATAAGATGAAAAATATATTAAAATCAATATTAATAGTAACGATGTGTATATTTACTTCCTGTACAGAGGAAATAATAGATACGCTAAATCTGTCGATTTATCAACATAGTTTTAATAGTGATGATACAACTCCTATAGAGGTTAGTGTTTATGCAGATAAGGGATGGGAATACAGTAAAACAGATTCTTGGATAAACGTAGAAAAAAATGATGACGTATTGTTGGTAAGTGTTGAGGCAAATGTGGGTGGGGTTGACAGAATGGGTAAAATAGAGGTAATTAGTGGAGTAACAACGAAGGAGATCACCATTTATCAACTAGAAAATCAGTACCAAGGAGGATATTTTGGTTTTCCTGTGAATGCTGAAGGGGTAATGTCAAGAAATGGAAAGTACTTTGCATATAGCGCTCCAGGGACAGAATTAAATTCGAGAGTATTTGCTTTAGTCAATGCGGTAACAGGGGAGAAAACAGATCTACCTTCAGTGAAACTAGCAACAGGTGATAACTATTTAGCCGTAACGCATCTAAGTGATGATGGACGAGTAGTAGTTTATGATAATTCTATGGCAGTGAGATCTACTGTAATAGTTGATGGAGTGGAGCAGGAGATAAAAGTTCTACATGAACTAGGGAAATGGTCAATGTTGTCCATCCAAGGAATGAGCGCTGATGGTAAGATAATGGTTGGTTTTTATAATGATAAGGATAATATTACAAGAAATGTGAAATGGGTGAATGGCGAGCCTACATTGTTAGAAACGCCTGAGGTCGATATTTTTGGACAAGGCCATTGGTCAGGAAGCAGCGTAATAGTGTATGTAAGAGGATGTAGTGATGATGGCAGTGTAATTTATGGCTCAGACTGGCAAAGTTATGGAATAGTTTTATGGAAGAATGATGAGATGATATATTTAGGCGAAGATTTTGCAGAATTTGAAGGTGAAGGTACTGAAAAGCGTGCGACTACAGTTTATCAAGATACCGGAGATAATAAGTGCTTAAGTCCAGACGGTAGATACCTAGTGTGTAGTTACGGAAAGGTAGCAGGAAGTGGATTCACTCCTGAAACACAATATCCAGCTTATATAGATCTAACGACTATGAAGTTAACAGTACTCGATGAGATGAGTGGTTATAGGTTTGTAACAGCTACGAACCAAGGTCTATTTATCAAAAAGAGTTCCTCTACTGCAGATAAACAAACATTTATCTATGATGTAAACACAGGAAAAGAGGAGCTTTCAACAGACTGGATAAAGAATGAGTTTAAAGTAGATGTTCTTCCAAATACTTTTGTATATAATATCGGAACAGATAATAATTCCGCTTATGGCGTATACATTCAAGCTAGTGGAATGGGAGTGTTCCCTAGTAACTGGGCTGTAAGGAAATTATAAAGTAATTAGTTAGTTGTTTGAGAAAATGGCTTCTATCAGTAGCTTAACTGATAGAAGCCATTTTTATGATTTTTATATCTTGATTGTCATTTCCTACAAGGTATTTTTAGCCCTAGAGTGAATAGGAATTTAATAGCCACTTCCACACAGGAATAATAGTGATATTATACTCTGCATGCACTATTTCTGCCTCCATATCAAAGGTGATAATATAAAGAGCCTTACACCCAGTTGCTTTAGCTGCTTCGTATAAGCCGTCTATTTCTCTATTTTTTGTGTCTTTATCACTCATATCCCATGTGACTTGTATTAGTTTCTCTATCTTCTCTCCTCTTTGATACACAAAATCACATTCATTATTTCCATGAAAATAAAATATCTTATCCTGGGGTTTCATATTTCGTCTTAGGTGGAGAAATACAGTGTTTTCTAATAATTTGCCATCATCTCCGCTTTGGGGAAGTAGAACTGCGTTTCTTAGTCCATTATCAATACAATAATATTTACTAAGTCCACTATTCTCCTTAATAAGCGATTTATCATACTTAGTAACCTTCAAAAAAAGAAAAATAGAGCACGTTTGGTTAATTAAATCGTAGAGTTTATCTTTACTTACCTTAATACCTTGTGATTTAATGTCGTTGTAAATAGAGTTTATAGAGGTTGGCTTACTGAGATTAGCCATTATCCGTTTCATAAAATAACGAACAAGATCTGAATTCGTTAGCTTATAACGCTCTATTAGGTCTCTAAATAGCATTGTGTTGAAGTATCCTTGAAGTTTTGCATCGCTGAATGATTTATCTTCGAGCAATACTATTTCGGGGAATGCACTGCCACTATTAAACTCTATAAAAGTATTTTTTAATTTTGCTATACCACTCTCTGTTACGGTATCTACTTCTATACCTCTAAAACGGCAATACTCACTAAAGGATAGAGGGAACTCCTCAAACTCTAGAGGCCAACCGCGTAGAGCAGATGACAATTCTCCAGATAACATCTGAGCGTTACTCCCAGATACATAAATATTCTTACAGTAGCTTTTATATAGACGTAGCACGAAGTATTCCCAATCATTCACCAATTGTATTTCATCAAAAAACATATATATACTGTCTATCGGGATATTAGGATAAATCTCTCTATATGCTATTATTACTTCGTCCAGTTCATCTGTCTGCATGCCGTAAATACGCTCGTCATCAAAGCCTAACCACAGAATATTATCAGGCGGAACGCCTTTTTCAATAAGCGTATTAATCACTAGCATCATCAAGGAAGACTTTCCGCACCGACGTACTCCCGGCACCGTTATTATCTGCCCTGAATTGATGGGCAACTCGATGTCCCTTTTAATTATATCAAAGGGAATCTCTTTTTGCTTGCTAAGTATAAGCGATTTTATCACATCTTTCCTTTTCATAAGGACAAAAGTAGTGATTTATTTCCTTATTGACAAGGAAATAATGTGTTTAGTGCACCCCCATTGTTTTTGCGATAAGCGTAGTGTTCAGTAACTGTGAGGAATTATAGAGTTATTAGTTAACTGATAGAAGCCATTTTTATGATTTCTTCGATGAAGTCTCTGTTGTTGCTTAGGCGAGGGATTTTATTTTGTCCTCCGACTTTGCCTTTCGCTTCCATAGTTTTAAGGAAGGTTCCTTTAGGGCAAGGATATATTTCTAGTTGGCGTATTGTGGAGTCATTCGTGCGTTTTGCATCGTAATCAGAGTTGGTCTTACGAACTTCTAAGTCTAGAATAGTGGCAAAATCCAGAAGTCCTTGTTCATTAGGTGTTGATTCGAATTCTATAGCCCACTGGTGAGCTCCCTTCCTTTCTTCTGTCATGAAAATAGGCGCGCAGGTGTATTCTGAAACAATTATTCCTGTTTGTTTGCACGCTTCTACAAGGGCACGCTCAGCATTATGAACCATTAGCTCCTCTCCGAATGCGTTTATGTAGTGCGCTGTTCTTCCAGAAATGATAATCTTATATGGAGATGTAGAGGTGAATTTTACGCAGTCACCTATTAGGTAGCGCCAAAGCCCACTGTTAGTGGTAATGACCATAGCGTAAACTTTATTTGTAACAACACCTTCTATAGGATAGATTTCTGAAGATTCTCCCCTTAGTACTGCATCAAGATGCTCAAGGGGTATAAACTCATAGAATACTCCATTGTTTAGAGTAAGAAGCATGGACTTATCTGAAAAATCATCTTGTAGCGCAAAATAGCCCTCAGAAGCATTGTAATTTTCAATGTAGTGCATTTTGTCACTTGGTATGAGCTTGTTAAACTGAGCTCTATATGGTTCAAAGCCTATGCCTCCGTGCATAAATACTTCTAGGTTAGGCCATATATCTGTGATGTGCTTAACATTGTTGTATTCAGCTGCCTTTTGAAGGAAGATTAAATTCCATGCAGGAACACCTGAAAGGCTTCTTACATCGGACTTCGAGTAATGCTTACAAACAAGTTCTATCTTTTTATTAAAATCGGGTATAACTCCTAACTTCTTAGATGGTATGCGAGCAAGCTCTGCGAAAAATGGTGAATTTTTTAGTAGGATTGCTGATAAATCTCCACAAAGCAGGTGTTCACTCCCAGTAGAATCTAAATTAACGGATCCTCCGATGGTAAGAGATTTTCCTAGGAAAAGCCTTGATCTGGGATTTAGTGTTAGGTAGGTATTTAGTACTTTTAAAAAGCCGCTGTACTGACAATCTTTAATATTGTCAACAGTAATGGGAATAAATTTGCTTCTTCCTGTACTTGTTCCACTAGATTTAGCTAGCCATTTAGTTGGTCTATTCCATAGAATATCTTGTTCCCCTGCTCTTATTTTATCTATGTATTGTTCGAATTGATCATACTCCCTGACTGGAATATTCTTAGCGAAGTCTTGATAGTTACTGATCTGGGAGAAGTTGTGGTCCTGACCAAATAGTGTGTTTTGACCTCCTTTGATAAGTTTATCGAAGGTCAAGTTTTGAGATTCTATAGGGTGTCTACGACTACTCTCAAGTTCTCTCAAGTGCTTTTTATTGTATCTTAAAACGAGTTTGTTAATCATAAGCTCAAGAATTAATTTACAAATATATAAAATATTTTTTTGTTACTGCCAGATGGAGTGAAGAATAGGAAGTGAGTTTATCTTTAGTTTTATGTTTAAGTGAAATTCAAGGTAACGGATGATAGAATCTAAAAAATCTTTTCTAAGGGATCCATTATATTCAAAATGCTTGCAGTCGTCAAAGTTTCTGTGATTTAGTAGTTTTATTATCTCTAGCTGCTGTGTATTAAATGGGTTGTATTCATCACTGAATTCTTCGCTCAAATTAAAACCCAGTACGGAAGCAAAGCGAATGCAAAACCAAAGATGGAAGTTTGAGTAGTCTCCTGTATGATCATTAAGTGTGATTATCGCAGATTCAAGAAAGTTAAATAGTATGGGGTCTTGAATGTTTTCCCTAAGGGAGCGATATAGAAGTTCACAGATAAATATAGCGATAGAGTTCTTTTTTAAGTCAAAGCGTAGATCGGAGAGAGTCCTTACGGACGAGAATTCTTTTAAAAGAGCAAGTGATGCTTTATTATTAGGACTTATTTGATAATCAATAATATTAAGAGGATGTATGCTTGCACTCAGGTGCTGATTTTTCTTTCCAAATGCACCTTTTATCATATAGCCAGCTCTTCCGTCTGTTTGCGAGTAGGCGTGGACAATTAATGAACTCTCACCGTATTTCGTACTATGTAGAACTATTAATTTCATTTAGATTAGTGCGGTTTTATTTAAGCTTGTCAGCTAGTAATTTCATAGCTATTCCTCTATGAGAGATGGTGTTTTTCTCTTCAAGGCTAAGTTCAGAGAAGCTAGCTTGGTAGCCACTAGGTCTGAAAATAGGATCATATCCAAAGCCTTCACTACCTGAGCATTCGAAAGTAATTACTCCTTCACAGCATCCTTCAAACGTGTGTAGTTCTCCGTCTAGGATTAGTGCTATAACGCATTTGAATCGAGCTGTCCTAAGTTCTAAAGGAAGGCCCTGGAGTTCGTTTAGAACTTTAGCGATATTGTCCTTAGCTAGTTTATTTTCTCCGGCATAGCGAGCAGAGTATACACCAGGGGCGCCATTGAGGTAATCTATTTCTAGCCCAGTGTCGTCCGCAAAGCAGTCTTCTTGTGTGCGTTCGTATATGTATTGGGCTTTAAGGATGGCATTGCCCTTTAGGGTATCTGCTGTTTCAGGAATATCTTCATTGATATTGTAGTCCGAAGGAGTACTTAAGCATATATTTTCTCCTAGAATCTTCTGTGCTTCGAAGAGTTTATTTTTGTTTCCCGTAGCGAAAATTAACTTTTTCATTTGAACTTGGTCTAATAATTGATGCAAAGTTAAGAAATGAACTTATAAAGATTAACTTTGTCTTTCGAAAATTATAAGAAAATGAGAAAAATAATAGTAGTAGTATTGGGCGTATTTGTGAGCTTGTCTGTTTTAACAGCTCAGTCAGAGGATTTTAAAACAGCTAAATCTCTAGAGATTCAGTATAATATTTTGAGGGCTCTCAGAGGTGCTTATGTTGAGGATTCGCTAGCTTTAAGTGGTATGGTTATGACAGGTGTTAACGCAATACTCGCAGAATTAGATCCTTACACGGTATATATCCCTGAGGAAGATGCTGTAGATATAGATTTGATGACAACTGGAAGTTATGGCGGAGTAGGGGCAATGATTCAGAAGGCAGAGGGTGAGCCGATAATGATTACCCAGCCTTATGCGTCTTCTGCAGCTCAAAAGTTTGGTTTGCAGCCAGGTGATAAGATATTAGAGATCGATGGTGAAAGTGTGAATCCTTTAACTGTGAGTCAGGCCAGCACTAAGATGAGGGGAAGGCCTGGATCGGTTTTTGATATGAGAGTGCTAAAGGCAAGGGGCGGAGATACGGTAGATATAAAGTTCGAGAGGGGAATAATTAATTTTGCAGACATACAGTATCACGGATATCTTAATGACACGACTGTGTATTTTTCTTATGATGGTTTTACAGATGGTGGAGCGAAAGAGTTTCGCAATATCTTTTCTAATTATAAGCAAGAGGGCTCTATGAAGCGTCTCGTGTTAGATTTGCGCTCGAACGGGGGTGGACTAATGTCAGAGGCGATAGAGTTGTTGTCTGTGTTTCTTCCAAAGAATACTATGGTGGTCTCTTCTATGGGTAGAGATAGTTTATCTCTTGTGAAGTATTATACCGAAAGTACACCCGTTGATATAGATATTCCGATTACTGTTTTAGTGGATTCCCAATCTGCTTCTTCTTCTGAGATAGTTGCAGGTGCTCTTCAGGATTTAGAACGTGCCACAATAGTTGGAGAGAGGACTTTTGGAAAGGGTTTAGTGCAGGCTATTAGAGATGTTGGCTATGGGTCGACCTTAAAGTTAACGACGGCTCGTTATTATACTCCAAGTGGCCGTTGTGTTCAAGGAATAGATTATTTCTCGAAAGATAAGGACGTAGAGAATGGTAGTGATGATAATCAAGAAGAAAATAATGAGGGAAATGAAGGAAATAATGGGGGAATAGAGCCAGATGTTAAGGTTGAACCAAAGGCTTATTCTCGAGTGATGGCTTCTTTGGTGCTCGGTGGAACACTTCAGGATTATGCTATTAAGTTCTTTGCTGAGAACTTGAGTATTGCGCCAGCTGCTGATTTTGAGTTAAGTGAAAGGCAGTATGAGGATTTTGTAGAGTATGTTTGCTCTACTGATTTCGATTCAAGAACAGAGTCTGAGATCATGGTACAGGAATTAATTGAAGCTGCAAAGAGGGATGGAATATATGATTCTGTAAAGGATGAATTTACTCATTTAGAATCAAAGGTTAGTGTCGACGCGTCTACATTTTTATATGAGAATCGTGAGGAAATATCTCCTATGTTAGAGAACGAAATAGTCTCAAAGTATTATTATGCTTGGGGGCAAATTGAAAACTTCCTTGATCACGATATAGTTCTCAAGGCTATATTGTAATTAGCAGTCTCTTAGGCTGGTAGCCAAACATAGATTTTATCAGAACGACGTAGTTTCTGAGCTATAGGAATAGATAGTGTAGTACCTTTTACTGCGCTATCTGTCTTTTTTAGATCTACTCTGATTTCTTCAACAGTATGTTCTATTAGTCCAGTTGAAGGTCCCATAATCATTATTTCTTGGCCCACAGATAGGTCTCCGCTTTCTAATAATACTTCTGCTACTCCTATGTTGCTGAAGTAGTTAGTGACTTTTCCGATGTAGGTTTTGCGTCTTGTAGCTTTATTTCCGTAGACCTCACTCCACTCTCCTAATTTTGCTCCTTGGTAGTATCCGTCCCAGAAGCCTCTGTTGAATACGCCAGAGAGCTTTTCTTTTAGTTCGCTCTTTAACTCGTCGGTGTATGAATTAGCGCTGGATTCTCCAGCAATATCATTTGCAGGAGCATTATTCGCTAGCGCAATATCATTTGTCGCCGCGTCAATGGCGCTTCGGTATACGCTGCAAACCGTCTTTACATATTCTGCGGCTCTTGCGCGTCCTTCGATCTTGAATACACTTACCCCTGCCTCTATCATCTTGTCGACAAATTCAACTGTACATAGGTCTTTTGGAGACATTATGTATTTGTTGTCGATTTCTAGTTCTCTATCTGTTTCAAGATCTTTTGCACTGTAGGCTCTTCTACAAAGCTGGATGCAAGATCCACGGTTTGCAGAAAGATTATATTCGTGAAGGCTCAGGTAGCATTTTCCTGATATAGCCATACATAGTGCTCCGTGACAGAACATTTCGATTTCTATGAGTCTGCCAGCAGGGCCACAGATGTTTTCTTCTTTTATCTTATCTGTAATTTGTTTTACTTGCTTCAAATCTAGTTCTCTAGCGAGTACTATCACATCAGCGAACTGTGCAAAGAAACGAAGAGTGTCTATGTTTGAAACGTTTAACTGGGTGGATATGTGTACCTCTAGACCTATTGAAAATGCGTACATTATGATGGCCATGTCAGAGGCGATAACGGCAGTTATATTTGCTTCTTTAGCTGCATCTAGTGTTTTATATGCTTCCTCTAAGTCAGCATTGTAGATTATAATGTTAAGTGTAAGATAGGAGCGTACTCCATTTTCTTCGCATATTCTTGCTATCTCAGGGAGGTCGTTTGTTGAAAAATTATTCGCTGAATGTGAGCGCATATTTAATTTGTCAACACCAAAGTATATAGAATCTGCACCGCCTTGTATAGCTGCTCTAAGGCATTCAAAGTTGCCTGCAGGAGCCATAATCTCCATCTTTCTACTCATATTATTTATTTCTATTTATTAGATCCGTAGCGAAGTCTGAAAGTAACTTAAGCTGAACTCTAGATAGGGACAGGTCTTTAAGTTCCGACATTGCGGAGCTGTAATACTTCTCTATCTCCTTTTCTGCAGCTTCCTTAATCCCGTATTCAGAGTAAAGTTCTTTCATCAGGGTGATCTTTTCTTCAGCTCTTTCTGCGCCCATCGCCATAATTTTATTGAAGCGATCTTTTCCTTCACCTTGTATTTGCTTGATACATTCTACCTGCATCCAGCTCTTTTTGTTGTTAACGATGTCCCCTCCGATATTCTTGCCAAAGGTGTTGTGATCAGCGTAAACATCTAGGTAGTCGTCAGTGATCTGGAATGCTATACCTAGTTGATAACCATAGTTGTACAGTGCATTGGCTGTTTCGTCATCGGCTCCTGCGAGTAAGGCTCCAAGCTTTGCTGAAAATGCTATAAGGACAGCAGTTTTTAGCCCGATCATTTTTATATAATCGTCCATAGTGATGTATGGAATCTTTTCGTAGTTCATATCGAACTGTTGTCCCTCGCATACTTCTCTTGCTGTTTTTGTGAAGAGAACAAGGGCTTTTGGTAGAAGCTCAGGCTTTGCTTCGGCAAGGTATTCGTAAGCTATAATTGACATCACGTCACCAGAAAGGATGGCCGTGTTTTCTCCCCACTTTTTATGAATAGTTAGTTGTCCACGTCTTTTGTCAGCATTGTCCATAATATCGTCATGGATAAGTGTGAAGGCATGAAATAACTCAATAGCCATAGCTGGGTAGATATGGCATTTTTCTAGGCGTTTAGAGAATAGGGAACAGCATAAAAGGCATAGTCTAGGTCTTATTCTCTTTCCTCCAATCGAAAGCGTGTGTTCAAGGGGTTTGTATAGTTCTTGTGGCTCTTTCTTGAGATTAATTATAGAGATACTCTTATCTACAACTTCTTTTATTTCCTCGCTTGTATACATATAGTCATATTTATTGTCGTGCAAAGTTAAGAGTTTTTCTACAAAATTCACATCTTATTTGTATCTTCGCAGCTATGGAAAGTTATAAAACGGGTGAAGCCTATGTAGTAAAGCACACGGGAAGTCAATATCTTATTTCAGAATTGCCTAAGTGGGATCTTTTTGCTGTGGTTATAAGAGGAAAGCTCAGATTGAAGGATTTTAATGCTACTAACCCAGTGGCAGTAGGGGATATCGTTGAGTATGAGGTGCCAGTGAATGAGGATGGAAGACCTAGTGGAGTAGGGGTGATTAAGAATGTTTGTAAGAGGAAGAATTACATAATCCGTAAGTCTACGAATCTTTCAAAGCAGGCTCATATTCTTGCTTCAAATATTGACATGGCTTACCTCGTAGTTACTTTGGATTTTCCAGAAACAAAACTTCCATTTATCGATAGATTTTTAGTTAGCTGCCAGGCTTATAAGATACCAGTGAAGATCATTTTGAATAAGATCGATCTCTATGATGAGAATACGCGATCTGGCGTGGAGTATTTTAAGGAAATTTATAATGGTGCTTCTTATGAGGTGTTAGAGGTTTCTGCTCTAGATAATATCGGAATAGATCAGCTTAGGGGTGAATGTGCAGGTGATGGGTCTAAGGCGCGAATTAATTTGTTCAGTGGCGTTTCTGGGGTAGGTAAGTCTTCGCTTATCAAGGCCCTAGATCCTTCTTTAAATCCGAAAACAGGACAAATATCTGAGTATCACTTGCAAGGAAAGCATACAACAACTTTCTATGAGATGTATAAGTTGTCATCAGGAGGGTTTATTGTTGATACTCCGGGAATTAGGGGTTTTGGTTTGGTTGATTTTAAACCAGAGGAATTATCTCTTTATTTTCCAGAGATGTTCTCGTTGATGGAGAATTGTCATTTTAAACCCTGTACTCATACGCACGAACCTAGATGTGCTGTGAAGGATGCATTGGAAAGGGATGAAATTAGTGCGGAGCGTTATAATTCTTATCTAGGGATGTTGGACGAGGAAGGTAAATATCGCTAATCTAGCGTCTGATTAAATTGTTATTAAAAGTTTTTTATGATAAATAGGAGAGTCTTAAAATTATCGATTCCTAGTATACTTGCTAATATAACTGTTCCTTTGGTGGGAATGGTAGATATTGCGGTAGCAGGAAGACTAGGAAATGCTGGAGCAATAGGGGCTATCGCAGTAGGGACGATGCTTTTTGATATCTTGTATTGGAACTTCGGTTTTCTAAGGGTCGGAATTGGCGGCCTAACGGCGCAATCCTATGGTAGACGAGATTTTAAGGATTCTGTTAAGTATTTTGGGCAGGGAATAGTTACGGCTTTGGGTATCTCGATGCTCTTGTTCTTGATTCAGTATTTATTTTTGGATGGGGTATTTATGCTCTTGGATACATCACAAGAGGTAGAGTCTTTTGCTAGACAGTATTTCTTTATCCGAATCTGGGCTGCTCCTGCGACTTTAGGACTATATGTTTTTAAGGGCTGGTTTATAGGTATGCAGAATACGGTAAGTCCTATGGCAGTAGATATAGTGGTCAATGTTGTGAATTTTGTAATGAGTATTTATTTGTGTTTATATACTCCGTTGGGATTCAAGGGTGTAGCGCTTGGTACTGTAGTCGCTCAATATACAGGTTTGGTTCTGGCTGTCGTCTTAGTCTTAAAGTATTATAAGAAGCTATTTAGGGCTTATTTACGTGTTAAGGAGCTGTTTGTCTTGAAGGATATTATAGGTTTTTTTAAGATGAATGGAGACTTGTTTATTCGTTCTTTAGGCTTTATGGCAGTATATAGTGGATTCACTTCTTTGTCAGCTGATTATGGAGATATTCCTCTAGCGGTTAATTCTATAATGATGAAGCTATTAATGTTATTTTCCTTCTTTATTGATGGTTTTGCTTATGCAGGTGAGGCCTTATCAGGTAGGTATATTGGCGCTAGGGATTTGAGTTCTCTTAAAAAGGCAGTTAGGGTCATATTTATTTGGGGAGCAGGTATCGCTTTGGTTTCAACTTTTGTTTATTGGATATGGGGTGACAATATGTTTAGACTTATGACTTCTAGTTCTGAGGTTTTGGACGCTTCTGTGCCATATCTACCCTGGTTGATTTTAATGCCGATAATAAGTTGTGCAGCCTTCGTTTGGGATGGAATTTATGTCGGAGCCACATCTACCGTAGCTATTAGAAATACAATGATTTTTGCAGCTATCGGTTTTTATATCGTGTATTTTATCACTGCCCCATTTTTCGGTGTTCACTCCCTATGGATAGCCTACTACACTCATTTAATCGTAAGAACTCTTTATATGAGTTTCACCGCTAAAAAGCACGTTTATAGTAAGGCACTTTTAAAGTCGTAATTCTCCAAACGCCCTGCCTCTTTTTGCTCTAAAACAGGTCACCCGTCGTCAAAAAGTGCTCTCAGGTGGCGAAAACTCCGACGGACCGCCTCTTTTTACCTCAAAACAGGTCACCCGTCGTCAAAAAATGCTCTCAGGTGGCGAAAACTCCGACGGACCGCCTCTTTTTGCCTCAAAATAGGCCACCCGTCGTCAAAAAATGCTCTCAGACGGCGAAAACTCCGACGGACCATGGCATTATTTATTTAAAATATCATCACCGAACCATTTGAAGGTGAAATGACTCCATAAATCAATCCGATTCAAAATTTGTCAATATCATACATTAGACCTATCTTTGCATATCTTCAAAATCAAAACTAAACCAATGCATAAGGATATTAAATATTTAGAATTATTATCTCGTTCTTTTCCTAATATACAGGCAGCAAGTACAGAAATAATAAACCTAGAGGCTATTATGAATCTTCCAAAGGGAACAGAGCACTTTGTTACTGATCTTCACGGAGAGCATGAGTCGTTTCATCACTTATTAAGAAATGCTTCAGGGGCGATTAAATCAAAGGTTGATGAACTATTTGCGTCAACTATGACCGATCAGGAAAGAACAGATCTGTGCATCTTAATTTATTATCCAGATAAGAGAGTTAAGTTCTTAACTAGAACACAGGAATTAACCCCTGAGTGGTATACTACGAATATCATATCTATGATGAAGGTTTTGGAAGTAGTATCGTCAAAGTATACTAGGTCAAAGGTAAGAAAGGCCTTGCCTCGTGAGTATTCTTATATTATTCAGGAGTTGCTTCACGAATCATTGGAAAAGGAGAATAAAAGAGCATATATTTATTCCATTATAGACACTATCATATCTACAAATATAGCAGATAATTTTATTATTGCGCTAGCAAGAGTTATACAGCAGTTAGCGATCGACTCTTTGCATATCATCGGAGACATCTATGATAGAGGAGCGGGTGCACACATAATTATGGATACTCTATGCTCTTATCATAACTGTGATATTCAGTGGGGTAATCATGATATTATTTGGATGGGGGCAGCCTCAGGAAGTGCTGCTTGTATGTTAAATGTGTTAAGGGTGAGTCTTAGATATGCGAATCTTGAGACGCTGGAGGATGGATATGGAATTAATCTTCTCCCTTTGGCAACTTTCGCGATGGAGTATTACGAAAAGGATCCTTGTAAGTATTTTAAGCCAAAAGTAGATCCAGATAGTAAATTGTATTCTCATAAGCAACAAAGGTTAATAGCGCAAATGCATAAGGCGATAGCTGTAATACAGTTTAAAGTTGAGGGGGATTTAATAAAGCGTCGTCCAGAGTTTAAAATGGATGATCGTTTATTGTTAGATAAGATAGATTTTGAGAAGAAAACTATCACCATAGACTCTGTCGAGTACGATTTAAGAGATAGTGAATTTCCAACTATAGATCCACAAAACCCTTATGCTTTAACACCAGATGAGGAAGAAGTCGTAAATAGGTTAGTGCATAACTTTAAGAATAATACAAATCTTGAGAAGCATATTCGTTGTATGTATGCAAAAGGTTCTTTATATCTAGTGAGTAATTCAAATCTTATCTATCATGGTTCTTTGCCTTTGAATGAAGATGGGACTTTTAAGTCAGTTGAGATACTTGGAGCTCAGTATTCTGGAAAGCCATTACTTGATAGAATAGATCAGATAGCTCGTCTTGCTTATTTTGAGGAGAGAGATAGTCTTTTGAAGGAATATGCACAGGATTTTATGTGGTATTTATGGTGTGGTCCAGATTCTCCGTCGTTTGACAAGAAGAAGATGGCAACATTTGAACGATATTTTATCGCAGATAAGGTAACACACAAGGAGGAGAAAGGTGCTTATTATATATTAAAAGAGCAGAAAGAAGTTTGTGTAAATATACTTAATGAGTTTGGTATTACAGACGAGTGTTCGCACATTATAAATGGACATATCCCAGTGAAGACTCTGAAGGGAGAGTCTCCGATTAAGGCTGAAGGAAAATTACTTGTGATAGACGGAGGGTATGCGAAAGCCTATCAAACTGAAACAGGGATCGCAGGATATACTTTATTATATAATGCTTTTGGTTTGATTTTAGTTCAGCATGAGCCATTTGAGTCTACAGAAAAAGCTATTACAGAGGGTGTTGATATCATATCACAACGAAATATCATAGAGTATATTAAGGAAAGAACTCTGATAAAGGATACAGATAAGGGGAAAATTCTCAAGAAACAAGCAGATGATTTGCAGGCGCTCTTAGTAGCCTTCAGAACAGGAGCTATTAGGGAACGTAATTAGTGTAAAGTAGATATCATAAACAGATAATGAGGAATAAATCCTCTTGATAAATCTTATAGAGAGGAGTAAAATATTAAAAAGAATGAATTGGATAGAAACTCTATTTTTTAAAGACAGTATAGCACATTCTATACTAATTGTTGCACTTGCGATAGCTTTGGGATTAATTTTAGGAAAAATAAAGATTAAAGGGATCTCTTTAGGAGTGACTTGGATCTTATTTGCAGGGATTATCCTAAGCCACTTTGGGATGTTGCTGAGCCCTGATGTTCTGGTCTTCGTAAAGGACTTCGGACTTATTTTGTTTGTATATGCGGTAGGAATGCAGGTGGGACCTGGTTTCTTTCAGGCTTTCAAGAAAGGAGGTTTGGCAATGAATCTTTTAGCAGTATGCAATGTCTTATTAGCTGGAGTAGTGGCGGTAGTTATTATGCGTACAAGTGGCGAGGATGTTGCTACTATGGTAGGTGTGATGTCAGGAGCGATTACTAATACTCCAGGATTAGGTGCGGCTATTGAAACCTACTCGAGTATGAATGGCGGAGCAGCAGAGCCAGTAATCGGAATGTCTTACGCAGTAGCATATCCTTTAGGAGTGATAGGATTAATACTTTCAATCCTATTTATGAAAACAGTTTTTAGAGTAAATTTAGATAAAGAAAAAGAGGTGCTTGAAAAGGCTGCAGGGTGTAAGGAGAGTGCTAATATTATCGCAGTGGAGTTAGTAAATCAGAGTCTTTATGGAAAGACTATCTATGAAATAAGTCATCTTATCCCTTTTAGTCTAGTGGTGTCTAGACTTTATCATTCAGATGGAAAGATGGAAATACCTTCGTCTTCATCTGTGGTTGAGGAAGGAGCAAAGATGCTTTTAGTAGCCTCGAAGACTGACGAAGATGCCATCATCGCATTTTTGGGAAAGAAAATAGAGATGAAAATGGAAGAATGGGAAAAATTAGATACCCAGCTTATTTCAAAAAGATTAGTTGTTACTAAGTCAGAAATAAACGGTAAGACTTTAGCTGAACTAAACATTAGAAGTCAGTATGGTTTAAATATAACAAGGATAAATAGGGCAGGGGTAGATGTTTTTGCTGCACCTAACTTAGCCTTGCAGGTAGGAGATAGGGTTACTGTAGTAGGAAACGAACAGGCGATTTCAAAGCTGGCAAGTAAACTAGGTAACGCTATAGATAGATTAAAAGAACCAAATCTGATTCCTATCTTCCTTGGAATTTTCTTAGGTGTTGTTTTAGGTTCACTCCCAATATTCATCCCTGGTATACCTCAGCCAGTAAAACTAGGTCTAGCTGGTGGTCCGCTTATTATAGCTATCCTTGTTGCAAGGTTCGGTTACAAATATAAAATGGTAACTTACTCTACCATAAGTGCGAATAGAATGTTGAAAGAAGTCGGGATATCACTCTTCCTAGCAGCTGTAGGATTAGGCGCTGGAAACGGTTTTGTTGAAACAGTACTTAACGGAGGTTATATCTGGATTCTTTATGGTTTCTTGATAACAACGGTTCCTTTATGGATTACTGCAACTATTGCACGATTTGCATTCAAGTTAGACTTTTTCTCTATTATCGGAATGCTAAGTGGTTCGCACACTCAGCCTATAGCTTTGTCATACTCAACAAATACTTTCAAGGTCTCTCAGTCAGCAGTTAGTTTTGCAACTGTTTATCCAGTAAGTATGTTTATGCGAGTACTAGTAGCCCAGCTGTTGGTACTACTATTCTTTTAGATATCTAGAAGAATAATTAATACCTCTGAAGATTCCCTAAATTATGAAATTTTGCATCATGAATATTCATATACGAAAATTACTCATATTCTTGTTAATCATAATTGTAAGGGTTCCTATATGTGCTCAGAATGATCTGGAGATGCTTCAGAAGGAGTATCATGCTGCAATAAACAATCAAGATAGTGATAAACTGAATGAGCTTAACTCAAGTTTTCTAGATATCGCTAATACTACAAGTATAATAGAAGAGAAGTTTACATCACTTAATTATATTTCTCAGTATTATATTTTTATGGATAATTATAAAGAGAGTTATAATTATTCAAGTTTAGCATTACAGCTTTGGAAAAATGATGAGCCAAGATTGGCCTCTCAAAAATCATATAGATCTATATATATGATGTACAATAATTTAGCTTTATATCATATAACTCATGATTTGGATTATATTACCGGATGTGAGTATTTAATAGAAGGCATGAAAATAGCAAAAGTAAGAGAAGATGAGGATGATTATATAGTGATGGGATATAATCTGATAGTCACGTATTTTATTAGAAATGATAGTAGTGGATTAGAGTTTGGTCGAGATATATATAATTATGGAAGGGAGAGTAATAATTCTTACATCGAATTTGTAGGTGCTTATGGCTTGGCTATGATGTATCTCATAGGGGGTGAATTAGATCAGGCAGAGAAGTATGTACTGATGGCAATAAATTATGAAAATAAATCTATTAATAAAGGTGGAGTTTATAATACGTACGCTGATATTCTCAGAGGAAAACTTAAATACGAAGAAGCTAGGAAGTATTATGAGTTAGCCTTTGAAAATATAGGAGCTTTCCCTACAACGACAAGCTGTTATGTTTACTTATCTTATGGAGATTTTCTTATGGATCAGGGGGAGCTGCAAAGGGCACGTGAAATCTTACAGATTGGAGCTGATTTAGTTAATTCTACGCATAATAGAGATTTTTCTTATAAAATTTATTTAACCTTGTCTCAAGTTTATGAAAAACTAGGAGAATTAGAAAAATCGTTATACTACTATAAGAAGTATGATTATGAAGTGCAAACTTTATTTAATATAGAAACAGAGAGAACAATAAATGCACTTTCTTTAAAGTATCAGTCAAGTATACAC